>DATMDV010000408.1:0-7197 GCA_035557475.1 Ilumatobacteraceae bacterium
CGTGTGTTGCGCCGTCGTGGCTGAACGGAGCGACCGTGAACGATTCGAGGTCACCCTGCGGTGCGGTCGTGAGCTTCCGGTCTGTCACTCCGCCATTCCACCACGCATCGCCGGACGGTTTCTCGCCACGCGGGCCTCAACGCAGCGCAGACCGGCCGGTGGGCTCGAGCCGCAGCTGCGACGTGGCCGTCGAGCGCAACGACCGGCCGCCGCGAGCGGTCGGACGAGACACGAACGCGCGGTGCTGGTCCGCGTCGTCGAACGCCGAGATGTTGACCACCACTGACACGTCGGTGCGTACGGGGAGCGCTGGGAACGTGTTCTCGGCCGGGTCGGTCACGTACCACGCCAGCGATGCCGCTCCGTGCGCCTCGGCGATGGCGTCCCACTCGGTGGCGAAGTCACCAACCTCGGCGGGCGACGGTGGCTCGGTCACCTCGTGGATCGTCAGGACGATCGTCGCGGCCGGCACGTCGATGTCGGTCGCAGACGGCCGCGGTGCTGGTGGATGGGTCAGGCCGGCGCCGTCGAACGCCGGCTTGAGCAGCAGCACGTCGTCGGAGTCGATCATGGTCGAGGCGGCCGCGCGGCCGTGCTGCTTCCACACCGGACCGCCGTAGAAGGCCTGCAGTGCCGACGTTCGACTCGTCATGTCGGTGAATCCGCGGATCCACACGAAGCGGTCGGGGTCGTCGAGATCGCGGAACTGGGCGACGATGTGCATGCCCGTCGCCTCCTGGGTCTCGACGAACTCGCGATCGAACAGCTCGATCAGGTCATCGCGCCGCGACGGTTGCAACGTGTACTGACGGAGCTCGACCACGCTGCAACAGCGATCGGCCCAACTGTCGCCTGGATGCGCCACACCCGACACCGTACGCCGTTGACGTTTACACCGGGCCGACCTGCATCACGCCGAAGGGGTGTGATCGCAGGACGCCGTCAGCTGGCGCCGCGGCTCGAGACGACCGCACCGAACGTCTTGGCGACGATGGTGAGATCGTGGAGCAGCGACCAGTTGTCGACGTAGTACATGTCGAGCCGCTTGTACTCGTCGAACGAGGTGTCGGAACGACCTGAGACCTGCCACATCCCGGTGATGCCGGGAAGGACACGAAGACGCTCGTGTGCGTCGGCCGGCCACATCTCGACCTCTGAGGGCAGTGCCGGACGAGGTCCGACGACGCTCATCTCGCCACGGAGAACGTTCCAGAACTGCGGGAGCTCGTCGAGGGAGAGCTTGCGCAGATACCGGCCGATCGTGGTGACGCGAGGGTCGTTGCGGATCTTGAACAGGGCACCGTCGCTCTCGTTCTGGTGCATCAGTTCGGCCTTGCGAGCCTCGGCGTCGACGACCATCGTGCGCAGCTTGATGATCTCGAACTCCCGGCCGTCGCGGCCGACGCGAATCTGACGGAAGAACACCGGACCAGGCGACGTCAGCCGGTTGGCGATCGCCGCGATGGCGATGACCGGCAGCGTGGCGACGAGCGCCACGATCGAGATCGCGATGTCGAACGCCCGCTTCGCCGCTGCCCGCCACCCGTTGCGGATGATCGGCTCGACGTAGATGAGCGTGCGACCGCCGAGGTGCTGAGGGCGGATCCGGGTGACGTCGATGTCGCGCAGGCTCGACGACAGTGCGACGTGGTACCCACCATCGGTGAGGCGGCGCGTCATGGTGTTGACGAGCGTGTCGGTCACCGACGACAGCGAGATCACGACCCCGACCGAGTCGGTGTCGGCGATGATCTGCTCGAGATCGTCGTACGTGCCGAGCACCGACACGCCACCGCGCTCACCCAGATCGGCGTCGCCGACGAAACCGACCACGTCATAGCCGAGGTCGGCGTTGCGCTGCATTGTGTGCAGCAGGCCGATGGCATGGGCGTCGGTGCCCACGATGACCACGCGCCGGTTGATGCGCCCGGCCCTGCGGAGCTTGAGGAACACCCGTCGAGCGATGCAACGCTCGACGACCAGGGCGCCGCTGACGCTGAGGAACAGCACGACCACCCACAGCCGGGACAGCTCCTTGTACTGCGACGCGAACGCGATCGCGACGACGCTGCCGACGCCGGCCCCGGTCGCCGCGAAGATCCGCCGGAACTCCTCCGTACGGCGCTCGTTGGCGCGTGCCGTGTACAGCTTGTTCATCCCCATCGCGATGATCCACACCGGCGCGCTGACCGCCAGCAGCCGCCAGTGCGTCGACCAGACGCTCTGCGGCACCGGCCGCAACACCGCTTGGAAGACGAATGCCACAAGGACCCCGACGCAGATCGCAACCGCGTCTGCGAACATCAAGCGCTGCTTGAGCGCAAGTGGATCCATGGAGCCGCTGTTGGACTCCTTCACAATCGGCGCTACGCCGTCCGGCGCCGACACGGCAGACCGGAGGTCCACCGATTCCAATAGGTTCCCGCTCACTACCTAACCTTCCCGCTGTACCTCGCCACGCCGAGGCCCGTCGCCGATATGTATATCACGTCGGACAGACGAAGCCGATACGAATACCGGGTTCGTTCGTCACGATTTGCGTCATGTGACGTCGTGATCCCACGGAACGCGTTCAGATACGCGCTTCGGGAACAAATTCGCGACGAATCCTCGTCTCGTCTTGAGATTGGCCACTGGCGGCGGTCGCGATCGGCGACTTCGTCACGCCACCCTCATGCCGACGCGAACACCGTCCGGCCGGCCGTCACCGTCGACAGCACGACGACGCCCGGCAGCTCGTCGAGCTCGCAGGTGAGCGGATCACGGTCGACGACCACGAAGTCCGCGTAGCTGCCGGGCCGCAGGCGACCGAGCTCGGGCCAGTCGAGGACCGACGCTGCACCGCTGGTCCACATCTCGATCGCCTCGGTCCGGGTGACGACCTGGGCGGGACCGTCGTTGCGGATTCCCGAGTGTCCGAGCAGATGCGTGTGCGCCAGCCACATCTGCTCCCACGGATTCTTCGGGCCCCAGTCGGTCGACGCCGCCAGCACCGTGCCCTCG
Organism: Ilumatobacteraceae bacterium; assembly: GCA_035557475.1. Lineage (GTDB taxonomy): Bacteria > Actinomycetota > Acidimicrobiia > Acidimicrobiales > Ilumatobacteraceae > JALOLG01. Next base: position 3,004 of record DATMDV010000408.1, read on the forward strand.
TCGAGCAGGCGTCGCAACGGGTTGAGGTCGGCGATCGACTCCGAGCCGAACGCCGTGCGATACACGTCGCCTTTGCCCCACGTGAACCCGCAGCAGATCGTCTGTCGGAAACCGCACGCCGCCCAGCGCCGGGCGTGCACGAGCGGCATCAGCGCGCCATGCTGCACGATGCCGTCGCGCACGCCGTGCCGTTCGACGAGCTCGAGCAGGACGTCGTGCTCGGCTGGGCCCATCGCGCACACGTTGAGGCGCAGCCCGCTACGAGCGCAGAACTCCACGGCCTGTTCGATCGCCTCGTGGCTGATGAACCATCGGCCGCTCGTCTCGTGGCCGAACGCATCGAGGTACGTCGTCGGCCACGGCATGTTGCCCGAGGCACAGGTCCCGCCCGCCGAGACCGTGATGCCCTCGACGCGCAACCAGTCATCGCCGACGTCGACCGCGATCAGTGCGTCGTCGAGGGTCGCCGCCAGCTCGGCGATCGACTTCTGGTGGTCGGACGGACGCGTGAACCGCTGATACTCGGGCACCGCCTTGACCCGCATCGACAGCCGGCCCGAGTCGCGCATCCGCCGGTACACGTCGATGTGGCGGGGCTCCATCGCGTGTGGCTCATAGACAGCAGTGATGCCGAGACGGTGGTGGGCGGCGATTGCCTGGAGGGTCGCGTGCTCGACGAGGTGTGACGGCGGCGCTGGCAGGCGCAGCAGGATCTCGCCGAAGAACGGGTCGGTGTTGTAGTTCGTCGTCACCGCACCGAACAAGCGGCCCGTCGGCACACCGGACGCGTCCTTCTCGATCCACACGTCGGCCACCCGGTCCGGCGATGCGGCGTTGATGCCGAGCGCGACGAGGCCGGCCGAGTTGAGCGCGCACACGTTGGGCATCGTCGGCGACCAGGCCTGGATCATCACCGGATGTCGAACGGTCGCCTCGTCGAGCGTGACCCGATCCGGGAGTGCCCCCTCACGCAGGTCCTGTTGGCCGCGCCGGAAGAAGTAGTGCGGCTCGCCGACCGGCGTCGCCATCACCCACTCGCCGGGAGCCCGACCTGATGCCACGGTCGTGATCGCGGCGACGATGTCGCCGTGGTCCGCAGCGCCGGACAGGTCGGCCAACCCGGCCGCGGCGACGCCGAAGTGCAGCAGGTGCGGATGGGCATCGATCAGCCCGGGCACGACCCAGGCGCCCGCGAGATCGACGGTCTCGTCGACGGGACCGGACGCGGCGCGGACGTCGGCCACCGAGCCGACCGCAACGATGCGGCCGTCGCGTGCGAGAACCGAGTCGTGCACCACACCGCCGAAGTCGGCGCGGATCCGACCGCCGCGGAACAACGTCGTCGGCATCGCCGGCTAGGCGCGCTCGAGGATGGTGACGACTCCGGCGGAGCCGTCGACCTCGATCAAGTCGCCGGTGCGGATCAGCTTCGTCGCCGCGCCGGTGGCGCACACCGCCGGGATCCGGTACTCGCGGGAGACGATCGCCGTGTGCGACAGGGCGCCGCCGGTGTCGCACACGCAGCCGGCGATCTGGGCGAACGCAGGAGTCCAGTTGGGTGATGTGAAGACACACACGAGGATCTCGTCGGGTTCGAGGTCGCCGAGATCGGTGACCTCGACGATCACCCGGGCCCGCCCACGCGCGACCCCTGACGATGCCGGCACGCCGGTCAGCGACATCGTGTCGGCACCGACGCTGCCGACCGTGGCGAGGAGCCGGTGATCGACACCGAAGATCTCCTTCATGATCGGATCGTCGGTGCCGCCGGGAGGGGTCCCGAGGACGGCTGGCATCTCGGACCGACGCACCCGGCTCGCCTCGTAGTAGGCGCGACGGGCGACGATCACATCGCGCACCGCGTCGTAGGAGATCCGTCCGGCGGCGATGTGGTCGAGCTCGTGCCGGAACAGGTAGATGAGATCGTCGCGTCGGTCGGCGCCGACGATCTCACCGATGCGGAGCGCTGCCATCCGCAGCGGGATGTGGGCGCGGAGGTCGAGATAGAAGTTGTGCTCTTCCTGCCACCACGAGAAGTTCGCGTGCCGGCAGGCGCCGAGGCCTTCCTCGAACCGCTGCCGTGCGTCGCCGTCGAGCGTCGACCGGACGCGCTCGAGGGTCGACTCACGTTCTGCCACGGCCGACTCGTGGGCGGCGACGAAGTCGTGATCGGTGCCGTTGCGGACGAACGTGGTGATCATCGCCAGCAACGGCGTCGGGTCTTCGACCCACGGCGCGAGCGACGGATCGCACATCCCCTCCGTCCGCCAGCCGTACTCGTTCAGGAACGCATCGAGCGCGTTCAACCAACCCTTGACCGTGTCGTCGCTCGACGTGCGGAGCGCAGCGAGCGATGCGGACGGATCGTTCGCCTTCAGCACCACCTCGACGGCGGTGCCGCGCGCTGCCGCGGTGAGCTTCCAGACCTCACGATCGGTCTCCATGATCTTGGTCTCGGAGCCCTGGTAGAACCGGGCGACATCCTGCTCGTCGATGCCGAGCTCGACGCATGTCGCCCGGAACCCGAAGTAATTGGCGATCAGCGGATCCATCAACTCGAAGTGGACCTCCCAGACCCACCGATGGAACGCCCAGAACTCGCCGAGGTACGTGCGCATCTCGGCGAGCCCCATCGACGCCAGATCCGCGCCCTCGAAGTGCGCGAGCGCGGCGACGATCGAGTCGCGCCGGGCGTCCCACATCACCGGGAAGTTCACGATCGCCGGGCCGACGAGCTGCTCGACCCGCGTCGCCCGCTGCATCACCTCCCATTCGCTGCAGCAGGGCGAGTCGCTGACGTAGGCGTGCGCACCGACGAACCTCGCCGCCTGTCCCTTGGTCGGTGGCAGCTGGTAGAGGTTGGCGCCGTACTGGGTGCCCCACAACACGTCGTTGGCGGCCGACACGCAGAGCGGGGTCATGCCCCGGCTCCAGTGGCCTTCCAACAGCCAGAAGCGACCGGAGTCAGCCGCCGTGAACAGACCGAACGGCTCCTCCATCACTGGTCCCGGCAACGGCAGCACCGTGCTCGGGTACCACTCGTCGGTGATGTAGTCGTCGAGCGGAAATGGCGCGTCGATCGGCAGTTCTGCCATGTGATGTCCTCCCCAGCGGGCGCAGTCTACGTTCGGGCCCGATGACGAGCCCTCGTCGGCGAGCTGGTGTCGGCGGCCTCGGCGTCGACATCCCGTCGGGGCGATCCGGGATCCCTCGAACGATGCCCCAGAACCGACTCAGTCCTGCCCTGCCTGCAGGCTTGTGCCGTATGCGTCGTGGTAGTTCCACCACACGTACGGCGGCGTCTGCGGATAGCCCGGCGGTGAGTCCTCCCATTCCTCCTGCCGTCCGAGCGCGGTGATGTCGAGGTAGTTCCAGGTGTTGCCCATCTGCTCGTCACCACGGTCGGACACGAAGTAGGTGCGGAAGATCCGGTCGCCGTCGCGAATGAACGCGTTGGTCCCGTGCATCTGGTCGACGCCGAAGTCGGCGTCGAAGTCGTCGGTCAGGGTGTACCAGGGGATGAGATGCCACCCCATGCGCTCCTTCAGCCCGCGGATGTCGGCCTGAGGGGCACGCGACACGAACGCCAACGTCGTGTCCCGCGCGTTGAGATGTGCCGGGTGCGCCACCTGGTCGGCGACGAACGAGCAGCCGTCGCACGCCCGCATCGGGTATGAGCCGCCCGACGGCGGATACGTCGTCACGTCCGGCGCGTAGAACGCCCGATACACGATCAGCTGCCGACGACCCTCGAACAGGTCCGCCAGGCTCGCCGCGCCGGCCGGGCCCTCGAACCGGTAGTCCTTGTCGACCGCCATCCACGGCATCCGCCGACGCTTCGCGGCGAGGGCGTCGCGCTCTTTCATCAGCGCCTTCTCTTCGACCAGGAGTTCTTGTCGAGCTGCCTCCCACTCGTCGGGCGAGACGATCGGCTGCAGAGTCATGAGTCTCCTCGAGTTCAGTCGAAGGGGTCGGAGCGTGAGCCTGGTCGTCGTCACGGTAGACGCCTGCTGCAGCACGCACCATCCGGGCCGGGCGACCGCCCCAGCGACAGCTACCTCGTTCTCGACCACCGACACACCTACACAACCTTCGACGGACGGCGAGCTCCTTCCGGTCGAGGATGGAAGGCATCCCGGACTCGGCATTCGTGCCGCGCATTCTGGGACGGTTGGCTGTGATCGGAATGCTGGG
>DATMDV010000409.1:0-3292 GCA_035557475.1 Ilumatobacteraceae bacterium
CACCCGCGCCGGCGCGGGCGGTGTCGGCGACCGTCGTGGTCAGCCAGGTCTACGGCGGCGGGGGCAACGCGGGCGCGCAGTACACGCACGACTTCATCGAGATCTTCAACCGCTCGGGCGCGCCCGTCTCGCTCGATGGCCTCTCGCTCCAGTACGCCAGCGCGACGGGCACCGGCAACTTCGGTGCGAACAGCGGCCAACTGACCGAGCTGAGCGGCTCGATCCCGGCGGGTGGGTACCGCCTCGTCCAGGAGGCGGCCGGCACGGGCAGCGGGGTCGCGCTCCCGACGCCTGACATCGTCGACGCGAACCCGATCAACATGTCCGGGACGGCCGGCAAGGTCGCGCTCGTCAGCGACACCACGTCGCTCGGCTGCAATGGAGGGTCGGCGGCCTGCGACGGCACCCAGCTGGCGCGCATCATCGACCTCGTCGGCTATGGCAGCGCGAATTTCTTCGAGGGCCCGGCGGCCGCGCCGGGGCTGTCGAACACGACCGCGGCGTTCCGCGGCGAAGACGGCTGCGCCGATACCGACCACAACGCGGCCGACTTCGGCGCGGCCGCACCGGCGCCGCGCAACGCCGCCACGCCCGGCGACCCGTGCGACGGGCCGCCCGCGGACGGCGCGCCGGCGGTGAGCGCCTCGTCCCCGGCGAACGGCGCCAGCGGCGTGGCCGCCGCCACGACCATCGAGGTCACCTTCAGCGAGGCGGTTGACGTCGCCGCCGGCTGGTACGCCATCGGCTGCACGGGCAGCGGGGCACATGCGGCAACGGAGAGCGGCGGCCCGACCACGTTCCAGCTCGACCCGACAATCGACTTCACGGCGGGCGAGACGTGCACGGTCACGATCGAGGCCGACCTCGTCACCGACGCGGACATCGACGACCCGCCGGACACGATGGCGGCCGACCATGCCTTCAGCTTCACGATCCTCGACACCGCCGCGTGCGGCGACGCGAGCCATCTCATCCACGATGTCCAGGGAACCGGCCTCACCACGCCTGTCGTCGACGCATCGGTCAGCGTCGAGGGCGTCGTGGTCGGCGACTACCAGGGTCCGTCGCCGGCGCTGCGCGGGTTCTTCCTCCAGGAGGAGGACGCCGACACTGATGCCGATCCGCTCACCTCGGAGGGCATCTTCGCCTTCGACGGCAACGGCGCCGTCCAGGTCGCGCCGGGCGACGTCGTCAACGTCACCGGACGCGCCGCCGAGTTCGGTGACGTGACCCAGGTCAGCAACGTGACGAGCGTCATCGTCTGCGCGACGGGCGCGTCGGTCAGTCCGGCCCAGGTCACGCTGCCGGTGGCCACCATCGGCGACTGGGAGCGCTGGGAGGGGATGCTCGCCGACTTTACCCAGACCATGACCGTCACCGAGAACTTCAGCCTCGGGCGGTTCGGCGAGGTCGTGCTCAGCTCGACCGGCCGGCAGTTCCAGGGCACGCACGTCACCGATCCCGGTCCGGCGGCGGAGGCCGTCAACGACCTCAACGCTCGCACCCGGATCGTGCTCGACGACGCCAACACCTCGCAGAACGCTGATCCGACGCGGTACCCGACCGGCGGGCTATCCGCGTCCAACACGCTGCGCACCGGCGCCACCGTCGCCGACCTGAGCGCGGTGGTGCACCAGGGCTTCGGCTCGTACCGGATCCAGCCGGTTGGCCCGATCGCGTTCGACGGCGCCTCCGACCGGCCGGCGACCCCGCCCGACGTTGGCGGCCGCATCCAGGTCGCCGCGTTCAACGTCCTCAACTACTTCAACGGCGACGGGATGGGCGGCGGCTTCCCGACCTCGCGCGGTGCGATCAACCCGTTCGAATTCGAGCGCCAGCGCACGAAGATCATCGAGGCCATCGCGGCGATGGACGCCGAGGTGGTCGGCCTCATGGAGATCGAGAACGACGGGGCCGACGCGAACCCTGCCATCGCCGACCTCGTTGCCGGCCTGAACCAGGAGGCTGGCGCCGGGACCTATGCCTATCTCGACACCGGTGTCATCGGCACCGATGAGATCACGGTCGCGATCATCTACCAGCCCGATGCGGTGAGCCCGCTCGGCGCCTTTGCGATCCTCGACTCGAGCGTCGATCCACGCTTCGACGACACGCGCAACCGTCCGGCGCTTGCGCAGACCTTCAGCGAGACGGCCACCGGGGCGGCTTTCACGGTCGCGGTCAACCACCTCAAGTCGAAGGGCTCCGACTGCGGTGGCGCGCCCGACGACCAGCCCGAGCACCTCGGCGGGAACTGCAACGGCACCCGCACGTCGGCGGCCGATGCGCTCGGCGACTGGCTCGCCACCGACCCGACCGGGTCGGGCGACGGTGACTCGATCATCATCGGCGACCTCAACAGCTACCGGAACGAGACGCCGATCGCGGCTCTGGTCGACGACGGCTTCACCGACCTCCATCGGCTGCACGAGGGCGACGAAGCCTACTCGTATGTCTTCGAGGGAGCCTCGGGCTACCTCGATCATGCCCTCTCGAACGCGTCGCTCACCGACCAGGTGACCGACACGGCGACCTGGCATATCAACACCGATGAGCCTCCCGTGCTCGACTACACGACGACCTTCAAGTCGGCCAACCACGTCGTCACGCTCTACGCGCCCGATGCGTTCCGGTCGTCCGACCACGATCCGCTGCTCATCGGCCTCGACCTGGCGACGCATGCGCCGGTGATCACCTCGCTCGAGGTCACGGCCGGACCGGTCGAGGTCGGCGATCCGGTCGACCTGTCGGCCTCCTACACCGATCTCGACGGTGGCGAGACCCACGTCGCCACGGTCGATTGGGGTGACGGCACCATCGCCGCGGCGTCGGTCGACCAGGTCGCCGACACCGTGGCCGCCACGCACGCCTATACGGACGCCGGGCTGCACACCGTCACCCTGACCGTGAGCGACGGCACCCTGGAGGACACCGCGACGCACGCGTACGTCGTGGTGGTCGACCCTGACGGCGGCTCGGTCGTGGGAGCCGGCATCGTCAACAGCCCGCGCGGCGCCTACCCGGCGCGGCCGAACGTGGGCGGCCTCGGCATCCTGGGCGTGGCCGCCGGCTACGGTCCGGGCGCCGACACGCCGAGCGGGGCCAGCGCCTTCGCGCTGCCGGCGGCGCGGTTCACGTTCCTCTCCACCGCCTACGACTGGCTGGTGGTCGACGGTGACGTGGCCTTCCTGCGTGGCACGGGCAGGGTGAATGGCGCTGGCGGCTACGAGTTCCTCATCTCGGTAGTCGACGGACGCATCGACCGGAGCGGTCCGGATCGGTTCCGCCTCAA
>DATMDV010000410.1:0-2917 GCA_035557475.1 Ilumatobacteraceae bacterium
CACTTCGCGCGAGCTGGTCCGTCTGCCGACCGCTCCCAGGTGTGTTGTTGACCAGGGTCGCCAGGTTGTCCGCGCCGACGGGACGGTTGGGGTCGACCGGTGGTCCGTACAGCACGCCGGTCAAGCGCCAGCACGACATCACCTCGGCCGTCGTGCCGTCGGGGGCGACGGTGATCGACTCGATGACGAAGTACCCGGGATCCTCCTCGCCGACGTAGCGCCCCCGGTCGACCAGTGCCTGCATCGTGTTCGTCATCGCCTGTTCCGACCCGCTCCCCGGCACCAGCCACGACGTATCGCAATTCAACGGTGCGCGCAGGCACGCCCAGTAGCCGTCGTAGATGAGCTGGTAGTCGGCGGCGATCTGTTCCTCGACCGTCGGAGGCGGCACGGTCGGGGTGGAGGTCGTGGTCGTCGTCGTGGTGGTCGTCGGCGCGGAGGTGGTGGGTGGCTCGGTCGGTTCGGTCTCGACGGGCTCGCTGGTCGACGGAGTCGGCGCGGACACCGACACCTGGCTCGTCGTCGCGTCGGTTGCGTCGTCGTCGCTGCACGCACTGAGGGCCACGACGAGCACCATGGCCGCCAGCGTCGGCTTGTGCATTCGTCACCTCCTGCCCCCTGTGCGCACCCAGATCGTAGGAGAGGAAATCAGGGCGCCGCGCCGCGGCGCTCGGTGTCCGCGTCAACGGCTTCGAGTGCAGAACGCGGCGACCCGCGCGACCGTGCTCCGGCCGCAATTACTGAGTCGGCGTCGACTCGAACCGCACCTCGACGTCCTCGACGCCGAGCCGGGTGATCGTCGTCTCGAGCAGGTCCTCGACCTGGTCTTGTGCCATCGCCACGAGACCGCTCGCAGCCGCGGCGTCGGCCATCTTCTGGCTCGCCGCGTCGTACAGTGCGTTCTCGCTCGTCGGGTTGTCCGAGAACAGACCGCCGATGCGGTTGAACAGTCCCCGATCGCGGTTCATGACGTGGCTCAGCTCGTGGTCGATCACCGGATCGCCGATCGTCGGTTGCGGCAGCGTCACGACGACGGAGTTCGTCTCCTCATCGAACACGACCGCGTCGGCGGTGAGCGTCGACAGATCGACGACGGCGTCGACGGTCCCGACGGCGACGAACTGCACGCGCTCGCCGGCCAGCACGGCGGGGATATAGCGCACGTCCTGCTCGTCGTCGATGATGACCTCGAACTCGGCCTGCGCGGCGTGGAGATCGGAGATCTCACGCAGCTCGGTCAAGATCGGCGGGGGCGAATGATCCTTGTGCTCGGTCTTGAACGGGTTCAGCTTGATGCTGACCATGCCTGCAACGACCAGCAGCACGGCGACGACGAGCCCGCCACCCACGAGGGTTCCGAGGAAGCCGGATCTGGAGTTGTTGCGCATTCGAACGTCGCCTTTCGAGCCCAGGGCCGGTATTCACCACGGCCCTGTGGAGAGCATTCCCAAAAGGCGCGGTCTCAACGCCTCCGTCAGTGGCGACAACCTTTGCAACGGCCTGAAAGTCCCCCGAACGGGTGAGTTGGGGCGGGGCGTAGCGTGACCGCTCGATGACCGAGACGTCGACCGAGCCGCTGGCGTTGCCGTCGCCGTGCGTGGTGGTCCTCGTCGGCCCCGTGGCATCGGGCAAGTCGACGTGGGCGCAGCAGTGGTTCGAGCCGGCCCAGATCGTTTCGAGCGACGCGTTGCGGGCGCTCGTCGGCGAGGGCGAGCACGACCTGGCCGCGTCGACCGACGCGTTCGCGCTGCTCGACGACATCGTCGCCCGGCGGTTGCGCCGCCGGCTCACCACCGTCATCGACACGCTCGGCCTCGACGCCGACCAACGCCGGCTGTGGCGTGAGCGGGCGGCCGCCGCCGGCCTGCCGTGTGTCGCGGTCGTGTTCGACACCCCGGCCCAGGAGTGCCGTCGCCGCAACGGCGCGCGCGAGATCGCGGTGCGTGCCGATGTCGTCGCCAACCAGCTGCGCCGGTGGCCCGACGTCAGATCCGCCGTGGCGACGGAGCCCTGGGACGACATCGTCACCCCCGACCCGGTGGCCCTCGTCCCGGCGGCCCTCGCGCCGCGGCCGCCGCCGCAACGCTCGCAACCCGGCAACGCGGCTCCGTCCTCCGAATCGGCCCCGTCGGTGCCGGCGGACGTACGCACCGACATGCGAATCGGCCTCCAGTTGTCGAGCTTCGAATGGCCGGGCGGTACGCCGCACCTCGCCGAGAACCTGCAACGGATCGTCACCGAGGCCGAGGCGGCCGGCGTCGAGCACGTGTGGGTGATGGATCACCTGCGCCAGATCCCACAGGTCGGCCCGGCGTGGCAGAACCTGCCTGAGCCGTACACCACGCTCGCCTGGCTGGCCGGTGTCACCGAACGGATCCGGCTCGGCGTGCTCGTGTCGCCCGCGTTCCTCCGCCACCCGGCCGTGCTCGCCGACGCGGTTGCCACGCTCGACGTGCTGTCGAACGGCCGGGCGATCTGCGGCCTCGGCCTCGGTTGGTTCGCCGACGAGTACGCCGCGCTCGGCATCGACTTCCCGTCCCGTGCCGAGCGGTACGCCCGACTCGACGACGCCCTGCGCCTGCTGCCGTTGATGTGGGGTAAGGGTTCGCCGCGGTTCGACGGTCAGACGGTCGTCGTCGAGGAGGCGATGTGCTACCCCCGGCCGCTGCAGGCCCACCTGCCGATCTGGGTCGGCGGATCGGGCGAGCGCAAGACGTTGCGCCTCGTCGCCGAGCTGGCGGATGCGTGCAACCTGTTCGGCGAGCCCGACGTCGTACGGCGCAAGGTCGACATCCTCCACCGCCATTGCGAGGAGGTCGGGCGCGATCCGGCGACGATCGAGGTGTCGCACCTCTCGACCGTGCTCGTGGGACGTGACCGGGGCGAGGTCGCCGAGCTCGTCGATCGGCTGCGGCCG
>DATMDV010000411.1:0-5535 GCA_035557475.1 Ilumatobacteraceae bacterium
ACGCGGGGTGATCGACACCAGCGGGATCGATCCGAGCGGAGAGATCACGTTCGTCGCGGTGCCCGTGCTGTCGATCGCCGATCAGGTGAAGCGGGCCCTGGCCGAGACGACCGGCGTCGTGACCGATGTCGGATCGGTGAAGTCGGCGGTGTGCGCGGCCTGCGACGACCCGCGTTTCGTCGGCGGCCACCCGATGGCGGGCAGCGAGCTCGACGGTCTCGGCGGCGCCGACGGAGCGATGTTCAGTGGTGCGATCTGGGTCCTGACCCCCGTCGCCCACAGCGACGACGCCACGTTCGCCCAGGTCACATCGGTGGTGTCGTCGCTCGGCGCCGATGTCGTCGCCCTCGCCCCGGAACGCCACGACCTGGTCGTGGCCGTCGTGAGCCACGTTCCGCACCTCGCGGCGGCGACGCTGATGCGCCTGGCCGCCGACCGCGCCGAGGACCACACGGCGCTGCTCCGCCTCGCCGCCGGCGGCTTCCGCGACATGACCCGCATCGCCAGCGGACATCCCGACATCTGGCTCGACATCTGCTCGGAGAACCGCGACGCCATCCTGTCGGCGCTCGACGGGCTGATCGACGGGCTCGCCGACGTCCGTCGACTGGTCGAGACCGACGCCAGAGCCGAGCTCCACACCTGGCTCACCCGCGCCCGTGAGGCGCGGACCAACCTGCCCGGGCGGATCACCGATCCCGAGTCGGTCGCCGAGTTCCGGATCCCGATCCCCGACCGTCCGGGCGCCGCCGCCGAGCTGTTCACGCTGGCCGCCGATCTGGGTGTCAACATCGCCAGCTTCGAGGTCGTCCACATGGCCGAGAGCAACCGCGGCGTCGCCGTCGTGCTCGTCGACGAGACCGTCACCGAGCTGTTCCGGGGCGGCCTGCTGGCGAGAGGGTTCAAGCCGGCCGTCACGCCGCTCGCATGACCGGCCACCTGCTCGTCCCGACGGCGACGGGTCCGGTCGACGCCTCGGTGGACGTGCCGGGATCGAAGTCGATCGCCAACCGAGCCCTCGTCTGCGCCGCGCTGGCCGACGGGCGATCCATCATCGAGGGCATCCCGTCGGGCGACGACACCGCGGCGCTCGTCGAGTGCCTCGGCGAGCTCGGGATCAGGGTCGAGATCGACGCCGGCGCGGCATTCGTCGACGGTCGTGGCGGCACATTGGTCCCCGGCCCGAGAACACTTCCGGCCCGCCTCGCCGGCACGACGTCGCGCTTCGTCACCGCGTTGGCCGCGCTCGGACCCGGCCCGTACGTGATCGATGGTGATGCGCCGTTGCGGACACGACCGATGGGTCCACTGCACGACGCGCTCGTCGAGCTCGGCGCATCGGTCCGCCCGCTGGCGACGCCGGGACGGCTCCCGGTCGAGATCGCCGGGCCCGCGACCGGTGGTCGGGTCGAGATCAGCGGCGATGTCTCGAGCCAGTTCGTGACGGCTCTGATGCTGATCGGTCCCTTCCTGCGCGGCGGGCTCCGCATCACCCTCACGAGCCCACTGGTGTCGCGGCCGTACGTCGACATGACGGCGTCGGTGATGGCCGCCTTCGGTGGTGGCGAGGTCCGCGTCGGCGACGATTCGATCGAGGTCGACGAAGCCCGTTACGCACCGACGACGTACCGCGTCGAGCCCGACGCCACGTCAGCGGGGTATCCGCTGGCCGTGGCGGCCGTCGCCGGCGGCTCGATCGTCGTCAATGGCCTCACGCGCGCTTCGCTGCAGGGCGACACGCGGTTCGTCGAGGTCCTCGCGGCGATGGGTTGCAGCACTGGCTGGAGCGCCGACGGGATGACCGTGTCGCGTGATCCGGAGCTGTCACTCGTCGGGCTCGACGTCGACATGGCCGACATGTCGGACCTCGTGCCGACGTTGGCGGTGGTCGCCGCCAACGCGACCACTCCGACACGCATCCGCGGTGTCGGGTTCATCCGTGAGAAGGAGAGCGATCGTCTGGGGGACCTGGCCACCGAGCTCAGCAAGACGGCCGCCCGGATCGTGGTGGAGGCCGACGGGCTCCTGATCGAGCCGGCGACCGGAGCCCTGCATGGCGCGCGTCTGGCAACACATCACGACCACCGCCTGGCGATGGCCTTCGGCGTGCTCGGCGCCGTGACCTTCGGCATCGAGGTCGAGCATCCGTCGGTCGTGACCAAGAGCTGGCCCGATTACTGGCAGATGCTCGAGCGTGTGACCGGCCACGCCCACGAGTCGGACTGAGACATGGCCGGCGCGTCGAGCATTCCTGACGGCGCGGCGCTGATGGCACGTTTGCGGCGCCGTGGCGTGCTGCTGCAATCGGCTCGCGGTCCGGTGCCGAACGTGGCGGAGATCGTCGCCGGTGAACCGATCCGGGGGAGCTGGTGGTCGCACCCGCGGAGTCACGAGATCTTCGACGCGATCAACCGGCTGCGCGGCTCACCCGCCGTCGTCGCGATGCGTCTCATCAACGGCAAGGTCACGCTCGTCCACCGTCGGATCTGGCCGGTCCTCGTGCGGTTGGCGGATCGCTTCCCCCCGACGGCGCTGGATGCCATCGACGAGGAGCACACCGCCTCAGGCGCACATCGCACGATCATCACGCCGTTCCCGGAGTGGGTCCCGTCCGACGCAATGAATGCGAGCGCCGAGCTCGGCGAACTGGATGCGTTGCAATTCCTTCCGAAGGTTCTCCGGTGAACATCCCGCGGGTGGTGCGAGCATTCCCGAATGCCCCGGCGTAACCGCATCGATCCGTGGAGCGACCTCCACGCCGCGAGCGGCCGCGGCCTGCTCACCGGCAATCGCGGCTGCCTCGTCGACGACGAGGGCACCGTCGTCCGCCACCACCACAGCCCGCTGTGGATCAGCTGTGTCACCGAGTTCCGGGACTGGCGCCATCCGCTTGCGGCCCCGCACCGATGGACACCGATCTTCTTCCTCGACGACGCAGTGGCGCTAGCGGCGGGTCACCGTCCTTGTGCATTTTGCCGGCGTGACGCGTATCGCTCGTACCGCGATGCGGTGACGAAGTCGCTCGCGTCGACGAAGCCGCTGCTGGCGGCGGCGCTCGATCGCCGACTCGTCGAGGAGCGCCACCGCCGGGGTCGGGGGCTCGACCGTGCCGACGATCGTCTCGTCTGGGAGGCACGTATCGATGAGCTGCCGTCCGGCACGGTCGTGGTCGACGACGACCGTCACACGCGCCTGCTGATCGCCGACCGGATGCTCATGTTCACGTTCGACGGCTGGACCGACCCGACCAGTCGCCCGTACACGGGCACGGCCCACGTCCTGACGCCCCCGACGTCCGTCGCCGCGCTCGCCAACGGCTTCACCCCGCTGCTCCATCCGAGCGCCACGAGCCCCTGACGCAGCTAGCGCGACGACGACGTCGAGCAGCAGGAGTAGCAGCGAGCCGATCGCCAATCGGACTCAGCGGTCCATCGCCCGCTCAGTTGGTGTCGGCGGGTGTTGGTGGTGGTGGCGGGTTGAAGGTGACCCACTGCATCTGGAGTCGTTCACCGAGGGGATGCTGATAGCGACCCGTCGGTTGGGGTGGTGGCCCGGTCGGTGGTCGAGCCACCGCGGCAGGTTTCATCACTCGGCCGTAAGCGTCGGTGAACACCAGGCCGTGGGGGTCATCGGCGTTGCCGGTGATGCCGAGTTTGCCGTGGTGATGCAAGCGGTGATGACGCGGACATAGGCGAGGCTGTCGCACGAATCTCGACTATCCTACCCGCGTTTGGGTTTGCGGGCGACGATGGGGCATGGCCGTGAACGTGCGTGGCGGGGATCGGGACCAGTTGTTTCTGATGCCGCCGCTGGTGACCGATTGGCTGCCTGAGGACCACTTGGCGTGGTTCGTTCTTGATGTTGTCGCCGAGCTCGATCTAGGGGCGTTCTATGCCGAGTTCCGGCTCGACGGTCGGGGTGGCGCGGTGTACGACCCGGCGATGGTGCTGGGTGTGTTGGTGTACGCGTATTGCACTGGAGAGCGGTCCTCGCGGCGGATCGAACGACGCCTGGTCGACGACGTCGCGTATCGGGTGCTGGCCGCCAACCAGTGTCCGGATCACGCCACGTTGGCCCGGTTCCGGCGCCGCCATCAGGGCGCGATCGCGGGGCTGTTCGGTCAGGTGCTGGCGTTGTGCGTGAAGGCCGGGCTGGTCGACACCGGGCTGGTCGCGATCGATGGCACCAAGCTCGCCGCGAACGCGTCGTTCTTCGCCAACCGCGATCGTGAGCAACTCGCCGAGGAGATCCTGGCCGAGGCCGAAGCCGTCGACGCGGCTGAGGACGATGAGTTCGGTGACCGGCGCGGTGGCGAGTTGCCGGTGGAGTGGTCCGGGGGTCGCGACCGGCGGGCTCGGATCAAGGCCGCGCTCGAGGAACTCGACCGCCAGACCGCCCGCGACTACGACACGCGGATGGCCGAGCGAGCTGCGAAGGAGGCCGCGACAGGTCGCCAGACGACCGGCCCGAAGCCGTCCGCGGACGCGGCTCGACGGGCGGCGCCGCGGCGTGCGAACACGACCGATCCGCACTCGCGGATCATCGCCCACGCCTCGCGGGGCGTCCTGCAGGGCTACAACGCCCAGGCAGCAGCCACCGGCGGGCAGATCGTGGTGGCGGCCGAGGTCACCGCCACGACCAACGATCAGCCGCACTTCGTGCCGATCGCGACCGCGGTGATCGAGAACCTCACCGACGCCGGCGCAGGCGGCGTTGATGCGTTCGTCGCTGACGCCGGCTATTGGACCGCCGCCAACGGCACCACCGACGTCGCTGGAGCGAACGTGTTGATCGCCACCAAGAAGTCGTCGTGGCGGAAAGCCGCCAAGCCCGACGACGACAAGCTCGCCGTGCTGGCTCAGGTCAACCGCGGTGAGCTGTCCCAGCGCAAGGCCGGCGAGATTCTCGGCGTGTCCTACACGTGGGTGCGCGACATGACCAAGCGCTACTTCGGCCACGACGGCCAACGCCTCACCGACAACGCCGACCCCGAACCCGACGAGTGGATCCCCGTGATCGAACGCGTCAACCGCGGCGAGATCTCCAAACGTGCTGCCAAGGACCAGCTATGCGTGTCCGACAGCCGGATCAACGCGATGCTCGCCCACATCCGCGGGGAAGCCACCGAGCCGACCGTTGCACGCAAGAACATGGACGCCAAGCTTGCCGAACCCGCCAACGCCGATCTCTACAAGAAGCGAAGCCAGACCATCGAACCAGTCTTCGGAAACATCAAAGCGAACCTCGGCTACCGGCGTTTCACGGTGCGCGGGATGCCCGCCGTCAGCAGCGAATGGCGGCTGATCTGCACCGCCCACAATCTCCTCAAGCTCCGCAACGTCGGGTTCGCCTGACCGGCAAGGCGCCGCGCCCGACCGCAGAACTATGCGGCCTCAGCCGCCAGAAGTTCGTGCGACAGCCTCGTTTGTGTCACCGACATCAGCGAGGGTCACCGGTAGCGGTGACACAAACAGAGGTTTTCAGCCCAGATCGGTGGCGAGGAGGTCGGCGTAGGTTTCGCTGCGGACGACGAGG
>DATMDV010000412.1:0-4629 GCA_035557475.1 Ilumatobacteraceae bacterium
CTATCTGTCGCGGCTCATATACGGCGCCCGGATATCGATGCTGTCGGGCGTCGGTGCCGTCACCTTGGCCGTCGCCATCGGCGCCGCCCTCGGACTGGCCGCCGGTTTCTACGGGCGGTGGATCGACAGCGTGATCATGCGATGCATGGACGTGCTGCTCGCGTTCCCTTCCTTGCTCCTGGCCATCACCATCGTCACCGTGCTCGGCAAGGGCCTGTTCAACGCCGTCATCGCGATCTCCATCGTCACCATCCCGATCTATGCCCGTGTCGTGCGCGCCAGCGTGCTCACCGTGCGCGAGCAGGAGTTCGTGGCGGCCGACCGCGCCCTCGGTGTCTCGTCGCGGCGCATCCTGTTGCATCGAGTGCTGCCCAACAGCATGACGCCTCTGGTCGTGCAAGCCACGCTGGGCATCGCCACCGCGGTCCTTGAGATCGCGGCGCTGAGCTTCCTCGGTCTCGGCGTGCAGCCGCCCGGTGCCGAGTGGGGTTCGATGCTGGCGGCCGAGCGTCAACAGCTGATCACGTCTCCGCACCTCGTGATCGCGCCCGGTGTCCTCATCATGCTGAACGTGCTCGGCTTCAACCTCGTCGGGGACGGGCTGCGCGACGCCCTCGACCCGCGGCTCAACAAATGAGCGGCCCCGTCCTTTCCGGTGGCGACAACACCGGGCCGGTCGTCTCGCTCCCCGACGACGGCAGCCCGGCCATGGGTGAGGTGCCGCTCCTCGAGATCAGCGGGCTGCGCACCTGGTTCTTCACCGGTGATGGCATCGTGAAGGCCGTCGACGGCGTCGACCTGTCCGTCGGGCGAGGCGAGGTGCTCGGACTCGTCGGCGAGTCCGGCTCGGGCAAGAGCGTCAGCATGTACTCGCTGTTGCAACTCGTGTCCGAACCGGGGCGGGTCGTGGGCGGCACCGTGCGCTTCGACGGCGTCGACCTGTTGACGCTGTCCCGCAAGAAGCTGCGCGACATGTGCTGCGAGAAGATCTCGATGATCTTCCAGCAGCCGAACTCCTCGCTGAATCCCTGCTACGACGCCGGCTTCCAGATCGGCGAGGTCTACGAGATCCACCGCAGGACACGCCGCAAGGTGAGCCGGAAGCAAGCGGTCGAGATGCTCAAGAAGGTCCACATCCCCGATGCCGAGCGGCGGGCGATGAGCTACCCACACCAGTTGTCGGGTGGACAAGCCCAACGCGTGATGATCGCCATCGCCCTCGCCGCCGTCCCCCAACTGCTGATCGCGGATGAGCCCACCACCGCGCTCGACGTCACGATCCAGGCCCAGATCCTCGACCTCATACGCGAGGCCCAGGCCGACCTCGGCATGGCCGTCGTGCTCATCACCCACGACCTCGGGGTGGTGGCCGAGATGTGCGAACGGGTTGCGGTGATGTACGCCGGGCAGATCGTCGAGGAGACCGATACCAAGACACTGTTCAACGCGCCGCTGCACCCGTACACCCAGGGACTGATCGGGTCGGTGCCCGTGATCGGGCGGCGGGCCGACGAGCTGGCGGTGATCCCCGGGCGGGTACCGAACCTGATCGACCTTCCCCCCGGATGCCGTTTCGCGCCACGATGCCAGGCTCGCATCGAGCACAACCTCACGAAGTGCACCGAGAAACTGCCGGCCCTCGTCGAGCTGACGCCGGGGCACAAGGTCCGCTGCTTCTTGCATTCCGAAGCGGTCGCCACACCGGTGGAGGTCACGTTGAGCCGCAAGGAGCAACGGTGAGCGACCCCGCCCCGACGGGTCAAGCGAGCGGCCCAGTGAGCGGCAAGGTGCTCGTGAAGGCGAGGGGCGTCGTGAAGACGTTCCCCGTCAAGTCCGGATCGTTCGGCCGCACCAAGGGCTCCGTGCGCGCCGTCGATGGGGTCGACCTCGACATCCGTGCCGGCGAAGTGCTCGGGCTCGTCGGCGAGTCGGGCTGCGGCAAGTCGACCCTTGGCCGCGTGTTGCTGCGACTGCTCGATGCCGACAGCGGCAGCATCACCTTCGACGGCGTCGATGTGCGCGCCGCCAAGGGCGACGCCCTACGCGAGCTGCGCAGCCAGATGCAGGTGGTCTTCCAGGATCCGTTCTCCTCGCTGGATCCCCGCGCCACGATCGGCGACTCCATCGCCGAGGGTCTGCGCGCCCACGGCGTGCGCAAGAAGTCGCGCCTGGGTCTCGTCACCGATGCGCTCGAGCTGGTCGGGCTCGAGGGTTACCACCACCGCCGGTACCCCCATCAGTTCTCGGGCGGCCAGCGCCAGCGCATCGGTATCGCCCGAGCCCTCGCGGTGCAGCCCCGGTTTCTCGTCGCCGACGAGCCCGTCTCGGCCCTCGACGTGTCGATCCAGAGCCAGATCCTGAACCTGCTGCGCGACCTGCAGCGTCGCCTCGACTTCACGCTGCTCTTCGTGGCCCACGACCTCGCCGTGGTGGAGCACCTCTGCGATCGGGTGGCGGTGATGTACCTCGGGCGCATCGCCGAGCTGGGCACGCGCGATCAGGTCTTCGGATCGGCGTTGCATCCGTACACCGAGGCGCTCATGTCGGCGGTGCCCGTCGCCGATCCCGGCCGCCACCGCACCCGCCATGTACTCGGCGGCGAGATTCCCAGCCCGCTGAACCCGCCCGCAGGCTGCTACTTCCACCCTCGCTGCCCGTTGAAGGTGACGGGAACGTGCGACTGTTTCGAGCCCGAGTTGCTCCCGCACCCCGCGGCGAGCGGCGACGACGCTCCGCACGTCGCGTCGTGTCACGTCCGCACCGGCCGTCTCGCCCGCGCGGGCGTTTCTGCCGACCCGTTGGCGTAGCTGCATTGACCGCTGCGCGACCTGCGTTCTTGTGTCGCGAGATCGGGGTTGACGTCCGCGCCGGCGCTGGGCATACTCCATTACACTATGGAACTAGATAAACAGTGCTATGCGTCCGGGCGCGACACGTGATCGCGCTGCGGTTGGATTCGAGCTCGGGGGTGTCGACGTACCTCCAGCTCGTGCATCAGGTCCGACAGGCGGTGCTGCTCGGTGTGTTGCGTGAAGGCGATCAGCTCCCGACCGTGAAGGAGGTGGTCGCCGAGCTGGCGATCAACCCGAACACGGTGCTCAAGGCGTACCGCGAGCTCGAGCACGAAGGCTTGGCGGTTGGACGTCCGGGCGTCGGAACGTTCATCACCCGCACGTCGACCGCCCCGTCGCCAGAGGTGCAAGCCCGCCTGCGATCCGACCTCACTCGCTGGGCCGGCCGGGCCAACGATGCCGGGCTCGACGTCGAAACGATGGTCGGCATGTTGCGCTCGGTCGTCAATGAGACGAGCCGCGGGGCCGTGGCATGAACGTCGTCGAGACCAGATCGCTCGGTCGCCGCTACGGAAGGCGCTGGGCGCTGCAGCAGCTCGATCTCGACGTGCCGGAGCACGCGGTCGTCGGTCTGGTCGGGCCGAACGGAGCGGGTAAGTCGACGCTGCTGCACCTCGTCGCCGGTCTGATCGACCCCACCGAGGGCAGTGTGTCGGTGCTCGGCGGCACACCCGGCAGCACCGCGGTACTGCCCGATGTCGCCTTCGTCGCGCAGGACTCCCCGTTGCCGAAGCGTGCGCGCGTCCGCGAGATCGCGTCGATCGCGGCTGGGATGAACGTGCGCTGGGACCAGGCGGTCGTCGACGACCGGCTGGCGGAGCTCCGCATCGACGAGAGTCACCGCGCCGGCGAGCTGTCCGGTGGCCAACGTGCTCAGTTCGCGCTGGCGCTGGCGCTCGCGAAGCGGCCCAAGCTGTTGCTGCTCGACGAACCCGTCGCCAGTCTCGACCCGCTCGCCCGCCGCGGGTTTCTGCAATCGTTGATGGCGGCCGTCGCCGACGGGGGAGTGACGGTCGTGTTCTCGACCCATCTCATCGACGACCTCCAACGCACGTGCGACCACCTCGTCGTGCTCGGGCAGGGATCGCTTCTGCTGTCGGGGTCGATCGACGAGATCGTTCAAGGACACGCTGTGCTCGTCGGGCCGCCGGACCGTCCCCTGCCGCGCGGCTGCACGATCGTCGGCGGTCACCGTTCGGTCGGCCATCAACATCTGGTGGCGGTCTCGACGCCCGTGACCGATCCGGCGTGGCAGGTGCAGACGCCGACGCTCGACGAGATCGTGCTCGCCCACCTTGCCCTCGATCCTGAGCAGCACCCCGTTCGCCATTTGGAGGTGGTCTGATGCTGCGCGTCGCCGTGCGTCGCTTCCGGCCCGAGGCGATCGGCATCACCGCGGGGCTGGTCGGTGTGGGCCTGCTGGCGCTGGTCACCGGACGCAGCATGAACAGCAACTACCACTCGAGCGGGCTCGCCACCTGCCTCGCCGGCGGCTCCGAATCGCAATGCCGCGAGCTGGTCGAGCAGTTCGGGGACAAGTTCAACTCGCTCCAGTTCCTCATCGTGCCGCTGGTGTTGCTCCCGGCCCTGCTCGGGGCGTTTGTCGGCGCCCCCTTGGTTGCCCGTGAACTGGAGGCCGGAACGCATCGCTTCCTCTGGACTCAAGGCGTGACCCGACAGCGCTGGTTCGCCTACACCTCGGCAGTTGCTGTGGCAGTGACCTTGGTGGCCGGAGCGCTGTACGCGTTGATCGCCGGTGCGTGGCTCGACACGACCA
>DATMDV010000413.1:0-14175 GCA_035557475.1 Ilumatobacteraceae bacterium
ACCCGACCCGACGACGCACGCCGCCTCGCCGACGCACTCCAGGCGATGCCGCCCGACGTGGCCGACTACAAGAAGGTCGCCGCCCTCACCCCGGCGGCGGTCGCGTGGCTCGACGCCGTCACTGCCGGATCAACGCTCGAGACGGACGGCTCGTAGGCTCGGGTCATGGGGACCGAAGCCGCCACCGGCCCACCTGTCGACGCCGCGGGCGACGGCTCGGTCGACGCCGCGGCCGTGGTGGCCGAGTTGTACCGGCGTGACGTTTCGGCGCAGACGTTCGGGATCGAGCTCGTCGAGACCGGTCCGGGACGGGCGGTCGTGTCGATGGTCGTGCGGCCCGACATGTGCAACGGGTACGACGTGTGCCACGGCGGCATGACGTTCACGCTCGCCGACACGGCGATGGCGTTCGCCTCGGGGAGCCACAACCAGACCGCGCTCGCGGCGGCGGCGAGCATCGACTTCCTGAGCCCCGTCCCGCGCGGCTCGCGGTTGCAGGCCACGGCGGAGGAACGGTGGCTCAAGGGCCGCACCGGGCTCTACGACGTGCGGGTGGAGCTCGACGACGGCACGCTCGTCGCGGTGTTCCACGGCCGCACCGTGCGCGCCGGCGGCCCAGTGATCGACCCAACGATCGACACAGCGGTCGAGACGGTGATGGAATCGGTGGTCGAAACGGGAGGTGGCGCATGAACCGCTGGGCAAGCACCGAGGAGTTCCAAGCGTTCCTCGACGATGGCGGCATCGTCGAGGCCGACGACGACATGTCCGACGAGTACCGCGCCGAGGTCTTCAAGTTCATCGAGCTGCACGCCAACTCCGAGCTGATGGGTGGCCTGACCGAGCGCGACTGGATCCCCCGTTCCCCGGGTCTGCGCCGCAAGATGGGCGTGCTCGCCAAGACCCAGGACGAGATCGGCCATGCCCACCTGCTGTACATGGTCGCCGCCGACCTCGGCGTGAAGACCCGCCGCCAGATGCTCGAGGACCTGTTCGCCGGCCGCAGCCGGTTCCACAACGTCTTCCACTACGCGGCGGTCACCTGGGGCGACCAGGTCGCGATCGCCTACCTCGTCGACGCCGCGGCGCTGATCAGCCAGCAGGCGGTCTTCAAGAACTGTTCGTACGGGCCGTACCGGCGGATCCTGCGGCGCATCATCGCCGAGGAGGGCTTCCACATGCGCCACGGCGAGGAGATGCTGCTCACGATCGCCGAGGGCACAACGATCCAGCACGACCTGTTCCAGGCGGCGCTCGACCGGTGGTGGCTGCCGGCCCTGCAGCTGTTCGGACCCGACTCGAAGCCCGACGACGAGTTGATGCGCTTCCGCATCAAGTCCGAGCCCAACGAGGTGCTGCGCGACCGCTGGGTGCAGAAGTACGCCCCGCTGCTCACCGGGTACGGCTTCACGATCCCCGATCCCGACCTCCGCCACGATCCCGACACCGGGCGGTGGGAGATCGGGCCGATCGACTGGTCGCACCTCAAGGCGACGCTCGCCAACGCCGGTCCTGACTCCGCCCGGCGGATCGGGAACGCGGCCCGGCACTGGTCCGACACCGAGTGGGTGCGCGACGCGCTCGACGCGGTCGCCAAGGAGGCGGCATGAACGTCGCGGTTGATCTGGTCGACGCGGTGCGCGCCGCGGTGGCCGAGGTCGACGACCCTGAGCTGCCCGGCGTGTCGATCGTCGACCTCGGACTGCTCGAAGCGCTCTCCGTCGACGCGGACGGGGCGGTGTCGATCGGGCTGATCCCGACGTTCTCCGGGTGCCCGGCGCTCTCGCTCATCACCGAGCTGGTGCGGGCTGCCGCAGCCGGGGTCGAGGGTGTGCGCAGCGTCAACATCACATTCCTCTCGGCGCCGGCCTGGTCGGTCGAACGGATCTCGGAGCGGGCGCGCGAGCAGCTCGCCACCCGACTCACGGTCGCCGTCGAACGCGACGGGCGCGCCGAGTGCCCGCGCTGCGGCACCGAGACCGTCGAGCGGTCGATGTTCGGTCCGACGCGGTGCCGGGCGATCCATCGGTGCCCGGGTTGCGGCGAGGCGATCGAGGTGATGCGTTGACGCCACGTGATGCGTTGCAACCAGGTGATGGGTCGAAACTGGTGTCTGCATGAACGTGTACGAGGTCTTCTTGAAGAAGCAGGGCAAGGACGAGTTCCGTCACGTGGGGAGCCTCGAGGCCGCCAACGACGAGCTGGCGATCGTGCTCGCCCGCGAGAACTATGTCCGGCGCGCCGAGGGTGAGCTGATGTGGGTCGTCGATCGCGATCACGTGCTCGTCGGCGACGAGGAGTTCATCGCCCCCAACGCCGACAAACCGCACCGTCACAACGACGGCTCCTTGGTCGCCGAACGGCGGCGGGCCGGACGGGCCGGATCCGACGAATCCGACGAATCCGGGGCCATGTGACGGCGCTCGGACCGGCCGAGCGCGCCGTCCTGTTGGCGTTCGCCGACGACGAGCACCTGATGGGTCAGCGCCACACCGAATGGATCGGCGTGGCCCCGTTCCTCGAGGAGGACCTGGCGTTCGCTTCGATCGGCCAGGACGAGCTCGGCCACGCGGCGATGCTCTACGAGCTCGTGATCGCCGATCTCTCCGGCGAGACACCGCGCGCCGAGGCCGTCGACGCCCTGGCGTTCCGGCGCGAGCCCGCCGATTACCGGTCGTGCTGGCTCGTCGAGGCGGCGTGCACCGAGTGGGCATCGGCGCTCGTCCGCCACTGGCTGTACGACACGGCGGAGGCGTTGCGGTGGGGTGAGCTCGCCGGATCGTCCGAGGAGCACCTGCGGGCGATCGCCGGGCGGGCGATGAGTGAGGAGCGCTACCACCTGCGCCATGCCGACGCCCTGCTCGACGCACTCGCGGGCGATGCCGATGCGGGGGCGCGCATCGCCGCCGCGCTCACCGAGATGCTCCCGCTCGGGGTGGCGCTGTTCGACGAACCGCTCGGCAGTGACGGCGCGGTCGAGTCGGTCGTCGGGCGTCCGCTCGCGGCGCTGGCCCCGGAGTGGCGCGCCGCAGTGGACCGGCGCTTCGGACAACGTGAGTGGGCCACCGTCGAACCGGTGGTCCAGGACGGCCGCACGCTGCGCAGCGCGCCGTTCGAGACCGTCTACGCCGACATGCGTGAGGTGATCATGCTCGACCCGGACGCCACATGGTGACGGGCATGGTGACGGGCGGCCGGACACCGCAACAGTGAGATCCCGCGACACGAGGAGGATGGAGTGAGCGTTCGGCTGGAGATTCGCCCAGGAACCGACGGGGCTCGGGTGGCCGAGGTGGTCCTCGACCGCCCGGACGTCCTGAACTCGCTCGACGACGCGATGGTCGCCGAGTTCCACACGGTCCTCGACGGTGCGGCGGATGCACGGTGTGTGATCGTGCGCGGTGAGGGCCGCGGCTTCTCCGCCGGTCGCGACCTGTCGACGGCCGAGCCGCTCACGGAGGACGCGACAGCGATCCTCGGCGACGTGTTCAACCCGCTGATCGCCCGTCTCGCCGAACTCGCGGTGCCGACCATCGCCGCCGTCCACGGGGCGTGCCTCGGCGTGGGCTTCGGCATCGCCATGGCATGCGACCTCGTCTACTGCGCGGAGAAGACGAAGATCGGCTCGCCGTTCGCCAACATTGGCGCCGTCCTCGACTCCGGAGGTCACGCCGCGCTCGTCGGCCGGGTCGGCCCGCACCGCGCCCTCGAGCTGATCTACACCGGGCGCCTGATCGACGGCACCGAGGCGGCCGCGATGGGCCTCGTCAACGGCGTCGTGCCCGACGGCGAGCTGCTCGACCACGTCCGCCGCCTCGCCGATGCGATCGCCGCCGGCCCGACCGGCACGTTCGTGATGTCGAAGCGGCTCGTCCGTCGCATCGTCGACGAGCACCTCTCGTTCGCCGACGTGCTCGCCGCCGAGGCGACCGCCCAGGGCGACGCCGCCGGCACGCCCGACTACGTCGAGGGCATGACCGCCTTCCTCGAAAAGCGCCCGCCCCGGTTCTCCGGCAAGTGACCGCCTGAAGCCAACCGTCCCTACGGCGCCGAAACTTCACGAGTTGGATGGGTCGCTGGCCGGTCAGCGGTGGCCGGCCCACATCGTGAAGCGCAGGAGCGGGATGAAGCCGAGCCGTTCGTAGACCGTGCGTCCCGCGTCGCTGGAGATCAGCATCGCGGGGAGCTCCGGCGCGGCGAGCGCTGCCGTCGCGGTGAGTGCCCGCCCGATGCCGCGACCCCGAGCCGGCTCGAGCGTCGAGATGAACTCGACGTCGACGTGGTGGTCGCCGACGATCGCCGACGCGGTGCCGACGGGCTCGCCCGACAGGTAGCCGACCCAGTGCCGCCAGCGCGGCGCGGCCAGGGCGCGCGCGGGGAGGAAGCAGCCGGCCTCGAACGGCTGGAGTGCGGGCTCCGGGTAGCCGTGCACGAGGACGTCCTCCCAGTCACGCGCGCTCGCGGTGTCGGCGACGGGCCGGATCTCGAAGCCGTCGATCGGCTCGTCGTGCACCGGGCCCGCGGGACGGAACATCAGCGGTGGGTGGCCCACCCGGCCGAAGTCGAAGGGACGCAGGTCGGGCGTCGGCCATGCCGAGAACACGAGAAACGAGCCGCCGGGACGGCCGCCGTAGAACGCGTGCATCCGTGACGCCAATGCCGGCCAGGCCGATTCGTCGACCGGCCGGCGGATCACGACCACGTTGCCGAACAGCGACGCCGACCCGCCGTCGCCCATCGCCGCCGTCTCGTCCACGTCGATCCGGTCGCCGCGGGCCTCGGCAAGCGCACAGAAGCCCTCGGCGATGCCCTGGGCGTAGTCGTTGCAGAGGTTGTCGCCAGGGGGCGTAGCGGCGCCGGCCCCGGTCTCGAGCGCTTCGTCGGTCTCCACCGGCGCGCCCGCTGGTCAGGCGGTGCCGAGATAGGCGGCGATGACGGCGGGGTCGGACTGCACCTCGTCGGGTGTCCCGAGCGCGATGCGCTGACCGAAGTCGAGCACCAGCACGCGATCGGCGATGTCCATTACGAGGCCCATGTCGTGTTCGACGAGCACGATGGTGATGCCGAGCTCGCGCTGGATGTCGAGGATGAAACGCGCCATGTCCTCGGTCTCTTCGAGGTTCATCCCGGCGACCGGCTCATCGAGCATCAGCAGCTCTGGTTCCATCGCCAGTGCCCGTCCGAGCTCGACGCGTTTCTGGAAGCCGTACGGCAGCAGCGCAACGGGATGCTTGCGCCACTGCTCGATCTCGAGGAAGTCGATGATGTCTTCGACCTTGCGACGGTTCTCCATCTCCTCGCGCTTGGCGGGTCCGAACCACACCGCACCCGAGAAGATCGACTCCTTCATGCGCACGTGACGGCCGGTGAGGAGGTTGTCGATCACCGTCATCTGCGGGAACAGCTCGATGTTCTGGAATGTCCTGGCGATGCCGAGCGCGGCGACCTTGTCGGGTCGCAGGCCCATGATCGACTCGCCGTGCCAGCGGATGTCGCCCATCTGCGGGTGGTACACCTGGCTGATCACGTTGAAGATCGACGTCTTGCCGGCGCCGTTGGGACCGATGATCGCGAACAGCTCACCTTCGACGACGTCGAACGACACGTCGTTGATCGCGGTCACCCCACCGAAACGCAAGTTGATCTCGTCGACTTCGAGGATCGCAGCCATCTAGATACCTCTCATATCCACTCGCCGCTCGCCGGACACGCCATCACGACCGCCGGCCATCACGTCCACTCGCCGCTCGCCGGACACGCCATCACGACCGCGGAGCATCACGTCCACTCGCCCGTTGGGCGTCACGACAGCCAGCGCTTGCGGCGCTTGTAGTGCTTGACGTCCTTGAACGACTTCTTCGCACCCTCCTCGCCGTGAAGGCCGAGGTAGAACTCTTTGACGTCGTCGTCGGCGAGGAGCTTGCGCGGGTCGCCGTCCATCACGATCTTGCCGGTCTCCATGATGTAGCCGTAGTTGGCGATCGAGAGCGCCATCATCGCGTTCTGCTCGATCAGCAGCACACTGGTGCCGAGCTTGTTGATGTCGACGACGATGTCGCGGATCTGCTCGACGAGCTTCGGCGCCAGCCCGAGCGACGGCTCGTCCAGCACGAGCAGTTTGGGTTCCGACATCAGCGCCCGGCCGATGGCGAGCATCTGCTGCTCACCGCCCGACAGGTAGCCGGAGACCTGCTTGCGACGCTCTTTGAGGCGCGGGAACAGCTCCATCACGCGCTCGTACGCCGCCGCGGTGACGGACTTGTCCTTGACGCTGATGCCCCCGCAGATCAGGTTCTCGTCGACCGTCAGCTCACCGAAGACGCGTCGCCCTTCCATCACCTGGGTGATGCCGGAGCTCACGATCTCCGACGGCTTCTTGCCGTTGAGAGCGACGCCGTCGTAGGTGATCGAACCCTTGGTGATCGTGCCGTCGTGCACGTCGAGCAGCCCGGTCACAGCGCGCAGCGTGGTCGTCTTGCCGGCTCCGTTGGCACCGAGCAGGGCGACGATCTGACCGTCGGGCACCCGGATCGACAGGCCGCGCAGGACGAGGATCACCTCGTTGTAGACGACCTCGACGTTGGCGAGTTCGAGCACGTTGGAGCCCCCGGTGGATCAATGGTGGTGGGATGGTGGGGCCGATCGCTCGGCCCCACCATCGTTGTGTCGATGAGATATCGCGCTGAGGGCGTCAGCCCTCCGGCACGTAGCAGGCCTGCTGGAAGTCGTGGTTCGCCGCCGTGTCGGAGACGAACGGTCCCTCCAGCAGGGTGAAGCCGGTGCCGGCATCGTCGTCTGACACCGTGCCGGCCGGGGTGAACTTCGTCATGTCGACGTCGTACATGTAGGACTCACGCACGATGTAGTCGTTCGGGTCACCCGAGAACGTCTGATTGGGCGAGAGGCCCTTGAAGTCGATCTCGAGGTCCGGATCCTTCGCCGCCGCCACGACGCCGGCGCGGGTCAGGTCGCCATTGGCGGCGGCCTTCTCCAGGATCTGCTGGGTGGCGTACCCCTCCGTCCAGGCGACGATGTACACGTCCGACACCGGCGCGGTGGGCCGCTTGGCCCGCATTCCCTCGACCATCTCGGTCATGCCCGGCACGTCGGCCGAGTTCCAGAGCTGGGTGTACGTCGAGTGCGTGTACAGCTCATCGAGTGCCGGCCCGAGGTCAGTGGCCAGCAACTGGAAGTTGTACGTCGGCGAGTTACCCGACCACTGGGCGCGCAGGCCCTGGGCGTAGGCGCCGCCCATGATCTCGGCGAGCGTCGTCGGGTTGACCGTCGCCCACACCAGATCGGGCTGGGCGTTGACCAGCTCGGTGATCACCGGCGTCTGGTCGGAGCCGGGGACCACGGCACCCTCGCCGTCATACACGACCTCGAGGCCGAGCGCTTCGGCGGCCAGCTTGGCACCGGCTGCGCCGTCCTGGCCGTACTCACCCGGGAAGCCGATGATCGCCACCGTCGACGCATCGTTGGCGCCGGCGAGGTACGTGAGACCGTTCATCGATTCGTAGCAGTAGCTGGTGTACAGCTCCAGCACGTTCTCGCCGATGGCCGGATCGGCCCAGCCGGAGTACCACGACAGCGGGATCGCCAGCAGGTCGTCGGCGAGCAGCGCTTCGGCGGTCGCCGCGGTGTGCGGGGAGCCCGTCGACTGGCTGAACATCAACACGCCGTCGGCGCTCTCAGCCGCCATCTCCTCGTAGTTCTCGAGGTGGGTCGGCACGTCGTACCCATTGTCGAGCACGACGAGCTCGACCTGGCGGCCGGCGATGCCACCGTTCTCGTTGACGATTTCCCAGTACGCCTCCTGGCCGTCGACGATCTGGGTGACGAGTGGGGCGAAGATGCCCGACAGGTCGGCGTTGAGGCCGATCCTGATCGTGTCGTCGGTGACGCCGAAGTCGGTGGCGATCTCCGTCGGCTCAGCTGGCTCGGTGTCGGCTGGCTCGGTGTCGGCCGGCTCGGTGTCGGCCGGCTCGGTGCCCTCCGGCTCGGTGTCGGACGACGGAGTGGTCTCCACGGACGGCGTCGTCCCCGTTGCGCCAGTGGTATCGCTCGCGGCGTCGTCATCGTCGTCGCCACCGCACGCTGCCGCGACCAACGCCAATGTCACGAACGGAACCGCGACCTTGACCCATTTTCTCGTGGTGAGTTTCTTCATGTATCCCCCTGTGGTGGGTTTGGGGGCACCGCTGAGATGCCCCACATCTTGTGGATAGGACGTCGAGACGTTCAGTAGCTGAAGGGCCACCGCTTCCAATAGTTGCGCACCTTGACCCAGATCCCATAGAGCCCGAGGGGCTCGAAGATCAGGAACACGATGATCAGCACTCCGTAGATCACGAGGTTCCAGTCGAACACATTGAGCGCATATCCGGGTGTCTGGGTCGCGATCGAGACCGGTCCGAGGTCGTCGGGTCCTTCGGTGAGGATCGCGTCGGCGACGGAACCGACCGGTCCGCCTTGCTCGATGCGATCCGACAGCCAGACCGTGAACTGCTCCACCAGGTTGGGCCCGAGGACGACGAAGAACGTGCCGAGCATGACGCCCGACACGGTGCCGACGCCGCCGATGAGGAGGATCGCGATGAACTCCACCGACAGCACCAGGCTCCACTGGGTGGCGGGGAGCTTGCCCGCCAACGACGCGAACAGGACTCCGGCGACACCGGCGAAGAACGAGCTGGTGGCGAACGCGATCATCTTGTACTTGAACTCTGGGACGCCCATGACCTCGGCCGCGATGTCACGATCGCGGATGGCCTGCAACGCGCGTCCGGTCCGCGTCCGGGCGATGTTCTTGGCGATCAGGATGAACACGAGCAGCAACACGCCCAGGAAGAGGTACTGCTTCTGCGTGTCGGACACGTCGAACCACAGCCAATGACCGTCGTTGTCGACGTCGACGAGCGGCTTGTCTTCCTTCCACAGCCGGATGTCGTAGGTCGGGAAATCGCGGCCGAGGCCCGGATCACCGGCCAGCTTCTTGCCCCAGTTGGTGTTGCCGAGATGGATGCCGACGAAGACCAGCCCGAGCGTCACGATGGCCAGGTAGAGGCCGCGAAGGCGCACCGCCACCGGCGACACGATGATGCCCACGAGGGCAGCGCCGACCCCGGCGCCCGGCAGCCAGATCCAGATCGGGAGCCCCCACCCCCACAGGCCGCCACCCGGCGAGCCGCCCAGCACGGCGCCCGTGTAGGCGCCAACGCCCATGAAGAAGGCGTGCCCCAACGACACCTGCCCGGCCATGCCCGTGAGGATGTTCAGGCCGAGCGCGGCGATGGCGAAGATGAACACCGTCGCCATCGGACGCAACCAGTTGCCGTCGCCGAGGAAGCGGACGAACGGAAGCTGGTCGATGACCGGCAGCGAGAACGGCATCAGGAACATGATCGACACCGCGAGCAGGGCGACGACCTTCTTGGTGTACGTCGGCAGCATCTGCGATTCGGACTCGTAGGACGTGTAGAAGTTGGGCCGGCGGTACATCGGTCACACCCTCCGGATCTCGGGAGTGCCGAACAGGCCGTACGGCCTGACGAGGAGACCGATGATCATCACGATGTAGGGGACGATCACGGGGTAACCGGCGCCGAGGATGTCGGTCTGGCCGGACAGGTACTGGCCGGCGTAGATCTCGGCGAGCCCGACGAGCAGGCCGCCCACGAGCGCCCCCTGCACGGAGTCGAGGCCGCCGAGGATCACCGCCGGCAGCGCCCGGAAGGCGACGAACACGGTCTCCTGATCGACCGACCCGGTCTGCTTGACCGGCGGTTGGACGGCGAAGATGCTGCCGATCGCGGCCAGCACCGCACCGGCGGCCCAGGCGATCGCGAACACCCGCCCGATGTTGATGCCCTGCGCCATCGCCGCTTCCTGGTCCTGGGCGACGGCGCGCATCGCGATCCCCATCCGCGAGCGGTAGAAGAAGTACACGGCGACGAACGCCATCGCAGCGGTGGCCATCGCCGCGATGTACGACCAGTTGATGTCGGCGCCGCCGATGCTGAACGACCTGTTGCCCCACGGCACCGCCAGCGAACGGAACTGGATCTTCACGGTGTCGATGGCGAACACCCGCAGGACGATCTCCAGGCCCAGCGTGATCACCGCCACCGAGAACAGCGGCTCGCCGATCATCGGGCGGATCGTCAGTCGCTCGATGACGAGGCCGAGCAAGGCGACGAACACCAGCGCCACGACCACCGACAGGATCCAGGCCAGCCAGTGCGGCTCGATGCTGGCAATCGGGTTCTTGACCGTCGTGAACGGGATGTGGTCGTCGACGATGAGGAACGACAGGAAAAGCGCACCCGCCATCCCCAGCGCACCCTGGGAGAAGTTGACGGTCTGGGTGGCCTTGAAGATGAGCACGAACCCGAGGGCGATGATCGCGTAGACCGAACCCAGGGCGAGTGCCTTCATCAGGGTCTGGAAGAACTGCGTCGGATCGGTGATCGCCTCGATGATCAACAGGATGGTGATCGGCACGAGGGCCGCGCCGAGGAAGAGCAGCGGCAGGTTCTCGGCGGGTCTGAATCGCTTCTGGAGCGCCGCCGTCATTTGTACATCGACTCCACGAGCTCGCCGAACCCCTGCATCATCGAGCCCCGCTTCAGCTTCTGCGTGGCGGTGAGTTCGCCGTCCTCGTGGTCGAGCTCCTTCGGGATCAAACGGAACTTGCGGATGTTCTCGACACGGGCGAACCGGTCGTTGGTCTGCTTGACGACCTCGCCGATCAGTTCGACGACCTCCGGTTTCTCCGACAGGTCGCGGTACGTCGTGTAGGGAATGCCGCGGCGCAGGGCCCAGTTGCCGACGGTGTCGAGCTCGATGCCGATGAGCGCCGTGAGGTACGCCTTGCCCTCGCCGACGACCATCGCCTCTTTGACGTACGGCGACGTCTTCAGGCTGTTCTCGATCTCCGACGGCGAGATGTTCTTGCCGCCCGACGTGATGATGATGTGCTTGATGCGGTCGACGATCCGCACGTGCGTGCCGTCGACCCACTCGCCGACGTCGCCGGTCATCAGCCACCCGTCGTCGGTGAACGTCTCGGCCGTCTGGTCGGGCTTGTTCCAGTAGCCGGCGAACACGCCGTCGTGCTTGGTCTGGATCTCGCCGGTGAACTCGTCGATGCGGAATCCGATGCCTTCGTACGGTTCGCCGACCGTGCCGAGCTTCATGCGGTGCACCATGTTGCCGGTGGCGACCGCCGAGTTCTCGGTCATGCCGTAGAGCTCGTAGACCGGGACGCCGATCCCGATGAAGAACTCGAGCACCTCGGGGGCGATCGCTGCCGCACCCGAGCTGGCGTACCGGCACCGGCGCAGGCCGAGCCGCTCCCGCATGGCGCGGAAGACAACCAGCCAGCCGATCGCGTAGAGCAGCCGCGACGTCGCGGTGTGGTCGCCACCATGGGCGACTTTGATGCGGCCGATGCGTCGCCCGAGGTTGAGGCCGAAGTTGAGGGTCTTGCGCTTGAACCAGCTGGCATCGCTGGCCCTGATCAGCGCGACCGCGTGCAGCTTCTCCCAGATCCTCGGCACGGCGAAGAAGATCGTCGGCTGCACCTCGCGCAGGTTCTCGTTGACGACGTCGATCGACTCGGCGAAGTTCAACACCGGTCCGGCGCCGACCAACGTCCAGGTCGAGAAGATCCGCTCGGCGACGTGACACAGCGGCAGGTAGGTGACGATGAGGTCCTTGGGGTTCGGTGGCCCGCCAGGGACGCGGTCCTGGTTGTTGACGATGAGGTTGATCGAGAAGGCGGCGTTCTTGTTGGTGAGCATCGCCCCCTTCGGTGGCCCGGTGGTGCCCGAGGTGTAGACGAGCGTCATCACGTCGTCGAGCTCGGCGCCGGCCATCGTGTCGGCGACGGCCCCGGGGTGTTCGCGCTTGTGCTCACGCCCGAGCTCGAGGAAGTTGTCCCAGAACAGCAACCGGTCGTCGTCGGTGCCGATCAGGCCGCGCGGCTCGACGAAGATGATGCGCTGCAGTTCGGGGATCCGCTGGCGGTCGATGTGGAACACCTTGTCGACTTGTTCCTGGTCCTCGGCGAGGTGGATCTTGGCGCCGCAGTCACCGAGCAGGTACTCGACCTCAGCCGTGGGGTTGGTCGGGTACAGCCCGACGGTGATGCCACGCACGGCGACCGTGGCGAGGTCGAGGATGATCCATTCCGGCCGGTCCTCGCAGTGGATCGAGACCCGATCGCCGGGGACGACACCGAGGGCCAGCAGTCCGTGGGCGGCGTCCTCGATCAGTTCCCACGTCTGTTCCCAGGTGTACTCGCGCCAGATCCCGAAGTCCTTCTCGCGCATCGACACCTGTTTGGGGCTGCGTTGCGCCCAGCCCCGCGCCAGCGAGGCAACCGTCGTCACCGCCTCGCGTCGATCGGCAGTGGCCTCGGCCACGTCGGTCACCGTCATGTTTTCCCCCGTGTTCCCCTGTCGAGCCGGCTCCACCCCAGCGCAGCGCCACCGCGAACCGAGTTCCGGCGGCACCGACGTCCAGAACGTAGCAGGCTGAGTCTGCCCGACGGGCGGTCGGCGCCACCGGTCGGCCGGGAGCCGGGCATGATAGGGAGTCGATGACGAGCACGTATCGGCCTCCGCAACGCGACATCCGTTTCGTTCTCGACGAGGTGATCCGCCTGCCGGAGCTTCTCGCTACCGATCGCTTCGGCCACGTCGATGTCGACACGGTGCACGGCGTGCTCGACGAGGTCGGTCGCTTCATGGCCGACGTCGTGGCGCCGACGAACCGCGACGGCGATCGCATCGGCAGCGTCTGGAACCCGGACTTCACCGTCACCACCCCCGAGAGCTTCAAGCTCGCCTACAAGCAATACGTGCGCACGGGTTACGGCGCCGTACCGTTCGATCCCGAGTTCGGTGGTGGCGGCTTCCCATGGGTCACGTCGATCGCGATGCAGGAGATGCTCACGAGCGCCAACATGGCGCTCTCGCTGTGCCCGCTGCTCACCCAGGGTGCGATCGAGGCGCTGTCGCATCACGGATCCGACGAGCTCCAGCACACCTATCTGCCGCGGATGCTCACCGGCGAATGGTCGGGCACGATGAACCTCACCGAGCCCCAGGCGGGCAGCGACGTCGGCGCCGTGCGCACCCGGGCTGAGCCGGCGGGCGACGGCTCGTGGCGCATCACCGGCCAGAAGATCTTCATCACCTACGGCGAGCACGATCTCGCCGACAACATCGTGCACCTGGTGCTGGCCCGCACGCCGGGCTCGCCGCCGGGCACCAAGGGGATCTCGATGTTCCTCGTCCCCAAGTTCCTCGTCGAGGCCGACGGTTCGCTCGGCGAGCACAACGACGTCACGTGTGTGTCGATCGAGCACAAATTGGGGATCCATGGCAGTCCCACGTGTGTGTTGTCGTTCGGTGAGCGCGACGGCGCGGTCGGATGGTTGATCGGCGACGAGCGCGAGGGCATGCGGAACATGTTCACGATGATGAACACCGCCCGCCTGTCGGTCGGGCTGCAAGGGCTTTCGGTCGCCGAGCGGGCGTACCAGCAGGCGCTCGCCCACGCGGTTGAGCGCCGCCAGGGGCGGGCGGCGGGCGCCCCAGCCGGCGAGCAGAGCCCGATCATCGAACACCCCGACGTGCGTCGGATGCTGATGACGCAGCGGGCCTGGATCGACGCCATGCGGTGCCTGCTGTACGAGAACGCGGCTGCCGTCGACCGAGCGGCGGCGAGTACCGACGCCGCCGAACGACAGCGTTGGGAGGAGATCGCCGACGTCTACATCCCGCTGTCGAAGGGCCTCTGCACCGACCTCGGCAACGAGATGACATCACTGGCGCTGCAGGTCCACGGCGGCATGGGCTTCGTCGAGGAGACCGGCGCCGCGCAGCACTACCGCGACATCCGCATCGCCGCCATCTATGAGGGCACCAACGGGATCCAGGCGGCCGACCTGGTCGGGCGCAAGCTGTCGATGCGGGCGGGCGGCGTCGTCTTCGAGCGCCTCGACGAGTTCGCCGCCGACGCCGACCGGCTGTGCGCGGTGGCCGAGCTGCAGCGCTTCGGCGAGAACCTGCAGGTTGCGATCGGTGCCGCCCGGACGGCGACGCAGTACCTGGTCGAGCGCGCCCCGACCGATCCGAACGCGACCCTGTCGGCGTCGACGCCGTA
>DATMDV010000414.1:0-7049 GCA_035557475.1 Ilumatobacteraceae bacterium
TGATGCTCGACCTGTCGTTGTCGATGCCGATGCGGGAGAACTTCCTCCCGGCCAAGAAGGTGGCGATGGCGCTGCACTCCCTCATCTCGATGCAGTATCCCCGCGACTACCTCGGCATCGTCGGGTTCAGCGAGGTGGCGCGGGTGCTCGAAGCGCATCAACTCCCCGAGGTGAGCTGGGACTTCGTCTACGGCACCAACATGCAGCACGGGTTCGTGCTGGCGCGCCAGCTGCTCGGCCGTCAGACCGGCACCAAGCAGATCATCATGATCACCGACGGAGAGCCCACCGCCCACGTGACGGCGAGCGGTGACGTGTTCTTCAACTACCCGCCGGTGCGCGAGACCGTGGAAGCGACATTGCGCGAAGTCGTGCGCTGCACGCGCGAGGGGATCCGCATCAACACGTTCATGCTCGACGCCACCAGCTCACTCAAGGCGTTCATCGAACAACTCACCGAGATCAACCGAGGCCGGGCGTTCTTCACCACGCCCGAGACCCTCGGCGACTACGTGCTGGTCGACTTCATCGAGCACAAACGTCAGCTCGCGCGCGGTCGACGCGCCGGTTGAAAACGCGTCCACCGGACGACTCAGCGACCTCCGCGCGACCTCCGCGCGACCTCCGCGCGTCCTCCGCGCGTCCTCTGCGCGACCGCTGCGCGAGCTGTCCGCGAGAGTCCTGCTCACCGTGTCGCGAAATGCCGCCTTGCGCGCACGTGATGTGATATGCGACAATGACATCCATGTAATTACACGGCTGTGAACATCGTCTGAACGACACCTGTCCGACCGACGTCACAGCCGACCACAACCACCGCTGGGCCACAGGCAGGGGGGTCCCCACCATGTACGAAGACACAATCCCAATCGAGCAGGCTGAGAACTGGCAAGACCACGCCAACTGCCTCGGTGTCGACCCCGATCTCTTCTTCCCCGAGCGCGGGGCGTCGACGCGAGAGGCCAAGGAGGTGTGCCGGGGTTGTGTCGTACGCGAGGACTGCCTCGAGTTCGCACTTCAGAACGGCGAGAAGTTCGGCATCTGGGGCGGACTGTCCGAGCGTGAACGGCGCCGGATCCGCCGTCAACGGGCGCAGGTCGCGCGCAGCATCATCGGAGCCTGACCGACCCGACCCCTCGGGGCGCCTGACGCCCGGACGGCGACTGCGATAACGTGGGTCCATGCCAAGTGGCCCCGAATGGTTCATCGTCCTCGCCATCGTGTTGTTGGTGTTCGGCGGCTCGCAACTGCCGAAGCTCGCCAAGAACCTCGGCAAGGCGCAGAAGGAATTCAAAGACGGTCTCGCCGAAGGGCAGCAGAACGCTGGAACTTCCCCTGATCCCAAGATCGTCGAACCGAAAGTCGCTGACCCCAAGATCAGCGAGTGAATGACCGCCTGACCGACGTCGCCTGACCCGGCGACCGATCAGGCGGTCAGGTTCAGACGGTCAGGTTCAGACGGTCAGCTCTCGACGACGAGCGACAAGCGCCGTCGCTTCAGGATGCGCCGTCGTTCGCGTTCGCTGCAGCCACCCCACACCCCGTGCTCGATGCGGTGTTCGAGGGCGTATTCCAGGCACATCTCGGTCACGACGCACGTGGCGCAGATCCGGCGGGCCTTGTCGACCCCCGCGCCGTCGCTCGGGAAGAACGTCGCCGGTGGATACATCCGGCAATTGCCGTCGGCCATCCAGGCGGTGACGGAATCGGGATCGTGGGCGGGAACGCCATTCGGGCTGCCGGCTGGAGGTGTGGTGTGCATCTGGGGGTTGCTCCTTCGTCGCCACCGACGCGGACGCCGTTCGAGTGATGCCGAGCCCGCCGTGACATCGGCAGGCGGTGATGCGAACTGAAGCGTCGATACCCGATTGTTCGGAGACCGGAACTTCACTTCTCACCATGTCTTGACGTCGGGAGCCGCCGTTTGGTTCCCGATCGAGGGCATTGCTTAACACAACTGTAAAGATATGTCCACGACCGTCGGATCGAGAAATCGGTGCCGCCCCATGTCGGACGGGTGTTGGTGCTGCCGCTTTCGCAGATCGCCCGCAACTCCTTCACCGTTTCGTCATGTCTCGCGGGGCTACTGCAGGCCGCCAACGACCGGTACACTCGGCACCGATGACCGATCTCGTCGACCAACCACCGCGGGGACACGCCCGCGTCGTCTATCTCGGGCCGGTCTCACCGCACTGGGAGATCTTCGGGGACTGGGGCGAACGCGTCATGCTCGACGAGTTCCGGGCTCGGGCACTGGCCCGGCTGGTGCTGCTCCCCCGTGACGACCCCCAGTTCCGCCGCAATCGCGAGCGGATCAATCGCGACGCCGAACGTGAGCTGATCTCCCTCGAATGGGAACTCGGGCTCCCTGACGGCGAAGGCTGACCGAACCCGGGAGCGCGGATGACAGCCGTGCTGGCGGAGCGGGTCGCGTTCGATGAACGTTTCCTCAACCGCGAGCTGAGCTGGCTCGATTTCAACGACCGTGTCCTGTCGCTCGCCCTCGAGCCCGGCATCCCACTGCTCGAACGGGCCAAGTTCTGCGCGATCTGTTCGATCAACCTCGACGAGTTCTTCCAGGTCCGCGTCGCCGCCTTGAAGGATCAGATCGCCGCCGGCATCGACGATCCCACGCCCGACGGTCGTTCCCCCGCCCAGCAGCTCGTCGAGATCGGCGAATGCGTCGAGCGCCTCATCGATCGCCAGGAATCGATCTTCGTCGACCATCTCCTCCCGGCGTTGACGGCGAGCGGTGTTCGCATCGTGTCGTGGGCCGACCTCGGCACCAACGACCGCAAGCTGATGTCGGCGTTCTACGACGAACGCATCTTCCCGGTGCTCACCCCGCTGGCCGTCGATCCAGGCCATCCGTTCCCGTACATCTCGAACCTCGCCCTGAGCATCGCTGCCAACGTGGCCGATCCCGAGACGGGCGAGCGCCGCTTCGTACGGCTCAAGGTCCCCAACGTGTTCCCCCGGCTCGTCGCCCTCGACGAAGGCCGCTACCTCCCCGCCGAGGAGTTGATCGCCGCCCATCTGCCCACCCTTTTCGTCGGCATGATCGTCGAGGAGTGGGCGGTGTTCCGGGTCACCCGCAACGCCGACCTGACGCTCGAGGAAGAAGAGGCCGACGACCTCCTCGAAGCCGTCGAGTTCGAGCTGCGGCGCCGGCGGTTCAACCGACCGGTGCGGCTCGAGGTCCAGGATTCGATCGGCGGCGAGGTGCTCGACCTCCTCGTGCGCGAGCTCGAGATCGACCCCGGCAACGTCTCGCGCCATCGGGCGATGCTCGACTTGTCGTGCCTGATGCAACTGCACTCGCTCGATCGGCCCGACCTCAAGGACCGGCCGTGGCCGCCGATCACAGCCGGCCGCATCGCCGTGGCCGAGGAGACCGATCGGCCGATCGTGTCGGTCGTGCGTGATCGGGCGTTGCTGCTGCACCACCCGTACGAGAGTTACGCGAGCAGTGTCGAGACGTTCATCGCCCAGGTCGCTGACGACCCCCGCGTGCAGAGCATCAAGATGACCCTCTACCGGGCCGGCGGCGACAGCGCGATCATTCGCAGCCTGATCCGCGCTGCTGAGCGCGGCGTGCAGGTGGCCGTGCTGGTCGAGCTCAAGGCCCGCTTCGACGAGGCGACGAACGTGCAGTGGGCGAAACAGCTCGAGCGTGCCGGGGTACACGTCGTGTACGGCATGGTCGGATTGAAGACGCACTGCAAGATCGCGCTCGTCGTGCGCGACGACGGCGACCAGCTCCGTCGGTACTGCCACATCGGCACCGGCAACTACAACTCGCGCACCGCCAGGCTCTACGAAGACCTCGGGTACATCACCTGCGACAACGACATCGGCGCCGACGCCACACAGTTGTTCAACCACCTCACCGGCTACAGCCGGTCGGAGGAGTACCGCACGTTGCTGGTTGCGCCGCGCGACCTGCGCCGCCAACTGCTCGACCTGATCGAGCACGAAGCGAGCTTCGGAGCCGACGGCCACATCGTGTTCAAGTGCAACGCGATCACCGACCGCACGATGATCGACGCCATGTACGAGGCGAGCGCGGCAGGCACCCGGATCGACCTCGTCTCCCGAGGCATCTGCTGCTTGCGTGCCGGAGTTCCAGGTTTGTCCGAGACGATCCGGGTGCGCAGCCTGCTCGGCCGCTACCTCGAACACAGCCGCATCTACCGCTTCGCGCACGGCGACGACGACGGCGGGCCGATCCACCTGATCGGGTCGGCCGACTTGATGCCGCGCAACCTCGACCGCCGGGTCGAGGTGCTGGTCCCGATCGGTCATCCGAAGCATCGTGAGTGGCTCGACCAGGCGCTCGACTTCGCGCTGGCCGACGACATCGTGCGGTGGGAGTTGCAACCCGACAACGACTGGATCCGCCTCGGCCCGAGCGAGGCGTTCGAGCCGAACGCCCAAGATCGCATGTATCGGTGGTGCGCCGAGCGGCAGCAGGCGTTACCACCTGCGCTGCGCTGAGGGTCGCCGGCGCTGCGCTGAGGTTGCCGCCGGCGCTGCGCTGAACACGCGAGTTCATCGGCCGGACAGTCGGTGACGAGCCGGAGCACTTCGGATTCTCCTCCCGTCCCCCATCTGTTCACCTCCCGTTCAGGTGTCCAGGGGGAGGCTGTCACCTTGGTTCCTTACGGTCGTCGGAGTCATGTCCCGACTGAATGGAGCCAAGAGCGTGAACTTCTCTTCCAAACGGCTGCTCGCCCCCGCGATCGCCGCATCTCTCGTCTTTGCCGCGTGCGGCGGCGACGACGACGCCGACACAACCGAGCCGGCCGCTGACGCGACGGAACCGGCCGCTGACGACACGGAGCCGGCCGCTGACGACACGGAGCCGATGAGCGACGAGACCGCGCCGCCGGCCGGTGACCTGAGCGGCAGCGTCGTCGTGTCGGGTTCGTCGACGGTCGAGCCGATCTCGATCGCAGTCGCCGATGCGTTCGCCGACCTCAACCCCGGCGTCGCCGTCTCGGTGACCGGTCCCGGCACCGGTGATGGATTCGCGCAGTTCTGTGCCGGGGAGACCGACGTCTCAGACGCCTCCCGTCCGATCACGGCCGAAGAGGTCGAGTCGTGTGACGGCGCCGGGATCGAGTTCATCGAGCTCAAGGTCGCAGTCGACGGCCTGTCGGTCATCACGTCGGCCGAGAACACCGAGCTCGAGTGCCTGTCCTTCGTCGACCTGTGGGCGCTGCTCGGCCCCGACTCGACCGGAATCGACAACTGGGCGGACGCGTCGGCGATCGCCGATGAGGCGGCTGCGACGGCGACCGATCTCGGCGCGGTCCACACGCCGTACCCCGACGCCGCGCTCACGGTCACCGCGCCGGGCGAGGAGTCCGGCACGTTCGACAGCTTCGTCGAGATCGTGATCGAAGAGGTCGGAGGCGCCCTCGGGGTCGAGGATGCGACCGTCCGTCCCGACTACACGGCCAGCCCCAACGACAACGTGATCATCGAGGGCATCGCTGCCAACCCGACCTCGCTCGGGTGGGTGGGTTTCGCGTTTGTCGAGGAGAACCTCGACACTGTGAAGCCGCTCCAGGTCGACGGCGGAGGCGGCTGCGTCGAGCCGACACCGGAGACGATCGCGAGCGCCGAGTTCCCCATCGCTCGTGACCTCTTCATCTACGTGAACAGCGCCAAGCTGGCCGAGAATCCGGCGCTCGAGGCGTACATCGACTTCTACGTC
The DNA here is from genome assembly GCA_035557475.1 of Ilumatobacteraceae bacterium. Classification (GTDB taxonomy): domain Bacteria; phylum Actinomycetota; class Acidimicrobiia; order Acidimicrobiales; family Ilumatobacteraceae; genus JALOLG01. The sequence goes on from DATMDV010000414.1 coordinate 5,723, forward strand.
AACGAGGGGATCAGCACGCTCGTCGGTACCGGCGATGGGCAGGTTCCGTACGTGCCGCTGAACGCCGAAGCGATGGCCGAGACGCAGACCGTGTGGGAGGCAAAGGAGCTCGGCACCCGCGACGGCGGCGGCTGACATTCACTCGCCCGACGAGGGCTGGTGGACAATCCCCCGTCCACCAGCCCTCGTCTACGCTCGACCGGAACCTGGAGAACCGCTGAATGGCTTCAACTGTCGTTGGTGTTGACCCGATCGATCTACGGACGCGGCCCGCTCGTCGCCGTCAGGATCGTCTCGCGAGGTGGCTGTTCCGAACGGCCGCGCTCACGACGTTCCTGATCACCCTGCTCATCATCGGCACGCTGGTGTTCGACGCGTTTGACTACGTCTCGAAGCTGGCCGACACCGACGACGGCCTCGGATCCCTGTTCGACATCGGGTGGTTCCCGCGCCGCGGGATCTTCGACATCGGCACGCTGGTCGTCGGGACCCTCATCGTGACGAGCATCGCGATGCTCGTGGCCGTACCGCTCGGACTCGGGGCCGCGATCTACCTGTCGGAGTACGCGAACCCACGGTTGCGGCGCATGGTCAAGCCGATCATCGAGATCCTGGCGGGGATCCCGAGCGTGGTCCTCGGCTACTTCGCGATCGCATTCATCAACCCCAACCTCATCGTGAATCTGTTCTCCGGGGCGCACGGAGCCTTCACGCTCGCGGCGGCCGGGATCGCAGTGGGAATCCTGACCATCCCGATCATCGCCTCCGTGGCCGAGGACGCGCTGCGAGCCGTGCCGATGGCGCTGCGCGAGGCGTCGTTCGGACTCGGCGGGAAGCGGTCGCAGACCACGTTCAGGGTCGTGTTCCCCGCCGCCATCTCCGGGATCGTCGCCGCCCTCATCCTCGGCGTGTCGAGAGCGGTCGGCGAGACGATGGTGGTCGCCATCGCAGCAGGGGCGACGGGCGGTGGGTTGTTCAGCACCGATCCGCTCCAACCGGGTCAGACGATGACGGCTGCAATGGCCGCGTTGGGATTCGGCAGCGACCAGGTCGCCGGCGACGACCTCGCGTTCCAGAGCCTGTACTTCATCGGGTTGCTGCTGTTCCTGATGACGTTTGCGTTGAACTTCGCCAGCGACCGCCTCGTCGCCCGTGTGCGAGAGGAGTACTGATGGCGTTTTCGACACCGGCCTCGATCGGTGCCGCCACCGCGCGGTCGTACACCGAGGGGCTCACCAAGAAGGGCTCGGACGTCCGCGGCAAGGTCATCGAGGCCACGTTGATCGCGACACTCGCGCTCTCACTGCTCATCCTGTTGGTCCTGCTC
>DATMDV010000415.1:0-2276 GCA_035557475.1 Ilumatobacteraceae bacterium
CGCGCTCGGGCGTCGGGTCGTCGGGGCGGCTCGCGGCAGGCGCAGTGCTTACGGTTCCCGTCGGCGATCCGCTGGCATCGGCAGTCGCGATCAACGTGACCGCGGTCGGCGCCGATGCCGCTGGGTTCCTGACGGCGTACCCGTGCGGCACGGAACCTCTGGACACGTCGACGGTGAACTTCGGGCCAGGCGAGGCACGCCCGAACAACGCGATCGTCGCCGTCGCACCCGGCGGGCTGATCTGCGTGTTCTCTTCGACGGCCGCCGATGTGCTGGTCGATGTGACCGGCGTGTTCTCACCTGACGCTCCCCTCGAGTACCTCCCCGCCGTCCCGCAACGTCTCGTCGACACCAGAGCGACCGGCGTCGTCGGGACCGGCGCCCAGGTGCCGTTCGATGTGCCGACAGGCTGGACGGCGTCTGCGGTGAGCGTGAACGTGACCGCCACCGGGCACACCGCCGACGGGTATACGACGGCGTTTGGTTGCGGCACGAAAATCCCAGACACCTCGACACTCAACCAACGTGTCGGCGAAGACAACTCCAACGGCGCAATCGTGCCGGTCGGCGCCGGCTCCGCCGGATGCGTGTTCACGTCATCGGCCACGAACGTGATCGTCGACCTCAACGGCTGGTGGGTCCCGGCCGGCTGATCTGATGCAAACGCGCTATGGAGGGGCCGGTAGTGCAGCCCGATAGTGGGTCGTGAGCATCTTGCCAATCTTCGACAGTGGTGTGGGGACGAATCCAGTCGGAGCGCGACGTCGACGCAACACACTCTCCCGGCGCCTGCTCCTGGCCGTGGCGGCGCTGCTCGTGCCGTTGGTGGTCACCACTGTCGTCGGGGTCGCCATGTTCCGCTCGTCCATCGGCTCACTCGAGGAGTTCCGGCGGGAGACGATCGACGAGACGGCCCGGGTCACCGACGCCAGCGAACTGATGGCGGTCGCGGACGATCTGGGCGAGCAGTACGTCGAGGAGGGCGACGCCGCCGCCGGTGATGAGTTTCGATCGATCAGTCGACAGATCGACGACAGCCTCGCCGGCCTCTCCGATCTCAGCTCGGACCAGGAGCAGGCCATCGTCGCCGCGATCTCGATGAGCTGGGCGCAGGTTCTCCGCGACGTCGAAGCCGCGGCGGCCATGCCGCAGGACGAATACACCGATCTCGCACTCGACCCGTTTCACGACAACCTCGACGATGGCATCTCGATGCTCGCCGATCTCAACGCGCTCCACGTTGTCGCGGTCGCCGACGAGATCGCGTCGATGCGCCGGACCGAACAGCTGCAGCTCGTCATCGGGTTGGTCACGATGCTCGTCGGCGTCGCCACGGCGAGCCTCCTCGTCCGTTGGGCGCGGCGGTCACTCACGGCTCGACTCGGGTTGCTCGAAGGTGCGGCGGTCCGGTTCGGCTCCGACGACCTGTCCCATCGCGTCGACGTCGGGGGCGATGACGAGCTCGGTCGCGTCGGTGATGCCTTCAACGCCATGGCCGTCCAGCTCAACAAGACGCAAGACGAGCTGCAGCGCCAGGCCCATCACGATCCGTTGACGGGTCTGCCCAACCGAGCGCTGTTCATGGAGCGAATCGGCCACGCCAAGAGCCGAGCGCTGCGTCGTGGCAAGCCCTTCTCTCTGCTCTACCTCGACTTGGATGGATTCAAGTACGTCAACGACTCGTGCGGTCACCACGTAGGCGACGAGCTGCTACAGGTCGCCGCGACACGCATGAGCGCGTGTCTGCGGACAGAAGACACGCTCGCCCGCCTCGGCGGCGACGAGTTCGGTGTTCTCCTCGAAGAGACCGACGCGACGACCGCGGCCGAGGTCGCGGACCGCCTCGTGCATGCGCTCGGTGACACGTCGTTCACGGAACATGACCTCACGATCGGCGTCAGCGTGGGAATCACCACTGGCGGCGCCCATGACGACATCGACAATCTGATGCGAAAGGCCGACGCCTCGATGTACTCGGTCAAGGGACACGGTGGCGGCGCCTGGCAGGCGTTCGACCCCGCGGTACATCTCGACGGGGTCAGGTCGGTGTCATTCCGTACGGAGCTGCAGCGCGCCGTCGAACACCACGAGTTCGTCGTCCACTACCAGCCGGTCGTTCGACTCGACACCGGGCGCGTGGAGGCCGTGGAGGCACTCGTTCGCTGGCAGCATCCCGAGCGTGGACTGCTCGCGCCCGCGGCGTTTCTCGACGAGGCGGAAGCGACGGGGCACATCCTCTTCATCGACAACTGGGTCATGCACGAGGCGTGCCGGCA
>DATMDV010000416.1:0-33824 GCA_035557475.1 Ilumatobacteraceae bacterium
ACACCGGTGTGGCCGGAGCCGCAGTTCCCCGGCGACGATGACCTCGAGCGCGGCATCGACTTCATCGCTCACATGCTCCAGTTCGCCACCCCAGCACCGCTGCTCGGGCTCCCGTCGCTCGCTGTGCCGACTGGGCTCGTCGACGGTCTGCCGGTCGGCGTTCAGGTCCACGCTGACCGCTGGAACGACATCCACTGCCTCGACGCTGGAGCCGCCATCGAGTCGATCGTGGGCACCTTGACGCCGCCCAACCTCACCCGTCCGACCGACTCCGGCTGAGCGCCCGCTGTCGACGGCAATAAGGAATTCCGCACTGTCGGTGCTTTGCGTGCCCGGGCGGGATTCGAACCCGCACTCCCGTTTCGGGGAAGAGGGGTTTAAGTTCGAAAAGGCGGTGCCGGGCGGTGTCGTCGAATACCGGGCAGTGCCGTTGAGCTGGGACGATGACTACCCGTTTGTCCGTCGCGTGCGGGGCCGTGAAGTCGATTCTGGCGAGTCCAGTGACACGGATGTGACATCGCTCGACAGCAGCACCTCGCCACCGACCACACCATCCGTCCGGTTCAGTTCGGAATGACATCGGCGAGCGCGACAACGAACAGGAACAATCCGTTTGCTGTACCGGCGACGACCGCCACAACGGCGATCGGCACCAGGTGATGTCGGCGCGACGGACGCATCGAACTCGCCGCGGCCACGAACGCGATCAGAGCGAGTCCGAGCACAACCACGAGCGCCCCAACGAGGGCGACCAATAACGACTCATCGATTGCGTCGAGAACAACTCTCGTCGCCCAGACGAGGGTGAGGACGTAACCCGCAACGGTGATCATCGCCAGACCGATGCCGCACGACCATGCCAAGCTCGACCTGGTGGCGTCCCGCATCAGGGACAGCCTGCCATGCGTCGTTCGATCGCCTCAGATCTACCGTCCGGGCACCATTGGTGCAGATGTGCTGTACGGGAAGAAATCTGCACTGCGCGTCACGAAATCGCGATTCCAGAGGCATGTGTTGTTGTGAGGCACGGACCGGATGAGGTGGCGACAGGGAGCAGCATGGGCCGACGGATGACGATCACGGTCGAGGAGGCCGCGGAGATGCTCGGGATCTCGCGAACGTCGGCCTACCTGTGCGCGACCAGGCACGAGATCCCGACGCTGCGGCTGGGGCGGAGGGTGCTCGTTCCGGTCGCCCGGTTCATGGCTCTGCTCGAGCAAGAGCCACCGGGACCAGAACTGGGTGACGATGGCGGTGGTGCATGACCGGTACTTCGACGACCGGCGCGCTCCTATGCCGCCCCGCGGTCGCCGAGCAGGCGCCGGTACTTGCTGACTGGGCCTGGAAGCGGGCGCACCCACACGAGGTCGCCCTCATCGCGCTACCTGAGCGACGGCGCGGACGTTGCCGGATCCGACGATCAGCCACGCCCCTTCTCGGACGAGGCTCGGATCACGAGCGTCGCGAAGAAGCGCCCACGGCAGGCCGGTGTCATCCTCGGTGTTCAGATCGAGCCTCAGATCCAACGTCGCAGCCATCGCTCACCTCGTTCGTCGGAAACTGGTACCGGTTGGGCCGAACCGCTCGCTCGCAAGGCGTCGACGGCAGCGCGAACGGCTACGTGCACGCGTATCTCCCGTCAGGCTGGAAGCAGGTGCGAGCGACGTAGGGCGTCGGCGTAGTCGAGGGGATCGCCGGGAAGGAGATCGAGGTGAACTACGGACGGCCCGTCACCCTGCGACGTGATTGCGTGCACGCGCGCGAACACGGGCTCTTCGTCATCCGCCGTGATGACGATCGCGCCCACGGCGATTCGGCTCGGATCGCGTGCTTCGCTCAGCAGCGCGAACGGCATGGCGAACTCGCCCATCTGCTGCGGATCGCACGGGATGTCGACTTCGATCGAGCTTGCGGACATGATCACCTCCTGCGCTGCCGGAACTCGTTGACAAGCGTAGGCCCAAAGTGCGCCAGCAGGTCGACAGCTGCACGAGAGCTGGCCTCTGGGAGGACGACGCTGTAGTGCGGTGCCTTGCTCGTTGGAACGAGCTCGTACCCCGCCGACCGCAGTGCTCCCACTGTCGTGATCGAGTACCTCGACCGCGACCACATCCGCTCGCCAAGAATCCGCTCGAGGCTCCAGCCTTCGATCGTGAGGTCGACACTGATGGCGACCATCGGCTCACCTCGATAGGTGAACACGGCCTGTTGCCGTGCTACGTGCTCCACAATCTTGGCGACGGTGATCGGACCACCGCGGATTACGACAACGGCATCACCCGGGGGTTCCTCGGCTCGGATGAGCGGTTCGATCGGCTGACCGTGCGACACGTCAGCGCGCCTTTCCGTAGATGCGCGATGCGACCAGTTCGGCGGCGTCGGCGTCGAGGCCTTGGGCCACGTGGGAGTAGAGATCGAGGGTGATGGCGATCGTGGAGTGGCCGAGGCGCTCGGAGACGATCTTGGGGTGCACGCCGGCCTTCAAGGCCAACGTGGCGTAGCTATGGCGGAGGTCGTGGAGGCGGATGCGCGGCAGCTCGGCGTCGCGCACGATCCGGTCGAACGACTTCGAGAACCGGTCGGGATGGGCCGGACCACCGAGCTCGTCGGTGAACACGAGATCACCCTCGTTCGACCACACGTCGGCGGCGGCCAGTCGTTCCTCGAGTTGGCGCGTGCGATGCGCCTTCAGCGCTTCCAGCGTCACGGAGTCGACCGACACCCGCCGACGACTCTTGCCCGTCTTCGGCGGGCCGATGTGGAGACGGTTGCTCACCGTTGTGAGGGTCTGCACGATCGACAACGCACGCGCATCGAAGTCGACGTCCTCCCACCGCAGTCCGAGCACCTCACCACGACGCATCCCCGTCGTTGCCAGGAGCACGAACGCGATCGACAGCCGCTCCCCGGCCACGGCCTCGAAGAACCGTTGGATCTCCTCGGCCGACCACGTCCGCTGTTCCGCTCGCGGAGCCGACACTGCCTTCGCCGCGGCCGCCGGGTTGCGGGTGACGAGACCGAGACGCTCGGCGTCGGCCAGCGCACGGCGCAACACGATGTGACAGTTCCGCACGGTCTTCGGTGCGAGCGCCCGACCGCCGGCACCTCCACGCTCCAGCAGCGTTGCGTAGAGGCCCTCCACCTGGAGGGGCGTGAGCGACTGGAGCTGCACGGCACCGATCTGACGCGTGATCCGATGGACCGCCATCTCGTAGCTCACCCACGTCGTCTCACGCACGCGCGGCCGGATCGTCTCGATCCAACTCGCCAGAAACGCAGACACGGTGACTCGACTCCGAGCGACAGCCGTTCCCGCATCGGCCGCGGTCGCCAGGTCCCGGAGGGCAGCCTCGGCCGCCTTCTTCGTCGCGAACCCTGACCGGCGCGCCTGGCGGCGTGCTCCGGTCGCAGGGTCGGGGCCGAGGTCGACGACGAACGACCAGACCTTTCCCTTGCGCTTCACCGAACCGTTGGCCACGAGTCAAACACTAGGTCGGGGGTGTCACGGTCTGTGACACCGATGTGACACGGGTACCACCCGAATCACGTCACGGATCACTATCCGTTCGCGAAACACCAGCTCAACAGTGCCCGGGGCGGGGTTCGAACCCGCACTCCCGTTTCGGGGAAGAGGGGTTTAAGCCCCCCGCGTCTGCCAGTTCCGCCACCCGGGCGTGGAACCGCCGGCGGCGTCTCGCAACCGACGGTCAGTCGTAGAGCTGCTGGGCTAAGTAGTTCTCGATGCCGATCTGGCGAATCGTCTCGAGCTGGGTCTCGAGCCAGTCGACGTGCTCCTCCTCGGAGACCAGGATCCCCTCGAGCAGCTCGCGGGTGCCGTTGTCGCCGACCTCGACCGCCTTGGCGATCCCGCGGTTGAGCCGTTCGACGGCGTCGTACTCGAGCCGAAGGTCGGCCTCGAACTGCTCGGGCACGGTCTCACCGATGCGCAACGGGTTGTACCGCTGGTAGTTGGGGACGCCCTCGAAGTACAGGATCCGATCGGTGACCTGCTCGGCGTGCTTCATCTCGTCGATCGACTCGTGCCGGGTGTGACTGGCCAGCCGGCCGTAGCCCCAGTTGTCCATCATCTTGGCGTGGAGGAAGTACTGGTTGACGGCCGTGAGCTCGGCCGTCAGGACCTCGTTGAGCAGCTCGACGATCTCGGCGTTGCCTTGCACGCCGACGACTCTACGCCACGGCCATCCTGGACCGGCGACGAACGACGAGCATCTCGCTGATCGTCTCCGTGCAGCCTCCGCAGCACCGGCCGGCCATCAGCTCGTCGCCGACCTCTTCGACCGTCTGGGCACCGCGCTCGATCACCTTCGCCACCTTGCGCTCGGAGACGCCGTAGCAGAGGCACATCAGGGCCATGGATTCGTAAGGTACACCTAACGAACATCCGCTTGCAACCCTCAGGGATGACGAAAAGAGATCGTCATGCAACCCTCCCGACGGAACGCTCGACGTCGGCGGCGGGCTCGACGCCGACCGCGGTCCAGAGCTCGGCGCGAACTCGGTCGGCCAGCGGAGGGACGAGGGCGTTGGCCACCACCACGCCTTCGATCATGTCGGCGAGAACCGCGACCCACGGCCGGCCGCGCAAGCGGACCGACACCACGGCGCCGTCGGCCCGGCGGCGGATCGAACGATCGACGCCGACGAGTCGCGGTGGACACCGGAAACCGGGCCCGACGAGTTGGCGGCGGCGCGCCTCGCGGGTGAGCGCCCGGGCCGCAGCGGCGAAATCGACGGTGTTGGCCGGGTGCATGACACCACTCTGACGAAGGGGTGTCGCAGCGACTGGGCCGTGACCGGATCACCCTCACGAGTTCCCGAATACGGCATCGGTACAGTCGCCGACGGTGACCGACATCGGACCTCTCGACACCTTGACACCGCTCCAACGGCGCACGCTCGCGGCGTTGCGCCGCACGCCCGAGCCCGTCGTGTTCGACGCCGACCTGGTCGCCGAGCTCGAACACGACATCGCGACGGCGTTCGAGGCCTTCGGCGAGCGGCTCGGCGAGGAGACGCTCTTCGTGAGCAAGCACGCCTTGACGAGTGTGCTCGGCTGCGAGGTGCAACACCTCCATCCCGATCCGTTCGCGTGGTCGCCCGCCCTGGCCAGCGGGCAAGTCGCCCACCGCGCGATCCAGCTGATGGTGCACTGGCGGGGCGAGGCGGTGCCAGCCGACATCGTCGACGACGCGATGGCCCGGCTGTCGGACGACGACACGACACTGGGCGACTGGATCGCCGGACTCGCCGCGGCCGACGAGGCCGATCTGCGTGGCCTGGCCGTCGAGCGGGTGACGAAGTTCAGCGAGTGCTTCCCCCCGCTCGACAAGCGGGCCACGCCGATGACCGAGGCGCGCGTGCAATGGCCACTCGACGGTCCGATCCTGCTGTCGGGCAAGGTCGACCTCGTGCTCGGACGAACGATCGGCACCGAGAGCCGCAAGGTGATCATCGACCTCAAGACCGGGCGGCCGGCGCACCGCCACCGCGAGGATCTGCGGTTCTACGCACTCGTCGAGACCCTGCGCACGGGCGTGCCACCGCGCAAACTCGCCTCGTTCTACCTCGACGTCGGCCAGCCGGTGATCGAGGACGTCACGCCGGCAGTGTTGCGGACCGCCGTCCGCCGGACGCTCGATGGCGTGAACGCGTTGATCGAGCTCACGGTCGAACGACGCCCTCCCGTCAAGCGCGCCGGAGTCACGTGTCGGTGGTGCCCGCTCAACCAGACGTGCGCCGAGGGCCGGGCGCATCTCCAACGCGGCGAGGGCGACGTCGATCCGTGACCGGACCAGGCGTCAGCTCACGACCCTGACGAGATCGCCGATCTCGAGCCACGACCAGATCAGCTCGGCATCGGCGGGCGACACGCGGATACATCCGGCGGAGTTGCCGCGCTGGTCGAGCGCACCGAGCGTCTCGAGCGGCTGCACGAACGACCCGTCGGAATAGATCGGCATGCTGTGGAAGGCGATGCGGGCACCGCGGATCTTGCCGTGGGTGAACGCCACGAAGTGGGTCATCGTCGAGTACTGGCCGGCGAATCGCGACGACGAGTTCATGTCCTTGGCGTAGATCGCATAGTCGCCCGGGTCGGGCTGGATCCACGCCGACGTCATCGGCATCTCGATCGTGACGAGGCCGTCGCCGCACAGCCATGCCCGCTGGTTCTCACGATCGACGACGGCGGCGCGTCCGGTCACAGGACAGGTCGACGGGTCGGCGAACTCGAACGTCGGCTCCGCGACCGCCGTCGTCGTGGGAGCCACCGTCGTCGGAGCGATGGTCGTCGGCGCCAGCGTCTCGGGCGGATCCGTGTCCACCACCATGCTGTCCGGCGACTCGGTATCCGGCGGATCGGTATCGACCGGCACCGTGTCGGGCACGGTGGGCACCGCCGCACTGGTCGAGGCGCCTGATACCGGGCTCGCGACCGAGTCCGACCCCGCCTGCGGTCCGACCGCTGCGACGGTCAGTGCAGCGGCTGCACCGACCACCCCAACGATCGACGCGCCGAGCACGACACGCCTGATTCTCATCCGGCGGTGCAGTCTACGGGCGGTCCGGCACGGACATCATCGCGACCGGCAGGCCGAGTCCGGCCTCGTTGCGCACCGTGGCGATGCGACGACCAGGTTGGACGGCGTCCTTCGCCATCCCGACGAGGTCCGGGCCGGCGATGTCGACCGCTGCATCGAGGTCGGACACGTTGATCACCACGCCCCAGAACGACGCCGGATCGTCGCCGACCTCGCGGCGCTCGACGACCTCGACGATGACACCGCCGCGCCCCATCCGGTGGAAGCCCTGGCGGGTGTTGCCGAGGTCGCGCACGCGCTTGAGCGGCGCGCCGGTGGCGTCGGCGATGGCGCCGCAGGTGCGTTCGAGCGAGCCGGTGAGCACGACCACGTGGTCGAGCTCGATGGCGCCGTTGGCGTGCTGGGCGATCGCGGGCGGTGACGCATCGACGACCATGGTCGCCAAGCCGTCGATCTCGTCGATCGCCGGATCGATGCCGCTCAGGGTCCAGCCATGGATGCCCGGCGCGCCGTCGACGATCCGCAGCGACGTGAACAGGAACGGAACGAGACCGTCGCGGCCCACCGTGAGACCGAGGGCGCGCCAGTGCTGCCGATCGCCGCCGATCGTCAGCCATTCGACAATGGCCGTGGATGACTCCGTCACTCGGCCACGCCGAGCTGCCATGACAAGAACGCGAGGACGTCGGCCTGCTCGGCAGCCCGTTTGCCGACGGGCTTCCCGACGCCGTGGCCGGCGCGACCCTCTTGGTGGTAGAGGACCGGACGCTGCGCCTGACAGCTACTCGCCCACTGCAGCAACCCCGCCATCTTGCGCGCATGCAGGGGATCGACCCGGGTGTCCCCCTCGGCGCTGGTCAACAGCACTGCCGGGTAGCACGTGCCCTCGGAGACCTGGTGATAGGGCGAGTAGGCGTGGAGCCAGCCGAACTCGTCGGCGATCTCGGGGTCGCCGTACTCGTCGGTCCACAGCTTGGCGATGAGGAACTGCGGAAACCGGATCATGTCGAGTAGCGGCACCGCGCACCACACCGCCCGGCAGACATCGGGACGCTGCGTCAGCGTCGCGCCCACCAGGAGCCCGCCATTCGAGCCACCGACGATCGCCAGGCGGCCGCGGGCGGCGATCTCGGTCGACACCATCCAGTCGGCCGCCGCCGCGAAGTCGTCGAAAACGTTCTGCTTTTTGGCGCGCCGGCCGGCGAGATGCCACTCCTCGCCGTGTTCGAACCCGCCGCGCAGTTGCGCGATCGCGTACGTGCCCCCGGACGCGCACCACGCCGCGATCGTGGGTGACCACACCGGTGTCTCGGCGATCGCGAAGCCGCCGTAGCCGGTGAGGATCGCCGGGGAGTCCGGCCCGGGGGCCACATCGCTGCGATGCACGAGGAACAGGCCGATCGTCGTTCCGTCGGCGGAGGGGTACTCGACCTGTCGCACGGTCATCGGGGGCAGCGCATCGGCCGAGGGCGCGGCCGGCTGCCAACGCTCGGCTGACTCATGCCCGAGACGCCACAGTGTGGCCGGTGAATCGAACCCGGCCGTGATCGCGAACGCCGTCCCGGTGGCCGGGTCGGCCGTCAGCCCTCCGACCGACACGATGCCGAGCTCGTCGAACACCCCGAGCAGCTCGCCGTCGCGAGAACGCCGCTCGATGGCGTCGACCCCGTTGGCGCTCGTGACGACGAGCAGCGAATCGCCGGCAACGGTGAGCGCGCCGAGGACGGCAGACCGCTCGGCGACGATCGTCTCCCAACCGCTCGGGTCGGTCGGAACCGCATCGAGCGCGATGCGCACGACCCGACCACGCGGCGCCTCGTGGGTCGTCACGCCGTACAGCCAGCCGTCTTCGCCGAACTCGAACCGGCTGATGGCTTCGACACCGACGATGAGCTCGGTCCACTCGCCGGTCGAGCGGTCGAGCAGGTGCTGGTCGTAGCGACTCCAGCCGACCATCGCTTGCACGAGCACATGGCGGCCGTCGGCCGACACCGTGACGTCCGGCCACGTCTCCGGCGTCGGGTGCTCGGACCACAGCACCGGGTCGTCGCGCCAGTCGGCGCCCAGCCGATGCACGTGCACCGTGCGGTGGTACTCGTCACCCTCCGGATAGCGCGTGTAGACGATTCCACTCCCGTCCGGTTCCCATCCGACGGTGCACGCCCGGGTGTTCGGGATCACCTCGCCGACGTCGGAGGCATCAGCGGTGCGGATCACCCGCAGCACGCTGCTCTCGGTGCCGCCTTCGCTCACCCCGTAGGCGACGAGCGAGCCGTCAGGCGAGAGGAAGAACCAGTCGACCGCTACCGCCGCGTCGGCAGCACCAGCGGCCGGGTCGACGAGTACGAGCGGCGGCGCGTCGGGTGCGACCGTGGATCGTGCGACGAGTGATGCCTGCTGCTCGCCGCTGCGCCGTTCCATCGTCACGACGACGTCGCCCCGCACCTCGGCCGCGAGCACGACCGGCAGCTCCATGAGCGCGATCAGATGCTCGTGCCAGGTGCTGCGATCAGGCCGGGAGTCGATGGCCCGACGGGTGTGCAGATTCTGGGCGGTCACCCACTCCTGCACCTCCGCCGACGCTCCGTCCTCCAACCACCGGTACGGGTCGGCAACGGCGACACCGTGCAGCGTGTCGACCACCTCGTCCCGTCGACTCGGCGGTGGTGACATGACCAAGGTCGCGACAGCCTCAACCCATGTTGGGTCGTTTGCCGTGGTTCGCCTTGGAACGCCGCAGGCGAGCCTTGCGCTTCTTGGTCTTCTTCGACATAGACAAGCGAGTCTACGGTGCCCGGTCGAGGCCCCCAACCAGCACGATCACGCCGCGAACTCCTCGCGGAACCGCGCGAGCTTGTCGAGCTCGCCGGGCCGCAGGTTCCAGTCGGTCAGCCGGTGCTCGGCCAGCATGCGGATCACTTCGCGCCCGGGTCGGTCGACACCGTCGAGGAAGCGGCGCAGCAGACGCCGGCGGAGGGCGCCGACGAACGGCCGCAGCGCGGCCGGGATGTCGTCGGCCTCGGCGATCGTGAGCAGGATCCATGTGGTCGCGACATCTGCGCCGCGCGGACCCATCCCGGCGTTCGACCAGTCGATGACGACGGGACCGCGCGATGTCAGCATGACGTTGCCCGGGTGCAGATCGAGGTGCACGAGACACTCGGCGGGCTCGAACCGCGCCGGGAGATCGCTCGAGCCGATCGGCAACCCGGCCAGGCGGGTGTGGAGCTCGGCAAGCTGATCGGCGAACCGCCTGAACCGCCACGGGCGGTCGCCGAGCAACTTCAACATCGTCGGACCGTCGAGATGCTCCATCACGAGATCACGTCCGTCGGCGTCGAACACCTCGGGAACCGGGTAGCCGGCCGTCCACGCCGCGCGCATCGCCGCCGCCTCGATCGTGGAGTCGTGATCGGTGCGATAACGGCGCAACACCCGGCCGTCGCCGATGTCGTACACATCGGCGGCTCGACCGGTGCCGACCAGCCGGCCGGGTTCGCTCACGCCGCGGTCCACGCCAGCAGATCGGCGGCCGGCATGGTGTTGATGATCCGCTCGATCGGCACCGCTCGCTCGGCGGCGCGGTCGCAGCCGTGCGGGTGCCACTCGAGCTGACCGGTGGCGTGGGCGTCGGTGTCGATGCTGAACCAGCAGCCGTACTCGATCGCCAGATCGATCAACTCGCGTGGTGGATCGAGTCGCTCGGGCCGGCAGTTGATCTCGACCGCGGTCCCGAACTGGGCGCAGGCGGCGAACACGAAGTCGGCATCGAACGTCGACGGTGGCCGCTTGCCGATCATCCGGCCGGTGCAGTGGCCGAGGATGTCGACGTGCGGCGAGGCGACGGCGAGCACCATCCGTTCGGTCATCTGTTGGCGCTCCATGCGGAGCTTCGAATGGACGCTGGCGACGACGACGTCGAGTCGGGCGAGCATCGCATCGGCGAGATCGAGCGACCCATCCTCCAAGATGTCGACCTCCATCCCGGTCAGGATCTGGAAGTCGTTTCCGGCGGCGGCGATGTCGGCGTTGATGCGGGCGATCTCGTCGAGTTGATCCGACAGGCGTTGCTCGCTGAGGCCGTGGGCGATGGTCAGCCGGGCGGAGTGGTCGGTGAGCACCATGTACTCGTGGCCGAGCGCCATCGCGGTGGCGGCCATGTCTTCGATCAGCGCCCCGCCGTCGCTCCATGTCGAGTGCAGGTGGCAGTCGCCGCGCAGCGCCGCCCGGTACCGCTCGCCCTCGGGCGTGATCGTGACCTGCGACTCGCCTTCGAGCTTGACCAGGTAGGAGGGCGTCTCACCGCGCAGCGCTTCGGTGATGACCCTCGCGCTCGACTCACCGATCCCGTCGAGATCGGTGAGCGTGTCGTCGGCGGCCCGCGCCGCGAGCTCGTCGGCAGGCGTGGAACGGACCACGTCGAGTGCCCGCACGAATGCCTTGGCGCGGAAACCCTTGTCGTGCATGCGGTCGAGGCAGTGGACGACGCGCAACAGCGCCTGCTCGGGGCTCATCGCCTCAGGGTAGCCATGCCTACGGATTGGCATGATGGTGCTTCGGTAGCCTGCGTCCCCGTGAACCCTCCGCACGTCGCCTTCGTGCTCGAACAGACCCTCGGCCACATCACCCACACCGACAACCTGCGCCGCCTGGTCCCGCGCTCCGACGCCATCGACGCGACGTTCGTTCCGATCGCCTTCGAAGTCGACGGATGGGCGGCGCGCATCCCCGGCTTCGGCAACTGGACCGTTCGTGCCGGGCTGCGGGCGCGGCGTGCGGTTCGCAAGGTCCGCTCCGAACGGCCGATCGACGCGATGTTCGTCCACACCCAGGTCCCGGCGATCCTGATGCGCGACGTCGTCAAGCGGGTCCCGACAGTCGTCTCGCTCGACGCGACACCGCGCCAGTACGACGAGCTCGGCGATCACTACGGCCACGCGACCGGCGGCGCTCGCGTCGAGCGCCTCAAGTGGCGCGCCAATCGGGCCTGTTTCGAACGTGCCGCCCACATCGTCACCTGGGCCGCGTGGACCCGGCAGGGGCTCATCGACGAGTACGGCGTCGCGCCGTCCAAGATCACGGTCGTGCCGCCAGGCGTCGACGTCAGCCGGTGGAAGCGCACCGACGACCGCCCCGACGACGACGAGCGACCGATCCGGATCCTGTTCGTCGGCGGCGACCTCGCCCGCAAGGGTGGCCTCCTCCTGCTCGATGCGTTCCGGACACTGCGCGACGACCCGTCGCTGCCGGAGCTCGAACTGCACCTCGTCACGAAGACACCGGTCGCGGCGGAAAAAGGCCTCGTGGTGCACTCGTCGATGACGCCGAACAGCACCGAGCTCGTCGAGCTGTTCCACCGGTCCCACATCTTCTGCTTGCCGACGTTGGGCGACTGCCTGCCGATGGTGCTGTCGGAGGCCGGGGCCACGGGCCTGCCGCTGGTCTCGACCGACGTCGGGGCGATCTCGGAGATCGTCCGCCACGGCGAGACCGGACTTCTGGTTCCGACCAACGATGTCGGTGCGTTGCGCACGACCCTCGCCACGCTCGTGTGCGATCGCGACCTGCGGCGCCGCCTCGGTGACCGTGCGATCGAGGTCGTTGCCGACGCGTTCGACGCCGAGCACAACGCGATGCGCCTGGCGACGCTGCTGCGCGACGTCGCCGTGCAGGGCACATCCGGTGAGCGTTGACCGGCCGATGACCGCCGAACGCCGCCGGGTGCTGCTCACCGTGTCGGGCACCATCCCGGCCGATCTCAACGACCAGATCGCGCGTGGCGACCGTCCTCGCCCGGACTACCTCGTGATGGCCGAGGCACTCGGCGCCGAACTCGTCGATCACGTCCGGGCGCGGGAGACGACCGGCCGTCTCGGCCGGCTGGTCGAGCGGATCGCCGGGCCCAACGTGCTGCTCGCCTGGTCGTGCTTCCGCCAGCGCCGCCACTTCGAGGTGGTGTTCACCGATGGTGAGCAGGTCGGCATCCCGTACGCCGCGATGACCCGGTTCGCCGGACGCCGCGGCGCGCGGCACATCATGATTGTCCACATCCTCACCGTCAGGAAGAAGATGGCGCTGATGCGGGCGCTCCGCCTGGCGTCGCGGATCGATCGCATGGTCGTGTACTCGAGTCGCCAACGCGACCTCATCGCGACCGCCCTGTCGTACCCGCCGGATCACATCGTCCTGTCGCCGTTCATGGTCGACACGACGTTCTTCGCCCCCGACGCCGTCGACACCCCCGCGCGCCGGATGATCTGCTCGGCCGGGCTCGAGTTCCGCGACTACCCGACGATGGTCGAGGCGGTGCGCGGGCTCGACGTCGAGGTGGTCCTCGCCGCGGCCAGCCCGTGGTCGAAGCGCCGCGACGTGTCGGGCGACGTGGAGGTCCCGGCCAACGTGACGGTCGACCGGTTCGGCTTCGCCGACCTCCGGGCGTTGTATGCGTCGGCCGAGTTCGTCGTGGTGCCACTCGTCGACACCGACTTCCAGGCCGGGATCACGACGATCCTCGAAGCGATGGCGATGGGCAAGGCGGTCATCTGCAGCCGGACGCGCGGTCAGGTCGACGTCATCGTCGACGGATCGACCGGGATCTACGTGCGGCCCGGTGACGCGGCCGCCCTGCACACCGCGATCGCGAACCTGCTCGACGATCACGACCTCGCCGCCCGCCTCGGCCGCGCCGCTCGGGAGTGGGCGGTCGCCGAGGCCGACATCCAGACCTACGCCGACGAGATGGCCGGGGTGGTCGACGCCGTCGCCCGCATGATCCGGAGCTGAGCCGCGGCAGGTTCAGGACGGTACGGCGAGCGGTTCGTCGTACTCACTGTCGTCGGCGGAGGCCTCCTCGGCTGGTTCCACGTCCTCCTCGGCGAGCTCCTCCGTCTGCTCGAGGTTGCCGAAGTCGCCACACCACGCCATCGCAAAGGCGAGGAAGATCGTCGCCCGTGCGTCCCATGCGATGTCGACATAGGCGAACACGATGTACATGACCACATAGCCGAGCGCGGCGATCGCCAAGGCCAAGTGGTTGGGATCGGCGATCCGGGCCACGTTGATCGCTCCCCGCTGCACGGTCCGGGCGAACAAGAACAGCATCGAGACGAAACCGAAGAAGCCGGTCTTGATCCAGACCCACAGGATCGAGTTGTGCGGGAGGTACTGCCAGAAGACGAAGAAGCTGATGTCAGGCAGCGGGATCGGTTGATAGAACTGCCTCCCGAAGCCAAGGCCACGCAGGGGGTCCGACCGGATCGTGTACCAGAGGTCGTACCGCTCGAACTCTCGGTACACGTCGGAGCTGCGGTCGGCCTCGCTCAACTGACCCGGTGCGATGACGGATTTGATCGCCTGCGCCGCGAAGCCGAGTGAACCCTGGGCGTTCCAGAAGGCGGCGAGATACCCCAAGCCCAGGACCGTGGTGATCGGCACGAACCACCAGAACGCCCGCCGGTTGCGTCGGTGGATCACGATCGAGAGCATGACGATCCCCACGACGAGCGCAACCACCGCGGCCCGGCGCTCGGCCATCGCGTACGCGACGAGACATGGGATGGCGAGCAAGAGCATTCCGACGCGTAGCGCCGGCGAGCACCCTTTGATGAGCAGCAGCGCCAGCACCAGCAGCAGCAGCGCGTCGATGTGGATCGATGCACCGTGCTCGCCCAGGCTCTCGAGCTCGGCGCGCTCGACTGCCGGGAGTCCGCGGAAGTAGTTGATCGCGAACACCGCGTGCACGAACACGGCGACCATGGCGACCTTGAACAGACGGACGTACTGCTGGCGGGTCGTGAGCAGCTGCGTGACGAGGACGTAGAACATCGGCACATACAGCAGCGGTCGCATCTCCCACAGCGCGACGTTTCGATCACCACCCGTGCGCATCCCCTGCAGGTACCCGTACAGGACGAAGAAGGTGAACCCCATCAGCGGGTAGAGCAGCGTGCCACGACGGAACTGGCGCCCGACCCGAACCCGTTGCCCGAGCCGATCCTGATAGTTGAGGAGCCAGCCGACCGTCGTCACGATGAGGAACACCTCGAGCGGGCTGACGATCAGCCCATCGCCCATGTAGAAGATCGATTCGGAGCTGGACATGTTCTTGGCGAACGGGTACCAGGCCGCCGTTGCGTTGTCGCCGATCAGGGTGAAGAACATGATGACGTACACGCCGACGATCGGTCGCGTGAGGACCGCCGCCATCCCGACGATCATCAGCAGCAGCACGAGAGAGAACGGGTGCGGCGCCGAGTAGTACGCCGTGCCACCAACGAGAAGCGTCAGCAGGCCGAACGTGGCGTACACGCGGAACCAGAGGAATTTCTCGCGCCGGCGGTGCACGTCGGAGTCGCGCGACTGCCTCCACGGCTCGCTGTACGCGACTGCCATGTCAGAGGAACCGCTGGCTGAGATAGGCGACGGCGACGAGGCAGCAGCCGATGAACATCGGCACCGCCGACCGCACGTCGGGACGCCTACTCCCTGACCGCAGCCCCAACACGAACACCGAGACCAGGCTCAACAGGAGGAGGTTCATCGGCGGCCGCGTCCGGTCGACTCACGCACGACGCGTGACCTCAGATCCCGACGAGGCGCCGTACGACCCGCGGGATCGAGGAATCGGATCGATTCACGATCAGGCCGATCGATGGCATCCCGGCGAGCTCGTCGAGCGCCGACTTCACCTGGGCGACCGTCGTCACGCCATATCGAACCACGAGCGCATAGAGATCGGCGAAGCGGGCGAGAGCGATCGCGTCGCTCGTCGCCAGCACGGCTGGGAGGTCGAAGATCAGGTGATCGAACTGGCGCTCGAGGTCGTCGAGCGCGGTGGCCAGGCGAGGATCCTTGGCGACTGCCGGACGTCCGGCCAGTTCGACGGTACCGGCAGGCATGAACCACAGGTTCTCGGTGACGGTCTCGACGAGGACCTCGTCGGCGGCGTGGTCGCGCAGGACGACATCTGCGAGACCCAGCGACGTGGGGTCGTTGCGGCCGCCAGACCACCAGTTCATGTCGACGACACACACCATGCGCTCGAGGTCGTGGGCCATGACGGCGGCGAGCGAGCGGGCGATGTACGACACGCCCTCGCCGTGCAACGCCGACGTGATCGCCAGACGCCTCGGGATCTCGTCCGGATCGTTGAGCTGGAGTCGCGCGAGCAGATACCGCAGGCTCGACGTCACGCCGGCCGGAGCGGTGTGCAGGAGCTTGCCTCCGAACTCGACGATGGCCAATCCGCCGTCCGACCGCACCCCGGTCGTGAGATCGATCTCGGGTCGGCGCTTGCCGCCCCGTGGTTGCCGTCTGCTCACGGCTCGACCCCCTCACTCGGGAGCGCGGGATCGGGGATCTGGTGGTTCATCGCGTCACCTCGCATTTGGGACCGTCGCTACGACATCGAGCCCGACTTGCGCCTCGATGTCCGCCTCACGCCGCACCGTGTGGTCGAGGGCAGTGACGACCGCGACCAGCGTGATCGTCATCAGTGCGCCGAGGATCATGAACAGCACCATCTTCAACACCGTGGTGCGAAGCTTCGGTTCGGGGACGAGTGGCGTCTGCGGCGGGTCGACGACGCGGATGCGCTGGTCGATATCGGCCTGCGTCTGCTCGGTGACGAGTTGCGCCTCCTCGTACTGGTTCATCGTCTCCGCGAACTGCATGTCGGCGCGTTCGACCGTGGACGACAGCTGGTCGATGGTGACCTGCTCGTCGAACGGGCGGTCTCCACCCAGCGCCGGTTCGGGGTTCTCGCGGACGTAGTCCGCGAGCGCCGTGCGGGCGGTCTCCAACTCGCGCTCGTGACGGTCGAGGCGATTCTTGAGGACGGTCTCGGCGGTCTTCGCCTGCGTCAGCTCGACGTCGATCACCTCGTCGATGTAGGTGTCGATGGTCGACTGCGCGAGCCGTTGCGACAGCTCCGCACTGATCGTGGTGGCCTTCACGGTGAGCAGTTCATCGCCGGCGGGAAAGGTGGCGATCGAATAACGGATCGAGTTGAGCGTGATCGCTCCGGAGTCGAGCGCCGCGCCGGCTCCGGCGCCGACCGCGACCCGGCGGGCGAAGTCGTCGGTCCCGAGCAGCGATGAGATCTTGCGGCTGGTCAGGCTCGCCGCCGTCTCGAACGTGAACGGGGTGCGAGTGCCGACCTCGGTGAGCTCGGACAGCAACGACGCGTTGGACGTGGTGATCACCCCGGCCGACGAGAACTCAGTCGGCGTGGATGACACGTTGGACAGGCCGAGGCCAACGATGGCCACGAACGGCACGAGGTAGAAGTACCACCGCCGGAAGAACGTCTCGAGCAGCCGGACGACGATGCTGAACGTCACAGCAACGCCCCGATGCGTCGATCCGGATCGCCTCCTGTCACGGTCATGACGACGCGGATGTGCCAGTTCGAATACGCGCGACGGCCCATTGTCCGTCCTGGTGTTCGTGCCGCCACGCGGCGCACTCTATCCGGTCGGCTTGCCTGGACGTCCGCGGATTGGATGATCCAGCAGGTGTCCGAGGCGGACGGCCCGCAGCTGACGCCGCGTCGAGGCACCAACGTGTGCGAGCTCGAGGACGATGCCCGAACGCGCCGCGAGCCGCGCGACCTCGACGATCGTGGCGATCTCGCGGCCGCCGACACGGCGGCAGCCGGCGAGATCGACGACGATGCGCGTGTCGTTGTCCACCGCCATCTCGATCTCACGCCATTCGTCTCCGTCGAGCGCCCGCGACGGGCCTCCGATGCGGAGCGTGGCGACCCCACCGGAGCGAACGACATCGTGCTGCCCGGACCCGACCCGGCGCCAGCGTCGCGTCGCCCAGACCTGCCGGGCCAACCGAGGACCGAAAACGACAAGATCCCTCGCGTAGCGCCGGATCAGCCGGCGCGGTTCGGTGACCGCGCGGTGGACCCATTCGAGTCCGAACCGCTGCGCCCATCCCGGCGCCCGGCGCTTGGCGCCCGAGACGAAGTCGAGCGTGCCGCCGACCCCGATGACGACCGGGGCACCGACATCGGCCCCGAACCGTTCGATCCACAGCTCCTGTTTCGGGTTGCCGAGGGCGATGCAGCAGATGTCGGGACGCGCGGCCTTGATCGGAACGAGTGCCGCTGGATCCATGTCGGCCGGGTCGGCGAACATCGGCCCGGCGTCGGCGACGATCTCGGCACCCGGATACCGCTCACGAAGCACGTCCGCCGCCGACGCCGCGACGGTCGGCGCGGCGCCGAAGAAGTACACGCGGTAGCCATCAGCGGCCGCCCGCTCCACCAGCGCCGGAACGAGATCGGCTCCCGCCACCCGCTCTCGCAACGGTGTGCCCAGCCAGCGCGAACCCCAGACCAACGGCATGCCATCGGCGATCGACAAGGCGGTGCGACCGAGGATCCCCATCAGGCGATCGTCGTCGACCGCATTGCAGAGGAAGTCGACATTGACCGTCGCGACCTGGTGGACACGACCCGAAGCGCGGCCCTCCTCGACCATCTCGGCGATGCGGTCGATGGTCTCGTCCATCGTCACGTCGTCGATGGGTACCCCAAGGATGGAGGCGATGCGGTGGGTGCTCATTCGGGGTTCCGTGCGGTCCTGATCCAGTCGCTGTCGGTTCGGCCCGACAGGGCGCGCACCCAAAGTGCCACCTTCCAGGCGACGACGCCCGGTGCGGACGCGAGCGCTCGGTACACGGCCGCCGGCGCGCGCACCATCCGGAGCGCCGACAGCACGTGGAACGCCTGGGCCACGACGTTGGCGATCGCTACGCCAGCGATGATGCGACCCAGACGACCGCTCCCCGCTCCACCGACGGCAATCGCGGTCGAGGCCGCCGTGGCGGCGACGAGCACCGAGAACGGCGGAAGGACCAGATCGACGGCCGTGTCGAGCTTGGTGAGCCGGCGCCGGGCTCGCCGGCCGAGCGCCGACCGCACCAGACGCGGCACATAGCGCCTGGTCAGGTCGATCCGCCCGCTCTCCCATCGTTCGTTCTGGGTGCGCGCGGCCGCGGCCGTGCTGGGCATCTCGGCCTCGACGACCGCCTCTGGGACGAACTCGATCACGTCGTCGCCCAGGACCAGCTCGAGTTGGAGCTCGAGATCCTCGGTCAGATGGCCGCTCATCTGGCGCGAGCGGTACACGTCTGCTCGGAACCCCATGCCGTTGCCGAACAGACCACACGTGCCACCGAGATGGCAGCGTGCGAGCGGGCGCAGGTAGTGCCGGACGGCGAGCGCCGCGGCGCGCATCGCCACAGCGGGCGTGGCCGCTGGGTCACGGACCGCGTAGTACGCCTGGGTGGCGACGGCCCCGCCCGCAAATCGGCGGTCGAAGGCCCGCAGCAGCCCGTTGTCGGCCGAGGTGTCGGCGTCGACGAAGACGACGACGTCGCGGATCGCGGCCTTCGAGTCGAGGTGATCGAACGCCCAGCGCAAAGCCGGACCCTTGCCTCGCACGTCGGGATCGGCGTTCTCGAGGACGAGGGCGCCGTGGTCTCGCGCGACCTCTACGGTCAGGTCGCCACAATGGTCGGCGACGACGTGGACATCGAACAGGTGGCGGGGATAGTCGAGCGCCATCAGCCGATCGACCGTCTCGGCGACCAGGAGCTCCTCGTCGTGGGCGGGAACGAGGATGGTGAACGACGTCGACGCCTCGCTGCTCCGGTGCGACGTCGGCGGCGTCGTGCGATCGCCACGACGAAACGCCGTCCAGGCCGCGACGGTGAGAACGGAGAGATAGGTGCTGGTGATCGCGATCACCGCGACCGGCGCGGCCGCCAGGGCCGACGCCGCCGCGGGCGCGACGGTACGGACTGTGCGTGGCCGGCGGCGCAGTCGGTCAGACACGTGGCGGTCGCATCTGCTCAGACACTTCGGATGACACGCGCCGGGACACCCATGGCGAGGACCCGCTCCGGGATGTCGGTCGCGACGACGCTCCCGGCACCGATGACGCTGCCGGCGCCGATCGTCACCCCTCGGAGCACGATGACGCGCGCACCCAGCCACACGTTCTCCTCGAGCACGATCGGTCTCGAGTCCGGCCGCTCCATCCGGCGATCAGGCTCGAGCCGGTGGAAGTCGTTGTCCATGAGCATGCAGTGGGGACCGATCTGGCAACGTGGACCGATCTTCACCAGCAGGTCGGCGCCGAGCGAGCAACCGTGGTTCAAGAACACCCGCTCACCGATGTCGATCGTGCCGTTCGGGCCGCTGGCGAGCTCGAGCGTGGCGACGACCGACATCAGCAGGGCGCGATCGCGGACAATCATCGTCCCGAGATTGCGGACGAATGGCTTGCCGTGCAGCCGGACGGTCTTGGCGACCTCGGTGGCGCTGCGGAGGTAGAACTGGGCTCGAAGGACGGCCCTGGCCTCCGACAACGCGTCGCGGGGACCTCTCAAAGTCTCGCTCACTTTCACCACACGACGAGGACGGCGACATCATGGCAGATCGTCCGTCGAGATCAGCCTGTCATCGGTACTCATGGAAGTCGCGGACAATCAGTGCGACGACCCATGTATCGTCCGGCTTGGTCGAGCGGAGGACCAATGAGCGGCATCGAGGCACCACCCGAACCTTCTGGGTCGGCGGATTCAGGGCAAGAAGACGACGTATCCCGGCGCGCCCCGCGCGGCTGGTCGCCTCGCGGGCGGCTCGTTGCCGTCGGCGTCGTCGGGGCGCTGATCGGCGCGACGACGATCGGGGCGATCTGGTCGGCGACCGACGACGACGCCGAGCCGGGCGCGGATCCCGCGTCCACGTCGCCGTCCGACGAGCCCACGGTCGAGGCCACCCAGCCACCGCCGGACACGGTCGTCCCCGCCACTGCTGCGCAGCCAGCCGTCGACGCGTCCAGCCCGGCGGTCGAGCCGACACCCGCGACCGACGCACCAGCTGAAGCGGACCAGCCCGTCGCCCCGGCCGACCCGGCGCCGACCGCGCCGCCGCTCGACCTCACGCCCACCGCCTTCGTGGAATCGTTCGACGGCGAGCCGCCGGCCGCCGAACCGTGGAACCCCGACGGCTGGGACGTGACGGTGCACTCGCGGGGCACCAACACCTGGTCGACCCTCGAGCGGATGGACGCCGGCCACGGACCCGGCTGCGAACCGCCGCCGTCCACGCACGCGGTGTCGGCCTACGAGGACATGGTGTTCCAGTGCCGCAACCACATGATGACGTCGCTCAACGCGTCCGAGTACGGGCTGATCTACGTGACGCCCGACCACATGGTCGACTTCTCCGGCGGCGAAGCCGTGATCCAAGTCGACGTGTCGACCCTTCGCGGCGGCTTGCGCGACTGGTGGGACATCTGGATCACCCCGTTCGACGCCAACGTGCAATTGACGCTCGACGAGGATCTCCCCGACCTCGACGGGTTCCCCAGTGAGGCGATCCACATCAGGCAGGACAACTTCGACGGCAAGACGGTGTTCATCGGCGAGGTCATCTCGGACTTCGAGCGGGTGCAGCTCGAGAACGACTGGGCGCTGCTCGACGACTTCCTCGTTCCGGATGCCGCCCGTCGCGACAAGTTCGAGTTGCGCATCAGCGCCAACCACATCCGCTTCGGGATGCCCGCCTACGACGTGTGGTGGATCGACACCGACATCGCCGACCTCGACTGGACCAGCGGCGTGGTCCAGATCGGTCACCACTCGTACACACCAGACAAGGACTGCTTCGACGGGCCGTGTGGCCCCAACACCTGGCACTGGGACAATGTCGTCATCGATCCGGCCATCCCGTTCACGATGATCAAGGCCGATCAACGCATGGTCTCCACCACCGGCGGCGAAGTCAACTTCGCGTCGGCGGCCCCGGCGGGCGCGTTCTTGCGCTTCGCCGGCCACGGCACCGACATCGAGATCAAAGCCGGCGCCGGCGACTGGGAGGATGCCGTCGTCCAGCCGGCGTCGGACCCCTCCACCGAGGGCTTCAAGTCGTTCTGGACGCCCATCCCGCCGGGTACCACGAGCGTCGCGTTCCGCGGCAAGGAGCTCAACAACGCCCCGTTCCACGTGCGCGACATCGCGATCTGGTCCGCCGAAGGCCCGTAGACCGGCCGGTAAACGGCTATTTTCGGGAGGCGGTACGGCCCTGTTCCAGTAGGATCCGTGGCCGGTCCTGGCGGGGATCGATTGAGGAATCCTCGAGGGAGGCGTCGATGGGATCTTCGAACGTGGCGGATGCAATTCGGTGTGCGGTGGTCGGCGACCAGTCGCTCGCTGCCGAATGCGCGGAGATCGCTGTCGAGCACGGGCTCGACATCGTGGTGATCGCGACCCACCACCCGGTGGTGGCGTCGTTCGCCGAGCTCCACGGCATCCCCCACGTCGACTCGGCGGTCGGCCTCGCCGCCGCGCTGCTGCCGTACGAGTTCGACGTCCTGTTCAGCATCGCCAACCTGCGGATCCTGCCCGACGCTGTGCTCGAGCAGGCCAAGGTCCGGATCAACTTCCACGACGGTCCGCTCCCGGGCTACGCCGGGCTCAACGTGACGTCGTGGGCGATCCTCGGCGGCGAGGAAACCCACGGCATCGCCTGGCACCTGATGACCCCGGAGGTCGACGCCGGCGAGATCGTCACGACCGAGACGTTCGACATCCGGCCCGACGAGACCGCCTTCGGCTTGAACGCCAGGTGCTACGAAGCGGCGCTCGCCAGCTTCCCACGCATCGCCGCGGCACTGGCCGACGGCTCGCTCGCCACCACGCCGCAGCCGGCCGGAACGTCCCGGCTGTTCCGCAAGCACGAGCGTCCGTGCTCCGTGTTCGATCCGGCCGATCCCGCCGCCGTCATCGATCGCGCGGTACGCGCCCATGCGATCGGCGATCGCGTCCGCAACACCCTCGGCGCGGTACGTCTCGTCCTCGACCACACGGTGTACGTCGTGAACGACGTCCAGCTGGCGGCCGCGACCGACGCGGCGATCGGTGCGGTCGTCACCCTCGACGACACCTCGGTTCGTGTGCGCGCCGCCGACGCCGACGTGGTGATCACCGCCGTCTCGCGAGCCGACGGCACCGCCGCCAACCCGTCCGAGGTCGTGGCATCGCACGGCCTGGGCGTCGGGAGCGTCATCGCGTCGCCGGACGCCTCGATCGTGGCCGCCCTACGCGAGCTCGATCCGCAGCTCTCGCGACACGAGGAGACGTGGCTCGACCGGCTCGGCTCGATCGAGATCCCGGCGCTTCCAGCGGTTCGTGCCAACGGCGCGGCCGACTGGGCCTCTCACGACGTGGCCGTGCCGTCCGGCGCGAGCACCGACCAGATCGTCGCCGCCCTGTCGGCCTGGTGCGCCCGCACCACCAGCACGCCCGATGCTGTGTTCGCCGCCACCGATCCGCAGTCGCGCGAGATCGTCAGCCGCCTCGGCGCGCTCGTGCAACTGCCGATCGGCCGCGTCGACACCGCGGCGCCGGACTTCGCAACCTTGACGGTGGCCGCCGCAACCGAGCTGGCCTGGCTCGGCAAGCACGGCACGTTCCTCTCGGACGCCGTGGGACGCGACCCGCGCACGCACGGTCGCGGGTTCGACGCACCGGTGATGATCGCCGTCGACCTCGACGACACCGACCCCTCGGCCACACTCCCGCACGACGCGACGACGTTGTGCTTCGCAGTGGCTCCCAACGGCGGCCGGCTCACGCTCCACCACCGTGTCGATCGGATCGACCTTTCCACGGCCGACCGCATCGCCCGCCAGGTGGCGACGCTGTTGCGGGCCGGCGTCGACGATCCGACGGGCGCCTTGAGCTCGCTCGAGATGCTCAGCGAGGCGGAGGTCGCCGAGCTCGACCAGCTCAACGACACCGACCTCGACCACGACCGGGCCACGACGATCGACCGTCAGTTCCGGGCCCAGGTCGGCCGCACCCCTGACGCGCCGGCGGTCTCGTCGGGGAGTCGCACCCTGTCGTACGCCGAGCTCGCCACCGCCGTCGACGAGCTGTCCGGGCGCCTGCGTGCCGCCGGCGTCGGAGCCCGCGACCGGGTCGGCATCGCCGTGCACCGCGGCATCGACATGCTCGTCAGCGTGCTCGCCACGCTCGAGTGCGGCGCTGCCTACGTCCCGCTCGACCCCACCTACCCCGAAGACCGGCTGCGGTTCATGGTGGCCGACTCGGGGCTCGTCGCCCTGCTCGCCCAGGGCGAGATCGCCAGCCTGCTGTCGCACGGTGACGTGACCGTGGTCGACCCGGCCGACCGATCCGGCTCGACCACGACCGAACCCGCCGCCGGGAACCACGGTCCCGCCGACCTGGCGTACGTCATCTACACCTCGGGCTCCACCGGCACGCCCAAGGGCGTGATGCTCGAGCACCACAACGTCGTCAACTTCTTCGCCGCCATGGACGAGGTCATCGAGCACGACGAGCCGGGCGTATGGCTCGCCGTCACGAGCCTGTCGTTCGACATCTCGGTGCTCGAACTGCTGTGGACGCTCACGCGCGGGTTCCACATCGTCCTCAAGTCCGAGAGCGGCGTACGCGGCGACTCGTCGGGCACCGCCTCCCGTGCCGCCACCGCCCTGCGACCCGTCTCGATGAGCATGTTCTATTTCGCCGCCGGCGAGGACCGGGCGCACGAGGGCTACCGGCTGCTGCTCGAGAGCGCCCGCTTCGCCGACCGCAACGGGTTCGAGGCGGTGTGGACGCCCGAACGCCACTTCCACGCGTTCGGTGGCTCGTACCCGAACCCCAGCGTGGTCGGTGCGGCGGTCGCCGCGATCACCGAGCGAATCCACGTTCGGGCGGGCAGCGTCGTGCTGCCACTGCACTCACCGGTCCGGGTCGCCGAGGAATGGGCGATCGTCGACAACCTGACCAACGGTCGCACCGGCATCTCGTTCGCTGCCGGCTGGCAGCCCAACGACTTCGTCCTGAATCCGTCCGCCTACGCCAACGCCCGCGAAGGCCTGCCGGGCATGATCGACACCGTCGCCAGGCTCTGGCGGGGTGAGGCGGTGACGCTGCCGGGCCACGACGGCCTGCCCGTCGAGGTGCGCACGCTGCCACGCCCAGTGCAAGCCGAGCTGCCGATCTGGCTGACGTCGGCCGGTTCGACGTCGACGTTCGAGCGGGCGGGCACACTCGGCACCAACGTGCTCACGCACCTGCTCGGCCAGTCGGTCGAGCAGCTCTCGAACAACATCGCGGCGTACCGGCGGGCGTGGACCGAGGCGGGACACGCGGGCGAGGGCCGCGTCACGCTGATGCTGCACACGTTCCTCGACCGGGATGCCGCGGTCGCCAAGGAGATGGCACGCGAGCCGATGAAGTCGTACCTCGGTACCGCGGTCGGCCTGTTGAAGGACATGGCGTCGGCGTTCCCGACGTTCGCCAACAGCGGCAAGGGCGCCGACGAGGCGTTCAAGTCGCTCACCCCCGACGAGATGTCACAGCTGCTCGACATGGCAGCCGCCCGCTACCTCGAGACGAGCGGCTTGTTCGGCACACCCGACGACGCCGTCGAGCTGATCGAGCGGGTCTCGGCGATCGGCGTCGACGAGGTGGCATGCCTCATCGACTTCGGCGTCGACACCGATGCCGTGCTCGACTCGCTCGAGCTGATGCGGGAGGCCAAAGACGTCGTCGACGCCGCCCGGTCCGTCACCGCCGCGGTGGCGACCGACGACGAGCCTGACGACCGCCCCGCCACCTCGATGGCCGAGCTCGTCGAACGCCACGGCGTCACACACCTGCAGTGCACGCCGTCGCTGGCGGCGATGCTGCTCGCCGACCCCGCCGACCGGGCCGGGCTGGCGTCGGTCCGCCACATGATGGTCGGTGGCGAGGCGTTGCCGACGGCACTCGCCAACGAGATGCGACGGATCCTCCCTGAACGGTTCACGAACATGTACGGCCCGACCGAGACCACGATCTGGTCGCTCGTCCACGAGATCTCCGACGTTGCCGAGGGCTCGATCCCGATCGGCCTGCCGATCGGCAACAACACCGTGTACGTGCTCGACGACGAGGGCCGGCGGGTACCGGTCGGCGTCTTCGGTGAGCTGCACATCGGTGGCGAGGGCGTGGCACGGGGCTACCACGGCCGCGACGAACTGACGGCGTCGCGGTTCGTCGAGCGACCCGGTCTCGGACGCGTCTACGCCACGGGCGACGTGGTGCGCATCCACCCCGACCGCTTCGTCGAGTTCGCCGGGCGCTCCGACAACCAGGTCAAGATCCGCGGGCACCGCATCGAGCTCGGCGAGATCGAGACCGTGCTCGACGCCCACCCCGACGTCGTCCAGTCGGTCGTCGTCGCCCGCGGCGACGTCACCGACCCGCGTCTCGTGGCGTTCGTCATCGTCCGCGGCGGCACGACCACCGATCCCGACACGTTGCGCAAGCACGTTGCCGACACGCTTCCCGACGTGATGGTGCCGGCCGCGGTCATGGTGCTCGAAGCGTTCCCCCTCACGCCCAACGGCAAGATCGACCGCAAGGCGCTCCCGGACGGCCCGACCGGGGTTGCGCTGGCCGAGCCGACCGCACCGCCCGCCGGCGACACCGAGCAACTCGTCGCCCGCATCTGGACCGAGGAGCTGGCGCGCCCGGTCGGGCGCGACGACAACTTCTTCGAGATCGGTGGCCACTCGCTACTCGCCGTCAAGGTGTTCCGGCGGCTGTCCGACGAGACCGACGCGGCGTTGGCGCTGACCGACATCTTCCGGTACCCGACCGTGCGGGCGTTCGCCGTCCACCTCGCCAGGGCGATGGACGGATCGGTGGACTCGGACACCTCTGACGCCGCCGCTGCTCCGACGGGCACCGACCGCGGCGCGATGCGACGTCGAGCTCGCAGCCGACAATGACGACAGCCGATCCATCAGGCGGACAAGGGATGAGTGACGTGCAGTATCCGGAGAGCGACATCGCGATCGTCGGGATGAGTGGGCATTTTCCTGGGGCACCCGATCCCGAGACGCTCTGGGCGCGCATCGTCACCGGTGACGACTGCCTCGTCGATCTCGACCGCGAGTTGCTGATCGCCGACGGCGTACCGGCGCACGTCGCTCGCTCGGCGGACTACGTGGCGCGCAGCGGCGTGCTCACCGACGTCGACATGTTCGATCCAGGGTTCTTCGGCATCGGCCGCCGCGACGCGGCGATCATGGATCCCCAGCAGCGGCACTTCCTCGAGTGCGTGTGGGAGGCGCTCGAGTCCGCCGGTCACGTGCCGGAGCGATTCGCCGGGTCGATCGGCGTGTTCGCCGGCTGCGGCGCCAACACGTACATGCTCAACAACCTGCTCACCAACCCGCAGCTGGTCGAGCAGGTCGGCTGGTTCCTCCTCCGTCACACCGGCAACGACAAGGACTTCCTGGCCACCACCGCGTCGTACAAGCTCGACCTGCGGGGCCCCTCGGTCAACGTGCAGACGGCGTGCTCCACGTCGCTCGTCGCCGTGCACCTCGCGGTGCAGAGCCTGCTCGGCTTCGAGTGCGACATGGCGGTCGCCGGCGGCGTGACGATCGAGGTGCCGCACGCTCGCGGGTACGAGTACCGCGAGGGCGAGATCCTCTCGCCGACCGGGGTGTGCCGGGCGTTCGATGTCGACTCGGCGGGCACCGTGCTCACCAGCGGTGCGGGTGTCGTCGCCCTGCGCCGCCTCCAGGACGCCGTCGACGACGGCGATCCGATCCTCGCCGTGATCAAGGGCTCGGCCGTCAACAACGACGGTGCCCGCAAGGTCGGGTACCTCGCCCCGAGCGTCGACGGTCACGCCGACGTGGTCAAAGAAGCCCTCGCTGTCGCCGGCCTCGACGCCCGTTCCATCAGCCTGCTCGAAGCACACGGCACCGGCACCGCGGTCGGCGATCCGATCGAGGTCGCGGCGCTCACCGAGGCGTTTCGTGCGTCCACCAACGACGCCGGGTTCTGCCGTCTGGTGTCGACGAAACCGAACATCGGTCACCTCGACACGGCCGCCGGCACCGCCAGCCTGATCAAGGTCGTGCAGGCGTTGCGGCACCGCACGCTGCCTCCCATGGCGAACTACGGCGGCCCGAGCCCGTTGCTCGACATCGAGCGGACGCCGTTCGTCCTGTCCGGCGAGGCTGCGCCGTGGGAGACCGCGGGACCGCGGCGGGCCGGCGTCAGCTCGCTCGGTGTGGGCGGCACCAATGCCCACGTCATCGTCGAAGAGGCGCCGGAGCTCCCGGTTTCGGCTCCCGCCGAGTCCGTGCAGGTGCTCGTGCTCTCGGGACGCGACGCGAAATCGACCACCGACGCGTCCGACCGGCTCGCTGCCCACCTGGACGTGAACCCGGACGTCAATCTCGCCGATGTCGCCGCGACCTTGTTCACCGGGCGTCGCGCGATGCGGCACCGTCGCATCGTGGTCGCCACCGACACGGCCGACGCGGTCGTCCAGCTGCGCGGCAAGGACCGCGCCCGCACGGCCAGCGAACAGGCGGCCGACGACGCGCCGGGTGTGGCGTTCATGTTCCCCGGCGGTGGCTCGCAATACGTCGGGATGGCGGCCGGTCTCGACCATCGCTTCGACGTCTTCCACGCCACGCTGCGCCACGGCTTCGACATCGTGCGCACCGCGACCGGGCTCGACCTCGCGCCGTTGGTCGCGATCGGTGGGGATGACGTCGAGTTGCGGAACCCGACCGCCTCGCTGCCGGCGGTGTTCGTCACATCAGTCGCGCTCGCCCGCCAGTGGATGGCGTGGGGCATCACACCCGACGCGCTCGTCGGCCACAGCCTCGGCGAGTACGTCGCCGCCCACCTCGCAGGCGTGTTGTCGTTCGAGGACGCGATGAGCCTCGTGATCAAGCGCAGCCGGCTCATGCAGGACATGGCGGGCGACGACGCGGCGATGCTCATCGTGCCATTGCCGGAAGCCGACGTGATGCCGCTCCTCGGCAGCGACCTGTCGTTGGCGGTCGTGAACACGCGCGACGAATGCGTCGTCGCCGGGCCGGGCGCCGCGATCGACGCATTGTTGGCGGGCCTGCCGGCCGACGCGGGCGCGCAACGCATTCCGCTCGCTGCCGCGGCCCACAGCTCGCTGCTCGACCCGATCCTCCCCGAGTTCCTCGAAGCCGTGCGTGCGGTCAAGCTCTCGCCCCCGACGATCCGGTACGTCTCGAACCTCACCGGCACGTGGATCACACCCGAACAGGCGACCGATCCGCAGTACTGGGTCGACCACTTGCGCCACACGGTGCGCTTCGCCGACTGCCTGGCAACCGTTCTCGCCGACGGCCCGATGGTGCTCGCCGAGCTCGGACCCGGCCACGCGTTGTCGTCGTTCGCCAGGCGCGCCGACGGCGAGGCGGCAGCGGTGATCGCCGGCCTCCGACATCCCAACCAGGTCGTCGACGACACCGCGTTCTCGCTGCTGTCGTTCGCGCGTCTGTGGGGAGTTGGCGTCGACGTCGACCTCGAACGCTTCGCCGGCACCGGACGCCGCCGCCTGCGGCTGCCGACCTATCCATTCCAGCGCGAGCGCTTCTGGATCGAGCCCGGCGCCGGATACACCGGTACCACCGCGACGGTCGCCACCGATCGTGGTGCGCTCGCGCCGGCCGGCACCCCGACCGCCGCCGAGCGCCCACGCCGTATCGACGACATCGACGACGTCTTCTGGATCCCGTCGTGGCAGCCGAGCGACCCGCCGAGCTCCAATGATCGCCGAGGCGCATGGGTCGTCGTCGGCGACCACGGCGACGCTCTCGTCGGTGCACTCGTCGACGAGCTCGTGGCGCGCGGTGCTCGAGCCTCGGCCGTCTCCGGTGATGCGGAACCGAGCTTCGACGACGCGCTCGACGGCGTCGTGATCGTCGCCCCGGTCCCGTCGGTCGGCGTCGACCTCGAGCGGTCGATCG
This sequence comes from Ilumatobacteraceae bacterium, assembly GCA_035557475.1. Classification (GTDB taxonomy): domain Bacteria; phylum Actinomycetota; class Acidimicrobiia; order Acidimicrobiales; family Ilumatobacteraceae; genus JALOLG01. The sequence goes on from DATMDV010000416.1 coordinate 29,417, forward strand.
AGCGGTGGCTCGACCACGGAACCGCCGCGGCCCGCGCCCTGGGCGGAGCCGCCGAGCCGGGGCGCCTCGTGTGCGTCTCTCGTGACGCGCTCAACGCCGGTGCGTCCGCCACACGGGCCGTCGACGCCCTCGCCGCGGGCGTCGTGGCGGTTGCGCCTCGCGAGTACCCAGGCCTGACGACGCGACTGATCGATGTCGACGAGGTCGGCGCGAACATCTCCGACATCGTCGACGACGTGCTCGGCGACGGGCCGCAGATCGTCGCCCTGCGCTCAGGCGGGCGCCTCACGCCGGACGTCGAACGGGAGGCGATCCCCGCGGTGGCCGACGCAGTGACGTTCCGGCGCGGCGGCACATACCTCGTCACGGGCGCGTTCGGCGGTGTCGGCAGCGTCCTCGCGTCGCACCTGGCGACCCAGCACGAGGCCAACCTCGTGTTGCTCTCGACCGACGACGTACCGGACGCCGCGATGCGCGACCACTGGCTCGCGACCCATTCGTACGACGACCCGACCTCGCGGCGGATCCGCAAGCTGCGCGAGCTCGAGGCGGGCGGCACGAAGATCGCGGTCGTCGTGGCCGACGTCGCTGATCCGGCCGCGGTGCGCCATGCACTCGACGAAGCCGAACGCCGCGTCGGGCCGATCGACGGCGCGATCCACGCCGCCGGCCGCCTGCGCGACCGCCTGATCGAGATGGCCGAGCCGGCCGACCACCGGTTCGTGATCGAGGCCAAGGCGGGCGCCGCGCTCACCCTCGTCGACGAGCTCGAGCGGCGCGGCACCCAGCTGCTCGTGCTCGTGTCGTCGACCAGCACCTTGCTCCAACCCGACGGGCAGACCAGCTACGTCGCCGCCAACTCGGTGCTCGACGCCCTCGCCGGTCAGCACGGCAGGCTCCGCGTCTCCACCATCAACTTCGGCCTGTGGGCCAACGTCGGGATCGCGTCCGATGCCGGGCGCCGTGCCCACCTCACGATCGACGAGGGTGAGCCGGTCGAGCACCCCGTGCTCAGTGAGCGGTCGCAGGGACGCGATGGCACCGTGCGCCTGGTCGGGCGCCTCGACAGCCGTCATCACTGGGTCGTCGACGAGCACCGCGTCCCCGGCGGGAACGCCCTGCTCCCCGGTACCGGCCACCTCGAGCTGATGCTCGCCGGCGCCCGCTTCGCCGGGCACGCCGACCCCCAGCTGTCCGGCGTCGCACTGCTCGCCCCGCTGGTCGTGCGCGACGGGCGGCCGACGACCGTGCGCGTCACCGTCACCCCGGGCGACCGGCCGACGGTCAGCATCGAGAGCGACGGGGGCACCGCCCGTTCGTGGATCATGCACAGCGAGGCCCGCATCACCGGCGCGACCGGTGTCGCCGGACCGTACGAGATGGACGACCCGATGCTCGACGGGGTCGATCCGTTGGCCGGCCCACGACGCCATCTCGCGCTGGGACCGCACTGGGATGCGGTGGTCGATGCCCGCCTCGGCGACGGTGTGGCGATCGCCGACCTCCGCCTCGCCGAGCGGTACTCGGACGAGCCGGGGCCTTGGCAAGCCCATCCAGCCCTCGTCGACGTGGCGACCGCCGTCGGCGTCGCGCTGGCGCCGCCTCACGCCGAGACCGTCATCTATGTCCCGATCGGCTACGAGCGGGTCTGGATTCGCAATCCGCTCCCGGCGTCGTTCCGCGTCCGCGCCCGGCGTTCGGCCGCCACATCGCCCGACCTGCTGCGCGTCGACCTGCTCGGGCTCGACGACTCCGGCGAGGCGGTGATGGACGTCGTCGGCCTCGACCTCTTGCCGGTGACCCAGCACGGGCATCTCGCCGAAGTGGAGGAGGACGCCGTCGCCACGATCAGCGGGCATGCCGCTCCGCTGATCGAGCTCGCCGACGAGCTGGGCATCCGCGCCCACGAGGGCGTCGAGATGGTCGAACGGCTGCTCGCCGGCCAGCACCCGCGGTTGATCGGTTCCACGATCGACGTCGACGATCTCCGCCGCCAGCTCGACACCGAAGCGATCGACGAGCCGACCACGGCCCTCTCCCACTCCTCGACGACATTTGGCGCGACCGCGGGGGTTGCAACCGCCGAGGATGCGATCCGGATGATGTGGGTCGAGCTGCTCGGCGTCGACGAGATCGCCGACGACGACGACTTCTTCGAGCTCGGCGGTCATTCGCTCGTCGCCATCCGGCTGATGTCGCGGATCCACAAGGAGCTCAGCGTGCGACTCCAGCTGGCAACGATCTTCGAGGCGTCGACGGTCGGCACGCTCGCCAACCGAGTGCGCGAAGAGCGGCCCGACATCGACCAGTTCCTCGCCGACCAGTCAGGCCCCGCCGCGAGCGCCGACGGTGCGAGCACCGTGGGCGGACCCACGGCGACGGCGGTTCCGTCGGAGATGACACGTCACCTCGTGCCGATCACGACCAAGGGGCCGGGCCGGCCGCTCTACATCGTGCACGGCGCTGGCGGCAACGTGTTGTTCCTGTGGAGCCTGGCTCGGGCGATGGCAGGTGAACGGCCGATCCTCGGCTTCCAGGCCCACGGGATCGAGGGCAACGATCTGCCCGACACCTCGATCGAGGCGATGGCCGCGCGATACATCGCCGAGCTCCGTGCGCACGCCCCCGGGCCGTACCTGATCGGCGGGTTCTCGGGTGGCGGGCTGGTCGCCCTCGAGATGACGCGCCAGCTCCGCGATCTCGGCGAGACGGTCGACCTGACGGTGCTGTTCGACAGCCCGCGGGCCGGGCAAGCCTGGCCGAGCCGGACCCAGATCTGGCGGCGCGTCACCGGTCACCTGTTCCGCCGCGGCCTCGGCGCGGTCAAGCCGTACCTGCGATCGACCGCCAAGTTCTGGGTCCGTCGCTTCATCCCGATTTCGACGCATCGCACCGCCGAACACGAGCAGGACGAGATCGAGCTCGGCATGGCCGACACGGCGGCCCACGGCTTCGTCAACCTGTTCCACTACTTCGGCGCGACGTCCGAGAAGTACCACATGACGAGCTACCCCTCCGACGTGCTGCTCCTCAAGGCCGACACGGTGTGGCCGACCCAGGCGTGGGACTACGGGTGGGGCGAGCACGTCGAGGGGCAACTCGACATCCGCGTCGTGCCCGGCGACCACAACTCGATGTTCTACCCCGAGAACGCACCGGCCCTCGCCCGGGTGCTGTCGGCCGAGCTCGTCAAGCGCGACTGAGCACCACGGTCCGCCGCGCCGGCGGCTCGGTAGCCTCGACCATCTCATGGAACGCTTCGGACTGGTCGGCTTGCCCAATGCCGGCAAGAGCTCGCTGTACAACGCGCTCACGGGCGGCGGGGCGCTCGCCGCGCCATACGCGTTCGCGACCAAGGACCCGAACATCGGTGTCGCTCGCGTCCCCGACGACCGGCTCGACCGGCTGGCGCTCATGTCCCGCTCGAAGAACGTCGTTCACGCCGCGGTGCAGGTGGTCGACATCGGAGGGCTCGTCGAGGGGGCCAGCAAGGGGGAGGGCCTCGGCAACAAGTTCCTCGCCAACATCCGTGAGGTCGACGCGATCGTGCTCGTGCTGCGGGCGTTCGAGGACGACGATGTGTCGGGGCCTGCCGACCCGATCGAGCACCTGCGCGTCGTCGAGATCGAGCTCGCTCTCGCCGACCTCGAGACCGTCGAGAAGCGCCTGCGCCAGGCCGAACGTCAGTCGAAGCTCGACAAGACGATCGGCGACGAGGTGGACGCGCTCCGCATCGCGTACGCCGCCCTGTCGGACGGGCGTCCGCTGTACCGCGCCGGTTTGACCGGCGACGAGCGCGAGCTCCTCGCCCCCTACTTCCTGCTCACCAACCGCCGGGTGCTCGCCGTCGCCAATGTCGGCGAGGACCAGCTGGCCGACATCCCCGCCGTCGAGGCACGCATCGCAGCCGAGTTCGACGATGCCGGCGACAACGTCGAGATCATCGGCATGTGCGTGCAGCTGGAAGCCGAAGCCGCGACCATCGAAGATCCCGACGAGCGAGCCGAGATGCTCGAAGGGTTCGGGCTCGGCGAGGGCGCACTGTTCCGCACGGTGCGGTCGGCCTATCACCTGCTGGGCCTGCGCACGTTTCTGACCACGGGCGACAAGGAGAGCCGGGCGTGGACGTTCTACGAGGGTTCGACCGCGCCGGTGTGCGCGGGTCGGATCCACACCGACTTCCAGCGCGGCTTCATCCGCGCCGAGGTGATCCGCTGGGACGAACTGCTCGACATCGGGTCGTGGAACAAGGCCAAGGAGCTCGGCAAGATCCGTCTCGAGGGCAAGGACTACGTGGCCGCCGACGGCGACGTGATGGAGTTCCGCTTCAACGTCTGACGACCGGCCATCTGTTCTGGGTGGGCATCTCGTTCGACCCCCGCAAGGATCGGCCACCCAGAACGGAGCA
>DATMDV010000417.1:0-5596 GCA_035557475.1 Ilumatobacteraceae bacterium
ATCAAGGCGCTCGTCGCCACCACCGCGCTCGGGATGGGCTACGACAAGCCCGACCTCGGTTTCGTCGTCCACTTCCAGGCGCCGGGATCCGCCGTCGCCTACTACCAGCAGGTCGGTCGGGCGGGCCGCGCCCTCGACCGCAGCGTCGCGGTGCTACTGCGCGGCGTGGAGGACGCCGACATCCAGAACTTCTTCATCACCCAGGCGTTTGCCCCGCCCGAGGTTGCCAACCGCGTGCTCGCGGTGTTCGACGCGGCGAGCGGACCCGTGTCGCTCAACCACGTGATGGCGGAGATCGACATCAAGCTCGGCCCGCTCGAGCTCGTCGTCAAGCAACTCGACGTCGACGGCGCGCTGCGCCGCATCAAGGCGCGGACCTACGAGCGGACGCTGCAGCCGTGGACGTACCCGACCGAACGCGTGGAGTCGGTCACCGCGGCGCGTCGGGTCGAGCAGGCGTCGATGCGCGAGTACCTCGACACGACGCGATGCCGGATGCAGTTCCTGACCGACCTCCTCGACGACCCCGCTCGCGAGCCGTGCGGCATCTGCGACAACTGCACCGGCGAGTCGGCGGCGATCGAGCTTCCCACCGACCTGCTGGTCGCCGCCGAAGCGTTCCTCAGGAACCGGCCGTTGATCGTCACGCCGAAACGCCAGGGAGTCGCAGTCGGCGATCGTGTCGAGGAAGGGCGAGCCCTCGCGCAGTGGGGAGACGCCGGATGGGGTGCGCTCGTCCGCGAAGGCCGGCAGGAGGCCGCCGTGTTCGACGCGCGGCTCATCGACGCGCTCGCCGAGATGATCCGGGTCTGGCGACCCGAACCGACGCCCGAGTGGATCACGGCGGTGCCGTCGCTTCGGCGACCACGACTCGTCGACGATGTCGCGCGTGCCCTCGCGGAGCGGATGCAACTGCCGTACGAGCCGTGTGTCGTCAAGGTCGAGGAACGGACCGAGCAGCGGTACCAACAGAACCGGGCTCACCAGGAGGCAAACGTCGCGGGCGCGTTCACCGTCAACGGTGCGGTCCCATCCGGGCCGGTCCTTCTCGTCGACGATCTCGTCGGTTCGGGATGGACGATGGCCGAGGTCGGACGGGTGCTTCGGCGCGCCGGATCCGGACCGGTCCATCCCGTCGCGCTGGCGTCGACCGCCGGCCGCGACACGTAGATCCCGCTCCGGAACCGGCCGAGCAGTCCGCGCGCACGACCGCGCCAGAACCGTCGCGATCTGTGTGACGTACCGACGCTTGGACCGCACCGTGTCCCACAACAGACAGGACATGCCATGACCATCCGCCACATGCCCAAGATTTGGCTCTCAGCCGGCGCGTCGATCGCCATTTCACTCGTCGCACTTGGCGGACACGCCGCGGCGACACCGGTTGCCGGCGGTGGTCCCATCGAGATGGAGTTCCCCGACTGCTTCGGGCCCTACTCCGTGGGTCTCGAAGGAGTGGGACCGAACGTGATCATCGCCCAGCCGTTCCCGGCGATCACCTGGGGCACTGGCGGTGACGACGTCATCATCGGCACGGACGCGAGCGACCACATCTATGCCCTCGGCGGCAACGACCGGATCTGCGCCGGCGGCGGTAACGATCATGTCGAAGGTGGTCTGGACATCGTGTCCGGGCCGGACGATGTCGATCACATCGATGGTGGCAGCGGCAGCGACATCCTCCACGGTGGCCACGACCGAGATTTCATCTTCGGCGGGAGCAACTTCAGTCCGGCCGGTGAGTACGAGACGCACGACTACCTCTACGGCGAGGCAGGCGACGACTTCTTGTGGGGCGAGGGCGGCCCCGACCTGCTCAGCGGCGGGTGGGGCGATGACTTCTGCGACGGTGGCACCGGCATGGCCGGAAACCGGGCCGAAGATGACGGCGCCGATGCCTACTGCAACTCGCTGTACAACATCGAGCGCATCCTGACCTGACATCGGCCGCTCGCCCGGCCGACGAAAACTGTCGGCCTCCCGCTTCGGACGGGTCTAGTCTCTCGCACGAAATTGGCTTCTAAGCGGGAAGCGGGACATATGAAGCCCTCACGCGAGTCCAGCCGCGCGGCATTGCTGTTGACGAACCGGTTGGTGAAAACCGACGCCAAGCCGATGCTTGCGCGCGAGTTCTGGAGTGTCGTCGACCGCGTCGAGGACCTGTCGGTGCTGCTCGACCTCGACGTCGCCGATCTCGTCGAGAAGTTGTCGTTCGATGCTGCGGCTGCCGATCGCATCCGTTCCCTGCTCGACGCGTCGACCGCCCTCGCGTTCGAACGCGAACGACTCGAGGAGGGCGGGATCTCGCTCGTCTCGGTGTTCGACGAGACGTTCCCTCCCGTGCTGCGCGAGCGGCTCGGGACGGCATGTCCACCGTTCCTCCTCCTCGCCGGGCCGACGACCTGGCTGAAGACCCCCGGGCTCGGCGTCGTCGGCTCGCGTGACGCGAGCGACGCCAGTCTCGAGGCCGCCAAGCGGTCGGCCGAGATGGCTGCCGAACGCGGCTGGGCGGTGATCAGCGGGCTCGCTCGCGGCGTCGACCACGTCACGATGGCGGCGGCGCTCGACGCCGGCGGCCTGGTGGTCGGCGTGCCGGCCGAGGGCATCCGACGGGTGTCTCGCAACGCCGAGATCCGCCGCCGCGTCCACGGCGGCGAGCTGTGCATGGCCAGCCCGTTCGGCCCCGACACCCCGTTGCAGGCAGGCAACGCGATGGGACGCAACAAGATCATCTACGCGCTGTCGCGGGTGACGTTCGTCGCCGATTCCAACAGGGGGTCGGGCGGCACGTGGGCCGGCGCCAAGGAAGCGCTCGACAAGGGATACGCCCCGGTCGCCGTCTGGGCGGGCAAGGGGGCGGGCGAGGGCAACGAGGACTTGGCGCGTCGAGGTGCCACGGCGGTTGCCCACGTCGCCGATCTCTTCGACGTCGATCCCGCGCCACCGCGGGTGACGATCAGACGGGCTCGATCCGCAGCGCCGGTTGGTCAGCAGCCAGTCGTTCCGTGATGCACGACCGGTGGCAGCTGGTGTGGTCGCGCTCGAAACACACCAGCGCGACCGTCGTCGTCCTGGCCGCTGCCGCGACTTCTTCGAGCGCGTCGCGCCCTTGGTCGTCGAGGTGTCGGAGAAACACCTCGCGAGCGGCCGGGTCGCCCGAACGGAACGCATCCCGGTTACTTCGCGGATTGCCGAGCGCTGGAACGTGGCGATACTCGATGCCGGCCGTGGCGAGCGCCTCGCCCAGCCGCCGCTTCGAGAAGCCCGGCTTGCGCGAGACCGCGTTCGCCCGCACGTCGAAGACGATCTCGACGTGGCGATCCGCCAGCTCGGCGACGAACTCGTCGACCTGACGTCCCTCGTACCCGATCGTCACCACAGTCACCGGCGCCGACGTTCCCATGCCGCGATCTTGCCGCGACCGCTTCCCTGAGCGCCCGCGACCTGCGCGACACCCCCGCGTCACGATTTCTGCATGGACATCGACTGGTTCATCTACTGCGTGTTCGATCCCGACGGATTGGGACAAGATTTTGCCTACACCGATGGGCTGTGGCGGCATGGCTCGCCGGAGCTCCACATCTGGGCGCGACCACCCGATGGCGACGACCCCGGCGCTGACTGGTGTTGGTCCGACCGCGACATGATGTTCCTGCTCAACGACGCCGGCCAGCGGCAGCTCTCCGGCGCACTCGACCTCGGGGCCACCTGGACCAGGCAAGTCGACGCTGGACTCACGACCGTCGAGTTCAACCTGACAGATGGCGGCGTGTCGCCCGACCTCGACACGTTCCAACTCGACGAAGGCATTCCGGTTCGAGCGCTTCGATGGTCGCTCCAACGGCTCACACCCGCGCATGGTCGTTGAGCCTCACCATGCGCAGAAACTCGCCTCGAAACCGGAGGACTCGTGTCAACGCGCGGCGATCAGGCGCAGGTTGCGATGGGTCAGGCCGGTGGCGAGCAGGAACGCCGCGCCCATCACGATCCAGCGGATCACCGGGCCGAGTGTCGACTCGCCGGCTCGAACGGCGACGACGATGGCCGCGAGTCCTGCCGGATCGGTGGCGACGAAGCGCCAGAACAAGGCGACCGCGGCGGCCACGCCCACCCTCGGATCGGCTGCCGAGACCACCAGCAATCCGACCGGCACAACGATCGTCAGGAACGCCACAGTGACACTGGAAGCGTCGACATCGGTGATTGCCGCGAGGGCACCGACCGCGATCGCAACGACGGTGGGGACGAGCACGACGCTCGGGCGGGCGACTCCGTCGAGCGACGGTCGCGCACCCAACGCCAGGGCGATGGCCGACGTGGTCACGAGCGCGGATTCGGGTGCGCCGAGTTGGTCGAGCTGCACCGCCCACCACGCGGCAACCGCGGCGACGGACGTCGCGACGCGAACCACGGGCACAAGGCCGCGACAGTTCACAACGATCCCGACGAGCGCCACGATGAGCGCACCGAGCGCGGCGATCGGCGCCGGACCGGCGTCCGCCGCGAACGCGACTGGCGACAGCGACGCGACTCCTGCAATGGCCGTCAACGCGCCGCCGAACCACAGTCCCTGGCGGAGGAACGCGGCGGCGTCACCATTGGTCGCCTGACGAGCCCGCAGTTCGATGCCGGTCGACGCCAGCGCCGCGATCTCGCCGGCCGTGCCGCACCGCCCGCGCTCGCGTCCGAGTCTGATCGCGTCGTGCAGCAGGTCGTCGCGCGAACAGTCGTCGAGTTCGACCCGATCGACGAGTCGCCGCATCACGCGTTCGCCGACGGTCACGACGTCGCCCTGCGCAGCTGCGAGCGGCCCATCGCAGCGTTGGCCTCGAGCCGGTCGAGCTCGTCGGCGAGCAGCTTCGCGCCGGCACGCGTCAGCGAGAAGATGCGACGCTCAGGGCCGCCCTCCTTGGCCGTGCCGTCGAAGGCGACGACGCCATCGGCCTGCAACCGGGCGAGCGCCCCGTACAGCGTGCCCGCCCGCAATTTGAGGCGGCCGTCGGACAGCTCCTCGACGGCCTTGATGATCGCGTAGCCGTGGAGCGGCCCGGCCGCCAGCGCCGACAGGACGTACAACGTCGGCTCGCGGATCGCGGTGTTGGCCATGTGGACGAGTACCTCTGGTTCACTGCTCGTGCGGGTGGTCAGTCAGTCGGTGTACCGAGCGCCAAGGTAGTTGTCGAACGGCAAGCGAAAGATCGGCCGTTGTCACTATACCGTTGACATGTCTACCGGGTGACGTCAGAGTGAGTTCGTGGAGACGAGCACCCGCCCGCGTCCGACCCGTCCGTCGCGGTTTCCGATCTCGCGGCTCAGCTCGTCGCAGGTGAACCTGCTGCTCGAGGCGCTCCTCATCGGCGCCTTCGCCACCGGAATCACGTCGTGGGCTGTCGGTACCGGTTGGACGCGGTGGTGGACGGTCGCTCACGCGCTGTTCGGTCTGACGGTGCTCGTGCTCGCACCCGCCAAGATGCGTCGCTCCGTGCGCACCGGCATGCGTCGCCGGCGCGCGACACGCTGTCTGTCGATCGGATTCGGCGTGCTCGTCACCGTCACCGTCGGTCTCGGGGTGCTCCACGCCACCGGGCTGTGGTTC
>DATMDV010000418.1:0-16743 GCA_035557475.1 Ilumatobacteraceae bacterium
TGCCACCGGCTGTGAGGCCGGCAGCAGAATTGACAAGCAGCACATCTGCCGACCCGAGGGTCGGTACGACGAACTGCCCGCACTGGCGTTCTGTCTTCTCTTCCGTTTTCAAGGAGCCGTAGCTCGTGGCACGTCCCAAACGAGGGCTCGGTGCCATTTCCTGCGGACCAGGGACGGTCCGCGAGGCGGATGTGTACGTTAGCCGCTCGGTTGCGGGCGCGACAACCCTGGTCAGGAGAAAACGTCGACGAGGTGGTGCGACTTCTTGCCGCGGCGCAACAGCAGGTAGCGGCCATGGAGCAGCTCGATCGCCGCCAGCCCGTCGGTGGCGTCGATCGGTACCCCGTTGGCGCGGTAGCCATTGCCCTCGAGCGTTCGCCGGGCGTCGCCCTTCGAGGAAGCCAACTCGGTCGCCACGAGGAGGTCGACCACGTCGCCGAGCTCGGACGCCGGTCGACGGCTCGATGGCACCTCTCGGGCCACGGCGTCGAGCGCCGCTTCCGAGGCGGTCGTCGGGTCGCCACCGAACAGCACGTCGGCCGCCTCGTCGGCCGTCTGGGCCGCCGCCTCGCCGTGCACCAGCTCGGTCATCTCCCTCGCCAGGGCCCGCTGCGCCATCCGCTCGTGGGGTGCGGCCGCATGGGCCTCGAGGAGCTCTTCGAGCTCACCGACCGGACGCAGCGAGAACATCAGTAGCTGGGCCCGGATCTCGTCGTCGCCGAGTTGCAGCCAGTGTTGGCGGAACTGGTAGGGGCTGGTCTTGGTGGGATCGAGCCAGGTCCGGGCACCGGTGGTCTTGCCGAGCTTGGAGCCGTCAGCCGCCAGCAACAGCGGCCAGGCGAAGGCGTGAACGGCCGTGTGACGCTTGCGCCGGATGAGATCGACGCCGGAGATGATGTTGCCCCATTGATCGGAGCCGCCGATCTGGATCTCGCAGCCGAGGTTGTCGTGGAGCCAGAGGTAGTCGTTGGCCTGCAGCAGCATGTACGTGAACTCGGTGAACGAGATCCCGTGTTCGCTCTCGATCCGCTGGCGCACGCTCTCGCGGGCGAGCATCTGGTTGACGGTCACGTGCTTTCCAACGTCGCGGAGGAACTCGAGCAGCGTCAGTGGATGCGTCCAGTCGCGGTTGTCGACGAGCACGCCCCGTGACGGGTCGTCGAGGTCGACGATTCGGCTGATCTGCTCCTTGATCGCGGCCACGTTGTGGTCGAGCGTCGCATCATCGAGCAGATTGCGCTCCTCGGACCGTCCGCCCGGATCGCCGATCATGCCCGTCGCGCCGCCCGCGAGGGCGATCGCCCGATGCCCGGCCAGTTGGAACCGGCGCAGCATCACGAGCCCGATCAGGTTGCCGTGGTGCAGGCTGTCGGCAGTGGGGTCACACCCGTAATAGATGCCCACGGGACCCTGCTCGTCGCCCGCTTCCACGCGCGCCCGGAGGAACTCACGGTCGGTGCTGTCGTGGATCAGGCCACGCGCTTCGAGGTCGGCGATCAGATCCATGCCGCCTAGATGTTGGCACGGCGGCTGGGGTGACCGCCGTGTCCGTTCCGGTTCGACGCTTGCCCGCTCGTCCCACGCTGGCCCGTCTCGTTACGTTTGGCGCCGGTGAGCGACGGCGACGAACTCTCGACACGCTTTCGCGCGTTCTCCACGACTGCGACCGCCCGAGCACCGCTCTACAGCCACCTCGCCGAGCGCATCGCCGACGATCCGGCGACCTGTCGATTGTTGCTGAACGCTCCGGAGGAGCAGCGGCTCCCCGTCCTGTTGTTCGCGTGCGTTCACTGGCTGCTCCTCAACGAGCCCGATCAGGCATTGGCCCGGCACTATCCGAATCTCACACCGGCCCGGGCGTCAGGAGCTCCGACGCCCGACCCGTACCCGGCGTTTCGCGACTTCTGTGCTGCGCACGAGCAGGGACTCGCCGAACTACTCGCCACTCGGTCGACGCAGACCAACGAGGTCGGTCGCTGCGCACTCTTCGCGCCCCTTCTCGGCGTCGTCGCCGACGAGGTCGGTCCGCTGGCGCTCGTCGACGTCGGTTGCAGCGGCGGACTCACGCTCCTGCTCGACCGCTACCAGGTCCTGTACGAGCCCGGTGGCGCCGTCGGCGCGGGGTCGCCGGTGGTGTTGACGTGCGGCACGCGTGGTGACGTCCCGATCCCCGCGCGGTACCCGCACGTTGCGGCCCGGATCGGCCTCGATCGGTCACCCATCGACGTCACCGATCCTGACGCGGCGCGCTGGCTCGAGGCCTGCGTGTGGCCCGACCAGCCCGAGCGGTTCCATCGGCTGCATGCCGCGATCGGCCTCGCCCAGGACGACCCGCCCACGGTTCGCACCGGTGACGCGGTCGACGACCTCGCCGAGACGATCGGCCTGGTCGCCGGGGACGGTCATCCGGTCGTCCTCAACTCGTGGGTGCTCAACTACCTGTCGGACGCGCAGCGACAGGCATACGTCGCCGAGCTCGACCGCCTCGGTGCGAGCTCCGACCTGACATGGATCTACGCCGAGATGCCGGCACTGGTGGGCGGCCTTCCCGTTCCGGACGATCCCGAGCGGGCCCAGCGGACCGTCGTCACGCTGGTGCGCTGGCGCGAGGGCGAGCGCACGGTGGAACACCTCGCCGACGCCCACCCGCACGGCTTCTGGATCCACTGGAGCGCCGCGCCGGCCGTGTGACGCGTCACTGGATCCGCCATCGCCATGGCAGGTCGACCCCGACGCTGATGCCGACCCGCTGGCCGATGAGCGGTACCGCCGGCGGCGGTACGCCGTCGTCGCCGATCCACACCGGGGCCTCGCTGGCACACAGGTCGAGCCCGTCGTGGCGCAGGTCGAGCCCGAACGCCTGGCACAGCTTGCCGGGGCCGTCGGCGAGCGACCGGTCGGGCCGGCCCGGACGCCGGGCCCGCAACTCGTCGATGCCCGCGACCGGCGTGACCGCCCGCAGCAGCACGGCTTGCCCATCACCAATCGAGCCGGTCACGACGTTCGCGCAGTGATGCATGCCGTAGGTGAAGTAGACGTACAGCACCCCCGCCTTGCCGAACATCGTCGCGTTGCGTCGGGTCTGACCGCGGAACGCGTGGCTCGCCGGATCGTCGGCCATGTACGCCTCGACCTCGACGATGCGACCCACGCTCCCGCCGGCGACCAGGAGCTTGTTCAACAACTCCGGTGCGACGGTCGTCGAGGCTCTGGCGAAGAACGTCCGGCGCAGGCGTCGCACGCTCCCCCTCTCGAGCAGGCCCACCTCAGTCTGGATGGAAGCGGCCGGCCTGCGCCGCGATCATCGCCCGGTAGGCGTCGAGCTGCGTGGCGATCGCCGCCGGTCCCGCGCCTCCTGGCGACGTGCGCTGGAGCACGCCGATCCCGGGACGGACGAGCGCCGCCGCGTCGGCGCCGAGGTCGGCGGCGACCAGTTCGCGGAGTGTTCCGTCGCCGGCGAGATGGCGCCTGACGAGTACGCCGACCATCGCGTGGGCCTCACGGAACGGGGTGCCGGCGCGAACGAGCCATTCGGCGAGGTCGGTCGCGGCGGTCGTCTCGGCGTCCGCCGCAGCCTGCATCCGGTCCGGCACGAACGTCGCCGTGGCGATCATCCCCGCCAGCGCGACAGCGGCCAATGTGACCTGGTCGACGGAGTCGAACAGCGGCTCCTTGTCCTCCTGGAGGTCGCGGTTGTAGGCGAGCGGGAGACCCTTGAGCGTCGTGAGCACGCCGGTGAGATTGCCGATCAGGCGTCCGGACTTGCCGCGGGCGAGCTCGGCGATGTCGGGGTTCTTCTTCTGAGGCAGCATCGACGAGCCCGTCGCGTACGCGTCGTCGAGACGGGCGAAGCCGAACTCCTCGGTGGTCCACAGCACCCACTCCTCGCCGATCCGCGACAGGTGGACGCCGATCAACGCCAGGTCGAACAGCGCCTCGGCGACGAAGTCGCGGTCGCTCACCGCGTCGATCGAGTTGTCGAACGCCTTCGCGAATCCCAGCTCGGTCGCCGTCCACGCCGGGTCGATCGGGAGCGACGTCCCGGCCAGTGCCCCGGCACCGAGCGGCGAGACGTCGAGGCGGTCGACGGTGGCCAGCAGCCGGTCGACATCGCGGGCCAGCGCCCAACCGTGGGCGAGGAGGTGATGAGCGAGCAGCACCGGCTGGGCCCGCTGGAGATGCGTGTACCCGGGCAGGTACACGTCACCCGCCTCGACCGCCCGATCCAGCAACACGATCTGGAGGTCGGACACGGCGCGGGCGACGTCGACGAGCTCGCGCTTCGCCCACAGCCGCAGATCGGTGGCCACCTGATCGTTGCGACTCCGCGCGGTGTGCAACTTGGCACCAGCAGCACCGGCGAGCTCGGTAACCCGTCGCTCGACCGCGGTGTGGATGTCCTCGTCGCTCGGCAGGTAGGTGAACCGGTCCCTGGCGATCTCGTCGTGCACCTGTTCGAGCGCCGCGAGCACCTCGTCGCATTCGTCGTCGGAGATGATGCCGGCGCGGGCGAGGCCGCGCACGTGCACGCGCGATCCGGCGATGTCGTCGCGCCACAGCCGCCGGTCGAAGGGCAGGCTCACCGTGTACGCGAGCAACGCCTCGGCGGGTCCACCCTCGAACCGCCCGTGCCAGAGTGTCGCGCCGCCGCCCGTAGTCGCCCCGTCCGGACGCGGCGCGGGCGGAGTGGACATCGACGTCGCGCCGCCGTCACCCGTCACGCGGAACCGATCCCGGCGAGGGTTCGGAGGCGGTGAGCGAGCTCGGCGCCGCCGAGCGCTTCGGCCGCGACACACAACACCGTGTCATCGCCGGCAACCGTACCGACCAACCCGTCGAGCGCGCTGCGGTCGAGCGCCGAGGCGACGACGTGTGCGCAGCCGGGCGGCGTGCGCAGCACAACGAGGTTCGCCGAACATGCGACGTCGGCGACCCACTCGCCCATCACCCGGCGCAGTTGCTCGAACGGTGCCAGGCGGTCGGGAGCGAACTCCGGCACGGCGTAGACGGTCGCGCCGCCGGGCACGCGTACCTTCACCGCGCCCAGATCGTCGAGGTCGCGCGACACGGTCGCCTGGGTGGCCGAGATCCCTGTGTCGGCGAGCAGTTCGACGAGTTGCGGCTGGTTGGTCACCTCGTGTTGGGCGATCAACCGGGCGATCGTCTGTTGGCGCTGGACCTTGCTCATCGCGTGCCTCGACCGACCGCGGCGGCATCGAGCAGGAAGGCGAGCGCACCTCGCGCCGCGTGGAGGCGGTTGTGACCCTGCTGGAACACCGCGCTCTGCGGGCCGTCGATCACTCCGGCGGTCACCTCCAGGCCGCGGTACGCCGGCAGGCAGTGCATGAAGATCGCGCCCGGCGCGGCCTTCGACATCACCGTCTCATCGACGGTGAACGACTCGAACGCGGTGATCCGTTCCTGCTTGTCGTCCTCTTGCCCCATCGACACCCACGTGTCGGTGTGCACCGCGTCGGCGCCGTCGACCGCCTCGACGACCCGGCCCGACTGCACCACCGACGCCGCGCCGAGGAGCGCCAGCCGTTCGAGCTCGGCGTCGTCGGCGTCGTACTCGGCCGGACAGGCGAAGCGCAGGTGCATCCCGGACAGGGCGCACACCTCCCCGAGCGAGCGTGCGACGTTGTTGTAGTCACCGACCCACGCCACGGTCCGTCCGGCGAGCCCGCCCAGCAGCTGCCGCATCGTCAGCGCGTCGGCGAGCGCCTGCAGCGGGTGGGAACGGTCGGACAGCATGTTGACCACCGGCACGTCGACGGCGCCGGCGAGACGCTCGACCACCGAGTGGTGGAACACCCTCGCCGCGATCACAGCGTGGTACCCCTCGAGGATCCGTCCGACGTCCTCGACCGGCTCGCGGACGTCGAACCCGACCTCCTCGCCCCGCGTGTAGACCGGGTGGCCACCCAGTTGCACGACTGCGATCTCCATCGAATGGCGGGTGCGGTTCGACGGCTTCTCGAAGATCAGGGCGACGCCCTGGCCCGTGAGCGGGCGTCCCAGCTGTAGGACCGGACGCTGGGCAAGGTCGAGGATCGTGGCGACCTCGGCTGCCGAGAGATCGGTGATGTCGAGCAGGTCGCGCGCCATCACATCTGGTCCTGTTCGAGCACGTTGCGGAGCGTGTCGGCGGCTTCCGTGAGCTCCGCCTCGGTGACCGTCAGCGGCGGTGCCAGGCGGATCGTCGTGGGGTTGACGGCGTTGCAGATGATCCCGTGCTCCAACATGCGGGCGTAGACGGCGGGCGCCTCGATGCCTTCGTCGAGTTGGGCGCCGAGCAGCAGACCGTCACCGCGCACGGACGACACGCCCGGAATCGCCGAGACCAGTTCACGCAGGTACGCCCCGCGCTCGCGCGCCAGAGCTGGTGCGTCGATGCGCTGCATCTCGTCGATCACGGCCACGACCGCGGCGGTCGCGATCGCCGTTCCGCTGTACGTGCTGCCGTGGTCACCGGGCCGGAACACGGCAGCGACGTCGCGGCGGGCCCAGCACGCGCCGACGGGCATCCCGTTGCCCATCGCCTTGGCGAGCGTCACGACGTCGGGCGCGACACCCGAGTGCTCGAAACCGAACCACCGCCCCGTGCGACCGAAGCCGGTCTGGATCTCGTCGATCATCATCAACGCGCCGGTCTGATCGCACAGCTCGCGGATCCCTTCGAGGTAGCCGGGCGGCGCCGGGTTGACCCCACCCTCGCCCTGCAGCGGCTCGATGAGGACCGCCGCGACCGACGCGTCGACCGCGGCGCGCATCGCATCGAGATCGCCCCACGCGACGTGCTTGAAGCCCTCGGGCATCGGCTGGAACGGCTCGTGCTTGCTCGGCTGTCCGGTCGCGGCAAGTGACGCCAGCGTGCGTCCGTGGAAGCTGCCGAGGGCGCTGACGACGGTGTGGCGGCCGCGGCCGCCCCATTTGCGAGCCAGCTTGATGGCACACTCGTTCGACTCGGCGCCGGAGTTGGTGAAGAAGATCTGCCCGTCGTGTCCGGATGCCTCGCGGAGCAGGTCGTTGATCTTGATCGCCGCCGACGTCGCCACCGGGTTGGCGAAGAAGTTGCTCACGTGCAGCAGCGTCTCCGCCTGGTTGGCGATCGCGGCGGCGACGACGGGGTTGGCATGGCCCAGCGAGACCACCGCGATCCCCGACAGGAAGTCGAGGTAGCGCTTGCCGTCGGTGTCCCACACCTCGGTGCCGCGGCCGCGCTCGATCATCAACTTCGGAGCGCCGAACACCGGCATGAACGGGCAGTGGTCGAGCTCTCTGGTGTCGAACGGATGCGACGCTGGTGCGACCGCGGTCTTCGACATGTCCGTGTTGGTGGATGTCATCTCAGTCTCCTGGTGCGACCATCGTGCCGATACCGGCATCGGTGAAGATCTCGAGCAACAGCACGTGCGCGATGCGCCCGTCGAGGATGTGAGCGCGGGCGACACCGTTGCGGACCGCCCTGATGCAGCTCACGACCTTCGGGATCATGCCGCCCGCGATCGAACCGTCGGCCACCAGCTTGTCGAGCTCGCCGGCCGTGGTCTGACGGATGATGGTGGCCGCGTCGTCGACGTCGCGCCGGAGCCCTTCGATGTCGGTGAGGTAGACGAGCTTCTCGGCGACGACAGCTTCGGCGATCGCGCCGGCGACGGTGTCGGCGTTGATGTTGTACGCCTGCCCGGAGTCGTCGGTGCCGATCGTCGCCACCACGGGGATGAACTCGTCCTCGAGCAGCCCCTCGAGGATCGCCGGGTTGATCCTCGCCACATCGCCGACGAACCCGAGCTCGGGATCGCGCGCGTGGGCCCGGATCAGTCCGGCGTCCTCGCCACTCACACCGACGGCGTAGTCGCCGTGCACGTTGATCGCCGACACGATCTGGGGGTTCACCTGACCGATCAACACCATCCGGGCGATGTCGACGGTCTCGGCGTCGGTGACTCGCAGCCCGTCGCGGAACTCGGTCTGCTTGCCGAGCCGCGACATCAAGTCGCTGATCTGCGGACCGCCACCGTGCACGACGACCGGTCGCATCCCGACGAGCCGCATCAGGACGATGTCCTCGGCGAACAACGCCAGGGCGTCGTGCTCCGACGTGCCGGCGAGCGCGTTGCCGCCGTACTTCACGACGACCACCTTCCCCGAGAAGCGCCGGATGTACGGGAGCGCCTCGACGAGCGTGGCCGCCTTCTGGGCGGCGACCTCGATCACGGCATGAGCCCGACGCGCGACAGCCCAGCCGTCTCGGCGAGACCCAGGGCCACGTTGGCCGACTGCACCGCGCCCCCCGCGGCACCCTTGGCGAGGTTGTCGAGGGCGGCGATCGCGATCACGAAGCCGGTGCGCTCGTCATAGCGCGCCGTCAGATGCACCGAGTTCGAACCGAGCGTCGCCTTCGTCGAGGGCGAACCCTCGGTCACGACGATGAACGGCTCACCCGCGAACCGGTTCCGGTAGAGGTCGAGCAACGAGTCGGTCGTCGGCGTCGTGCCGGCCGCCGGACGCGCGTAACACGTGGCGAGGATGCCGCGGCTCATCGGCGCCAGGTGGGGGGTGAACAGGATCTGGGCGCCGGTCTCCTGCTCCATCTCAGGCGTGTGTCGATGGTTCAGCAGCCCGTACGCCGTGAAGTTGTCGTCGACGGTGGCGAACAGGTTCTCGTGGCTGAGCTTGCGTCCGGCGCCCGACACGCCGCTCGCGGCATCGACGATCACGCCGTTCGGGTCGATCGCCCCGCCGGTGACGAGCGGCTCGAGCGCCAACGTCGCGGCGGTCACGTAGCACCCGGGCGTGGCGACCAGGCCGGCGCCCTTCAACTCGTTGCGATACTTCTCCGGCAGCCCGTACACCGCATCGGCGAGCAGGTCGGGCTGGTCGTGCTCGAAGCCGTAGTACGCCGGGTACGCGGCGCGATCCTTCAAGCGGTACGCCGCCGAGAGGTCGACGACACAGCCGACGTGGCCGACGAGCTCGGGCGCCAGCGCCATGCTCGCCTCGTGCGGGAGCCCGAGGAACACCAGGTCGAGCCCCTGTGCCCGACCCACGTCGAACGCCTCGAACACCAGGTCGGGATACGCCGCTGCGAGCGACGGGTAGAGCGCCGCCGCCGCGGTGCCGGCCTGTGAGTCGCCGGTCGCGTACACGACGTCGAAGTCGGGATGCTGGGCGGCGAGGCGCAGCAGCTCGGCCCCGGTGTAGCCGGACGCCCCGATGATTCCAACGGTGACCATCCGCATGATCATACAGCCGTTCGCATTGTCATGCAATGCGGATGGAACCGCCGCCCGGCGGTGAGGAACCCGTCCGAACGGGCAGACTGGAGCGATGATCCCCGGCGCGCCACCGACGAAGGGCCGCCTGCTCGTCGCGACCCCGCCGCTGGAGGATCCCAACTTCGATCGCACCGTCGTCTACGTGCTCGAGCATCACGACGAGGGTGCGCTCGGTGTGATCATCAACCGGCCGACGCCCGAGCAACTCGACGAACCGCTCGACCGTTGGGTCGATCTGCAATCGTCACCGAGCGGGGTGTTCGCCGGCGGTCCGGTCGAGCCCGACGCGCTGATTGCCCTTGCGTATACCCGCCAGCTGATCTCGGCGTCGACCGACGAGCTGTCGCCCGTCTCCGGCCGTGTCGTGTCGGCCGATCTGACCGTCGATCCGGCACTCGTCGCGGCCGAGCTCGAGGCGGTGCGAATCTTTCGCGGCTACGCCGGCTGGGGCCCCGGCCAGCTCGAGCTCGAGATCGAGGCCGGCGCCTGGCTCGTGCTCGATCCCGACCCGGGCGACCTGTTCGGCCACGAGCCCGAAGAGCTGTGGCGCAACGTCCTGCGCCGCCAGGGCGGACGCCTCGCCTGGCTCGCCGAAGCCCCCGACGACCTCAGCGCCAACTGAGGAGGCGCGCGGCGCGTCAGCCGCGGAGCTCGGCGCCGAGCTTCGTCGCCGCGGCGACACAGCGTTCGCGCACCCCGGCGATGTCGGCGTCGGTCAGGTTGCGATCGGTCGGCTGGAGGCGCAGCCGGTAGGCGAGGCTGCGCCGCCCCGTGCCGACACCTTCGCCCCGGTAGACGTCGAACAGGTCGAGGTCGACGAGCAGCGCCCCGGCGCCCTGGCGGATCGCGCGTTCGAGCTTCTCCGCCGGAACGTCGTCGGGCAACGTGAACGCCAGGTCGAGGTCGCTCGACGGCAGCCGGCTGGTCGCCTTCCACAACGCCGGCTTGGGCGGCTTGGCGAGCACCTGGTCCAGATCGAGCTCGAGCACCGCGACCCGCTCACTGACGTCGAACCGCCCGAGCACCGCCGGGTCGATCTCCCCCACCGCACCGATCGGGTCCTTCCCGAGCGACAGCGTCGCCGAACGCGTCGGGTGCAAACCAGGCGGAACGCGACCCTGGTCGACTCGGGCGCCGACACCAAGGGCGCTCGACACCTCCCGCCACACCGCCATCGCGTCCGGCGCCGATTGGCCGGCCAGCACGACACACAGTGCTTCGTACTCGTCGGGCAGCTCTCCGTCGCCGGGTGGGTAGACATGGCCGATCTCGAACAGCGCGACGCCCGTTCGACGATGTGACTCGTTGAACGCGATCGCCTGCAGCAGTCCGGGCCGGAGCGACGTTCGCAACACACTCTCCTCGGCGACGAGCGGGTTGCTGATCGTCAGCGCCGTGCTGTCGAGTCCCGCCCGCGCCAGGGTGTCAGGCCCCAGGAAGGGGTTGGGCATCGCCTCGGAGATGCCGAGCCCGAGCAGGACATCGCGGAGCTGACGGCGGCGGATCTGGATGGCCGACAACCGTCCGTGCACGATCGACTTCGGCACTGTCTTGCCGATGCGGTCGTAGCCGTAGTGGCGGGCGACCTCCTCGACGACGTCGATCTCGGCCTCGCTGTCGGGTCGCCACGACGGCAGCGCGACCCGTCGCGTGTCGCCGTCGCCCGAGACCGTGAACCCGATCGGATCGAGCAGTCCAGGGAGCTCGTCAGCCGTGAGCGCGGTTCCGAGGATCCGGTTGACCTGGCTGATCCGCACGTCCGTGAACCGCTCGGGTGGCGGGAGGGCCTCGCCCCGCACGTCGGTGACACCAGCGTGCACCACCAGATCAGGACACGTCTCGCGCAGCAACTCGGCGAACCGGGCGATGGCCCTGACGATCCCATACGGGTCGACACCACGCTCGAACCTGGCGGACGCCTCGGAGCGCAGGCCGAGCCGTCCGGCCGTCTGCATCACGCCGAGCGGCGTGAACCATGCGATCTCGAGGGCGACCGTGCTCGTGTCGTCGGTGATCTCGGTGTCGAGCCCACCCATCACTCCGGCGATGCCGATCGGCCGGTCGTCACCGTCGCAGATCAAGAGATCGTCGGGGGTCAACGTCTGCTCGTCGCCGTCGAGCGTCGTCATCGTCTCGCCGGCGGCCGCCAGCCGGATGCGGAAACCCCGTCGTTGCGGGTCGGCGCCGAGCGTGGCGAGGTCGTAGGCGTGGTTCGGCTGGTTGAGCTCGAGCATCACGTAGTTGCTGACGTCGACGACGTTGCTGATCGGTCGCATCCCGGCCGCGGTGAGGCGGCGCTGCATCCAAACGGCCGACGGGCCGACGACGATGCCCGACATGACGGTCGACGTGAAGCGCCCGCAGCGGTCGCCGGCGACGATCTCGACGTCCGCCCGCCATTCATCGCCGGTGTCGTCCAACTCCGGGGCGGGTACGCGCAGCTCGCGCCCGAGGTGCGCGGCGAGATCGCGCGCCACCCCGACATAGCCCCAACAGTCGGGGCGGTTGCGCGTGATGTCGATGTCGAACAAGACGTCGGGCTCGACGCCCAGCACGTCGCCGTACGGCACGCCGAGCGGACTGTCGGAAGGCAGGATCAGGATCCCGCCGTGGTCGTCGCCGAGGCCCAGCTCGCGCGCCGAGCAGAGCATCCCCTCCGAGTCGATCCCGAGGATGCCTCGGCGCTCGATCGTCTGGCCGTCGCCCATCGTGGTACCGATCACGGCGAGCGGCACGACGTCACCGGCCTGCATGTTGAACGCACCGCACCACACGTGGCGCTCGGTGCCGTCGCCGGTGTCGACGTAGACGCGATGAACCTTCGCCGCGTCGGGGTGTGACTCCGTGCGCACCACCCGGGCGGTGACGACACCGGCGACGGTCGCGCCGACGTGTTGGACGTCGTCGACGGCCATGCCGAGCGACGTCATCGCCGTCGCCAGTGCATCGACGTCGTCGCCGAACTCGGCGTAGTTGTTGAGCCAGGACAACAGGATCTTCATGGCCGCGACTTTTCCATCAGAATGCCAGGGGCCATCAGAACTGCTCCAGGAAGCGGATGTCGTTCGTGAACATCTCCCGGATGTCGCCGACGGCATGGCGTTCCTTCGCCATCCGGTCGATGCCGAAGCCGAACGCGAAGCCACTCCAGACCTCGGGATCCAAGCCACCCGCCGCCAGCACGTTGGGATGGACCATGCCGCACCCGCCGAGCTCGAGCCAGGCGCCGGCCGGCGTGCGGATGTCGAACTCCGCCGACGGCTCGGTGAACGGGAAATACGACGGACGCAGGCGCGACGTGAAGTCGCCGCCGAAGAACGCCTTCGTGAACGCCTCGATCGTGCCCGCCAGGTCGGCCATCGTGATGTCGCGGTCGACGACCAACCCCTCGATCTGGTGGAACACCGGCATGTGGGTGGCGTCGGGGGTGTCGCGACGGAACACGCGACCGGGAGCGACGATGTAGATCGGCGGCGCCGTCGTGAGCATGGTGCGGATCTGCACGGGCGACGTGTGCGTGCGCAGCACGGTCGTCCCCGTCTGACCGGCGGGCGTGGCGTGGTCGACGAACAGCGTGTCGAACTCACCGCGAGCGGGGTGCCCTTCACCCATGTTCAGCGCCTCGAAGTTGTGCCAGTCGGTCTCGACCTCGGGCCCCTCGGCGATCTGGAACCCCAACCCGATGAAGACGTCCTCGAGCCGTTCCCACGCCTGGGTCACGAGGTGGGCATGCCCTCGACGCGGCTTGCCCGCGTACTCCGTCAGATCGAGCCGCTCGGATTCGACCCGGGCGTTGAGCGCGACGCCGGCCAGCTCGGCGCGGCGGGCCTCGATCGCAGTGTCGACCGCGGCGAGCGCCTCGTTGACGGCGTGCCCGGCCGCCCGCTTCTCGTCGACCGTCGCCAGCGCGCCGAGCTTGGTCTTCAACTGGGCGAGCTGGCCGCGCTTGCCGAGCAGGCTGGCGCCGAGCATCGTGATCGAGTCGAGATCGCCGGCGGCGGCGATCTCGGCGAGGGCGGCCTCGCGTGCAGCTCGGATGTCGTCGATCACTGGAGTCCTTTCGAGGCGACGAACGGGCGGGACGGGATCTCCCCGGACGGACTCAGGTGGTGGCGCGCTGACCGATCGTCGGCGTCACCGCTCCCCGGTCTGTCCGGGGCACCGAAATCGCTGCACGCGCATCGGGGCAAGGATACGCGGGCCACGCCACGACGACCAACAAGTTCTGGTCCGACCGACACGTTCAGGCGTTCGCGCGCTGGCGGGCGGCCTCGAAGCACAGCACGGTCGCCGCCATCGCCACGTTGAGGCTCTCGGCCCGGCCGTGGTGCCGGATCGTCACCCACTCGTCGACCGCGGCGTCGTCGGGCAACCCGCGCGCCTCGTTGCCGACGACCAGCGCGATCCGCCCGGTCAGATCGGCCTCGGTGTGGGCCGACCCTCGGTGCGACGACGTGCCGACGGTCCGCAGGCCGGCCGCGTGGACCGCCGTGAGGTCGGCGTGGAGCACGGGCATCCGGAACAACGATCCAGCCGACGCGCGCACCACCTTGGGGTTGAACGGATCGACCGAACCGGCGGTGACCACCACCGCCTCGAACCCGGCGGCCTCGGCGGAGCGCAGGATCGTGCCGAGGTTGCCGGGGTCGGCGATGCGGTCGGCGACGACGACGAGACCAGCCGCCGCCAGGTCGAGAGGCGGCGCGGGGATGCGCACGACGGCGAGGACGGGTTGGGGTGACTCGGTCGAGGCGAGCCGGTCGATGACACCGGGGCCGAGCACGAACGCGTCGGGTCCGGTGACCGGGTCGGTCCCGACGGCGACGAACTCGGCCTCGATCTCCCATCCGGCATCGACGGCCTCGAGAACGAGTTGGCGCCCCTCGACGACGAACGCGCCTTCCTCGGAACGCGAACTGCGGCGCCCGAGCAGGCGCCGCAGCCGTTGGACCTTGGCGTTGTTGAACGCCAGCGGGTTGTTCAGAGCGCTGCCTTGGCCGACGCCACCAGTGACGCGAAGGCGGCGGCGTCGGTGACGGCGAGATCGGCGAGGATCTTGCGATCGACCTCGATGCCCGCCGCGTTCAATCCGGCGATGAACCGGCTGTAGCTCATGTCGTTCTGACGGCAGGCGGCGTTGATGCGCTGGATCCACAAGCGCCGGAACTCACCCTTCTTCGCCCGCCGATCACGGAACGCGTACTGCCCGCTGTGGAGCAGCTGCTCGTTCGCAGCGCGGAAGGACCTGCTCTTGTTCCCGTAGTAGCCCTTGGCTTTCTCGAGAACCTTCTTGTGGCGCTTCTTGGCCGCCACGCCGCGCTTGACGCGAGCCATCTCACTACCTCTCTACGAATTGGGGGGACGCGGTCAGCGCTCACCGAGGAGACGCTTGATGTTCTTCACATCGGACGGGTGGACGTCGACGTCGGCGGCGAGGCGCCTGGTCCGCGTCGAAGGCTTCTTCTCGAACAGGTGCTGACGCATGGCCTGCTGACGCCGAAGTTTGCCGGATCCAGTTTTCTTGAACCGCTTGGCAGCGGTCTTACTCGTCTTCATCTTCGGCATGTGGTTCTCCTGATCCTTCGTCGCTGTCGCCCGCGGTCACCGCGACCTTTGCCATTTCGACTTCTTCCGGCTCGACGACTTCCGACTCGTCGGTGACCGTCTCCGTCTCCGGTTCGTCGCCGTCTCCGGCCGTCGCCGCATCCGTTTCCGTTTCGATTGCTTCCGTTGCGACTGCTTCCGTTTCGCTTGCTTCCGTTGCGATTGCTTCCGGTTCGACCGTGTCGCGTGCCGCAGACTCGGCCGCGGCCAGCTCGGCAGCGGCTTCCTCGGCCGCCTTCTTCATCGCCTCTTGCGCCTTCTTGTCCGGCGCCAGCACCATCGACATGTTCCTGCCCTCGAGCCGGGCCTCGTTCTCGACCTTGGCGGCCGGGCCCACGGCGCGGATGACACCGTCGAGGATCCGTGAACCGAGCTCGGGGTGGGCCATCTCGCGACCTCTGAACTGCAGCGTGACCTTGACCTTGTGGCCCTCCTCGATGAACCCGATGAGGTGGCGCACCTTGGTGTCGAAGTCACCCTTACCTATCTTGGGACGGAACTTGACTTCCTTCACCGTGACGTTCGACGACTTCTTCCGGGCTTCCTTGGCCTTTTGGGCCTCCTCGTACCGGAACTTGCCGTAGTCCATGATCCGACAGACGGGCGGGTTCGCCATCGGTGCCACCTCGACCAGGTCGAGGTCGAGCCCTCGCGCCATCTTCAGCGCATCGGGGACAGGCTTGATGCCGAGCTGATTGCCGTCGGGACCGATCAAGCGGACCTCGCGGGCCCGGATGCGGTCGTTCACACGGTGCTGTTCGCTCTTCGGCGGTGCTATGGCTGATCACTCCTGTGCAATGGGTTGGCCTCCCAGTCCGGTTGCTGTGCTCGCGAAGTCGATGCGGAGCACGACCGGAGACAAGTGCGGTTCCGACGGCCAGCGCCAGCAGCGCCTCGGTCGTCGGGCGGCCACGCCGTCGCGATCATGAGCATTGACCCGATCGCACGTGTCTGTCGGGCTCTGCCCGTCGGTGTGGTCGGGTGGGGGTCTCCCCCACTTCGCCTCAGTTGTCGTCGGTAGGGTAGCGCACGTGAGAGATGAATCCTCCGGTGACCGGTCCGGGCCAGAGGGCGACGACGGTTCGACGCCCGACGGCGCCGACCAGGCACTCCGCGACGCGCAGGCCCGGTTGGCCGAGGTGCCGGCCGAGCTCGTGGTCACCAACCACGTGATGGGTCTGTACGAGCTGGCCGCCATCCACCTGTCGGCCGATCCCGCTGATCTGCGGGCCGCGGCCCTTGCCATCGACGCCGTCGCCTGTCTTGTCGAGGGTCTCGGCGATCGGCTCGGCGACGACTCGGCGACGATGCGCGATGCGCTTGCCAACATCCGCCTCGCGTTCGTACAGGTCAAGGCCGCCGCCGCCCAGGATCCGGCGGCCGACGCGTGAACCGCCCGATCGGCGCCGACTGAACGCGACCCGCCCGAACGACGACACCCTCGGCCCGCAGCAGCTGCGTCTGTTCGCGCTCGTGGCCCGGCACCAGCCGGCCGTTGACGTTGACAACCCGCCACCACGGGACGTCGAGCGCGGTGGTCGCCAGAACTCTGCCCACGAGACGTGCCCGCTTCGGGTACCCGGCGACGTCGGCGATGTCGCCGTACGTGGTCACCTCGCCTGGGCCGAGGGCCAGGATCACGTCGACGATGCGTCGCTCGCGGCTGTCCACGACACGATCCTCGCCGCCTCGTAGCGGCCGAGCTTGGCCAGGACCTCGAAGCGGACCGGCGTGCCGACCCCGATCGAGCGCGTACCGTCGGCGACCTCGACGCAGTGAAACGCGAACACTGCGCCGTCGTCGTCGGTGACCTCGCCGAGCCCGCGTGGCTCGTCGAAGGCGGTGACCGACCCGTGTC
>DATMDV010000419.1:0-13356 GCA_035557475.1 Ilumatobacteraceae bacterium
CCTCTTGCCAGGTCGCGTGGGCCACCCACGACGTCGCCCCGGAGGGCGTCCGCCGGCGGTAGATCGTGCCGCTGGCCACGACCACAGCGTATCAGAGCGTTACCACAGCGTTACCACGGGCCGTCTCGACCAGAAGCCAGAGACCGTCGAGATCATCTACCAGGACTTATTCGGTGCCCCCGGCAGGATTCGAACCTGCGACGCACGGTTTAGGAAACCGATGCTCTATCCCCTGAGCTACGAGGGCGGGGACGTCCGCGTGTACCTCCGCGGCTACGACGGAACCGTGAGCATAGAACGTGCACTCCATTTCCCAGACCGTGAGACCAGCTGTCGGCGTGTCCAACAAGGCGCGATGGCGCCTCTCCGGCCGTGAACGCACGCGGCACCATCTCGAAAGATTGTGCCGACGGCGCGAACAGGTCGTTCAGTCCGTCGAGGGAAAGGACGTGCAGTTCGCAGCGGCAGCCACACGGCTCACCGATGCTGCGTGCGGCGCGCAGCCCGGTGTCGTTGCAGCGGCGGCATAGGACGCTGCTGCGTGCCCGAATCGGAACCGGTGGAGGAGGGGACGACGCAGACGAGCGCGACGACCGACCCGGTCAAGGGCTCTCCGCGGGTCCACTAGCGTCCGGGCGTGAACGGTGCTGCGGACGCCGCACGCCCGACCGGAACGGTGACGTTTCTGTTCACCGACATCGAAGGATCGACCGCGAGGTGGGAGCAGGATGTCGCCTCGATGAGCACGTCCCTCGCCGAGCACGACCAGCACGTGTTGTCGACGATTCGCGATCACGGCGGGTACGTGTTCGCGTCCGGTGGTGACGGATTCGTTGCCGCGTTTTCCGACGCCGCCGCCGCGTTGCGGGCGGCGATCGAGACTCGCGACGGTGTGCGGTTGCCGGTACGGATGGGTCTTCATACTGGAACGGCGGAGGAGCGCGACGGCAACTACTTCGGGCGGACATTGAACCGTGGCGCACGAATCATGGCGGCGGGGCACGGGGGTCAGATCTTGCTGTCCGACGCGACCGCGTCGCTCGTTCGCGATGAGACCCGTCTGACCGATCTCGGCGAGCATCGTTTGGCCGGGCTCGACTCGACGTTGCGGTTGTGGCAGGTGGGCGCCGAGCAGCATCCCCGGCCGAGAACCGTCGAGGATCGACGCGGCAACCTGTCGGTACCCCTCGACCCGTTCATCGGGCGAGTTGCAGAGCTCGACGACCTGTTGGGCCTGATCGGTGCGCACCGGCTGGTCACGATCGTGGGCGTCGGTGGGATGGGCAAGACGAGGCTGGTGATCGAGGCCGCCGATCGGGTCAGTGGCGAGCTGGCCGGAGGCGTCTGGTTCGTCGACCTCGCACGAGCGCGCTCGGACGAGGCAGTGGTCGACGAGGTCGCCGCGGCACTCGTGGTCCAGCCGGCGCAGGGCCAGACGATCGAGGACCGGGTCGTCGAGTACCTCGAGACACGCACCACCCTGGTCGTGTTCGACAACTGCGAACACGTGATGCGCGCCTCGGCAACGCTCATCGAGCGTCTGCTGAAGACCTGCCCCGGGTTGCGTGTCGTGGCGACGAGTCGCGAGGCGTTGATGGTGCGCGGCGAACACGTCATGCCACTCGGCCCGCTGTCCATCGACGACGATGTCAGCGGGAGCGGCGACGCTGTCGAGTTGTTCGTCGAGCGGGTGCGCGCCGAACGGCACCGGTTCGAGCCGGACCACCAAGAACTCGTGTTGATCGGTGAGATCTGCCGTCGCCTGGACGGCATGCCGCTGGCCATCGAGCTCGCCGCGGCGCGAGCTCGTTCGCTCGGGACCAGCGGTGTGTACGAACGTCTCGACGAACGGTTGCGTCTGCTCTCCGGAGGGTGGCGCACCGGTGTCGGTCGTCATCAGACGCTGCAGGCGACCGTCGACTGGTCGTTTGCACTGCTCACACCCGAAGAGCAGGCGGTCTTCGATCGACTCGGTGTCTTCGTCGGTTCGTTCACGATCGACGATGCCATCGCCGTCGCCAGCGACGAGGAAGTGGACGACCTCGACGTCGTGGAGGCGCTGACCGGCCTGGTCGACAAGTCAATGTGTACCGTCGACACGTCGGGGCCGACGACGCGCTACCGCTACCTCGAGACGATGCGCACCTATGCACGGTCCCACCTCGACCGCCACGGCACACTGGACGAGTACAGCACCCGGCACAGCCGGCACGTCGCCGAAAGGGGCATCGTTGCGGCACTCTCCACGGTCGGCCCCGACGAAGTCGCCATCGCGGCGGAGATCGAGCTGATCACCGCCGACCTCCGCGCCGCTTTCCTGTGGGCGGCCGACCACGACCTCACCGAGACACTGGACCACCTCGCAGTTCTGGGCGCGCCTATGTCGCTTCGCGGCTCAGTCGAGGTCCTCCGCTGGTTCTACGACTCCCGCGACCGTCTGATGGCGAGTGACGCAGCGCTCGGGGCCGCCTCGCTGTACGCCTTCACCGCGCTCGG
Source organism: Ilumatobacteraceae bacterium (assembly GCA_035557475.1). GTDB lineage: Bacteria > Actinomycetota > Acidimicrobiia > Acidimicrobiales > Ilumatobacteraceae > JALOLG01. Next base: position 2,497 of record DATMDV010000419.1, read on the forward strand.
CGACATGGCCGAGACCCGCCGGCTCGCCGAGCAGCTGTTGGAACAAGGGGATCCGCAGACCCATGGACGTGCATGGACGACCCTCGGCTGGGTGCACGTCATGGACGGCAACCTCGAAGAGGCCATCTCATGTCAACAGCGCTACTACGAATATGCAGAAGCGCCGGGCGCTCCGTCGTTTCTGCACGTCTTCGGTGCGTGGCCCCTCGCGGCCACGCTCGTGCTCGCCGGCAGAGACCCTGGGGCGCTCCCCCGTCAGATCGTCGACCGTGCGACAGCTCTCGGGTGGCAGACCGGGATCGCTCTCGGCTGGTATGTCGTTGCGATCGGCCGGGCCGGATCCGAACCACTCCTCGGTCTCGCCGACTTCGAGCGGGCGATGGTGGCTGCCACGACGGCGCGTAACCCGTGGGTGCAGACCTTGATCCGACGGGACCGAGTCGAGCTGCAGATGAAGGTGTTGCCCGCCGCGGAGCTCGCCGGCGAGCTGATCGATCTCCTGCGCGACATCGAGCAGCGGGGAGAGAAAATGCATTTCGTGAACGCGCTGCACCGCGCCGTCGAGGTCCTGCACGCCTCCGGACATCTCGAGCCGGCGGCGACGATCTTCGGCTGTCTCGACGGCCGCTCGTTCCGCACCGAGATCGCGACCGCCACCGTCGCCGATGCGATGGCAGCATCGGCCACAATGCTCGGCGCCGAATGGGATCGGCTACTGGAGGCCGGCCGTGGTATGACGCTCGACCAAACTGTCCAGTTCGCCTGCGAGGCGCTCGCGACGATCGCGTGACACAGCCGCAGAGCCGAAGACAAAGACACCCTTGCCGCGATCGTTAGGAAACCGACGCTTTGTCTTCGCCTCGCGGCGTTCCGTCGACGACGAACCACGTTCCAAATTCAGCGCGTCCACGGCCCTCCAACTGTCCTGAGGAGACCAGCTCACTCCTCACTCGCGGACGTCCCACGAGGGCGGCGCGCCGAGCCGAGAAGCCGACAGCCACGATGGACTGCGTACCGACGTTGCCAGTCAGATCGAGACGGTTTGCGAACCGTGCACCTCAGCGGCGCACTGAAGGGCGACCGCGCCGATGACTGACTTGCGCAGCGGCGCCGGTTTCCACCTCGTCGTCCAAGAAGTAGAGCATGACTCGCTCACGTCGTACCGTCGGGCCGCGACCCGCGAGACCAGTCTTGTGACGGATGCGGTCGAGCATCTCTGCGATGTTCCTGCCGTCTGGCTCCAGACCGCCGGCTCCGATGATGTCCGCCTCGGTGACCCCGCGGTTCCCGCCCGTCACCAACAGCTCGAGGATCGCGAGCTCCGACGGTGTCAGCTTGACCCGGTGGCTCCCCGACCACACCTCACCGCTTGCTGGACGGAATCGCAGATTCCCGGCGACGAGCCACTCCGACGCCGAAGACGACTCCTCAGCAGCGACGTCCGGTCCGAATTCGCGCCGACCGGATCGACGCGTGCGCGACGCAGGCGATGAGCGCCCGCCACGACGCCGAACGGACCGTGACGGCGGTTTTGCGCGAGCGGGCCGAAGCTGCGTGGCGTCCACCGGTTCGGGTTTCGGTGCCGCCTCTTTCGCCACCGCGGTTTCGGTAGCTGACGCGGACGCCGTCCCGAGCGGCTGCTTCGGCTTCGTCGGGCGCTTCGGCGTCGGCTCCGGAACGCGCTCCTCCTCGGCGTCTGCCCGGGCGGTTGCGGCATGCTCCGCGGCCGGCGTCCGCTTCGACTTCGGCTTCGGCTTCGGCGTCACCGGGGCGCTCTCCAACTCATCGGCGGCGACTGCTTCAGAACTGGTGTCGTCTGTTGTCGCGAGCGCGAGCTTGCGTCGTGGCGGGCGCGTGGGAGTGGGTCCTTCGGGTCCGACGCCAGCCGCGGCATCCGTCGCCTCGTGCACGGCCGGTTCCGCTCCGACGTCGTGCGGCGCATCCTTGCCGGCGAGCGCCGGTTCCGCCTGGGAACGTCCATCGTGGCCGCCGTCCGGTTCGGACGCTGACCGCCGCGACACCGCCGGCCCGAGCACGGGCAGTGGTTGCGTCGTCTCCCTTGCCGGCAACTTGCGCGCTGGCCGTGGTCGGGCCGCCGCGTGTCCCTGGGCGTCACGCGCTTGCTGTGGTTCTGCCGTCGATGCCTCCGCTCCGCCAACCAATACCGGTTGTGACGACGTGACCAGATCCGCCCCTCGATCGCGCCATCGTCGACGCCATCGCATCACCAACCACACCGCGACGACGACCGCCATCGAGATCTCGAGCGCGACCGCGATCGCGCCGAACGGCGATTCGCTCTCTTCGTCGGACGCTGTTGTGCCATCGTCCGGGAGCGCGGTATCGGCGCTCCCGGACTCCGCAACAGCAGTCGTCGACACGGGACCGGTCACCACAGCGGGAACTCCGAGCGTCGTCGCTGAGGCGATCTCCGGGACTGGTGCCTCCGACGCAACCTCCGGCGGCTCGACGTCGAACCGGGCGGTGATGGGCGGCGCACCGTCGATCCTCAGCCCGATGACGTGGTCGCCCGGCGCCGTCAGCGTGGTGGTGATCCGGTAGCGGTTGGAGATCGCGGCGGAGACGACGTCGAAGAACGCGAGGGCCTCTGACGAATCCGCAGCGGTTCCTCCGCTCTGCTCGGCGATCAGCGTCAGGGCGGGTTCTTCTGCTCCCGCGGCGCGCAAGATGTGCAGCGTGACGCCACTGGCGGCGACGACATCGGCGATCTCGGCCAACTGCACCTCGGAGCCCTCCAGCGGTCCACCGAGCGCCACGACCAGATGCCGAGCGGTGGACTCGTCAGCCGCGAGCGCGGCCGCACTGTCGAGGATCAGCCCCGGCAACGGAGACACTGCCGGAGCGCCAGCAGTGATCGCCGCGATGCGGGCGATCGTGGCAACCGGATCACTGGTGACTGCCGTCTGCAGCCCGCTCGGGGTGCCGACGGCGATCCGTGTGCCGATGGCGGTGTTGCGCACGAACTCGACAGCCGCGCCCTGCGACGCTCCAATCACGTCAGCGGGAACGACCGGACGATCGTCGACGACGAGACGCACGACCACGCTCGCGGCATCAACCTGGGCCACAGCGTCGACTGGCGCTCCGTCGATATCGACCATCGCCGGGGTGAGATCGACGGCGGCGTAGGGCGCGGGGACGACGAAGTCGATGACGACCGTCGGATATGCGGATGCATCGACGGACGTGACGTCGAGGGTCGCGCCGGGAACGGTTCCCGCCACCACCATCGCCATCACCGCCGCAGCAATCACGCCGCGCCACCACCAATCGGACTCTTCGCTGACAACCCGCCGTTCTTCTGTCTAGCAGCCGAAACGACCCTTCTCGGCCCAGGTGTCAATTTTGCTTCAACCGCACGACCGCCTAGTGTGAGCATTGGCGGAGGAGAGAGGGTCAGCGGACTCTCCGGCGGAACGCCAAGGCGGAAACATGAAGTGCGCGCGACGTACAGCCGCGCTGACATGCGCGGTGCTTGCCGTGTCGTTGGCGGGGTTCTCCACAGTGTCTGCGCCGCAGGCGCATGCGCAGGCCGAGACAGACGGTCTCATCCGGGTCGTGCATGGACTGCGAGGACTCGTGGCCGACATCTATCTCGATGGGACCCTGGTACTCCCGACGTTCCAGCCGGAACGCAGTACCGATCCCCTCGCAATCCCCGCCGGTGATCACGTCATCGAGATCCGCACTGCCGGCGCGGCGTCGACTGAGTCGCCGTTGCTGGCCCAGACCGTCACGGTGCCGTCGGGATTCCGGGGATCGATGGTCGCCCATCTCGGCCCGACGGGCGCTCCTCAACTCAGCGTCTTCGCCGACGACGTGACCGCAGTCCCGGCGGGCACATCGCGGCTCGTAGTTCGCCACGCCGCGGCGGCACAGGGTGTCACCGTCCTCTTGAACGCCCAACCCGTGTTGAGGGACGTGGCGCCGACGACGGAACGAGCCGAGGTCGTCACCGCCGGTCCCTACGAGATCGAAGTCACACCACTTGCCGGTGGCGCACCGCTCGCCGCACCACAGAACGTCGAGTACCCCGACGGCACGGCCAACTTCATGTACCTCATCGGTTCCGAGTCGGCGGGCACGCTCGGCTGGGCGGCGGTTCAAGTCACCGACCTGCAGACCGCCCCGGAGCGCATCCAGACCGGCGACGGCAGCACCGAGCTCGCAACGCCGGCGGCGGGTGTCGCGACGGGCCGACTGATCGCGGTGATGATGGCCGCGATGGTTCTCGTCGCTGTCGTCTCCCGGTCACGATCGCGGCGAATTGCCGGCTGATCCGTGTCGAGACGCAACGTGATCTCGGCAGTCGCCGTCCTCGTACTCGTTGGTGGAGTCATCATCGGCGCGCTCGTGGTGCTTGTCAGCGGCGCGAGCTCCTCCGCGGTGGACATTGACGAGCTCGAGCTCGCAGCGGTCACCTCGGCGGTGGGGTCGACGGTCCCGTCACCTCCCTCGCCGACGACCAGCTTGACCAGTTCCGAGGCGGTGATGTCCACGTCCACGACGCCCGCAACCACGACCACGACCACGACCACGACGATCGTGCCGATCGTGACCCACCTCGCCGACATCGGAGTCCTCGCACCCAACGACGTCATCGCACCAACGCGAGTCATCATCCCGGGCCTCGAGATCGACGGACCCGTGATCCCGGCGGGTGTCAACGCGGAGAACGAACTGGACGTGCCACCCGATGCCCGAACGCTGGTGTGGTACCGCCACGGGCCGTCGCCGGGTGGACGCGGTTCGGCCGTCATCGCCGGCCACTTGAACTGGCGCGGCGTGAACGGTCTATTCGCGCGCCTCGCCGATACGCCCGTCGGCGCGACAATCACGGTCGTCTACGACGACGGCTCCGAGCAGGCGTTCACCGTCTCGACCGTCGAGTTGGTGCCAAAGCCAGCCGTCTCGGTGAGTGGCGTCTTCGCGCGCGACGGCGAACCGCTGTTGCGACTCGTGACGTGCGGCGGCGAGTTCGAAGCGGCCGTCCGCAGCTATCGCAGCAACGTGATCGTCACTGCGATCCCTGCGTAGTCGCTGCCTCACGCGGTCACTCAGGGCGATGGTCGGCGAGGAACTCGAGGATCGCCTTGTTGAACACTTCGTTGCGGTCGCCGGCGACCATGTGACCGGCACCCTCCACATCGGCGAAGCGGGCGTGGGGGACGACGTCGAGGAACGCCTGTGCCCCGGCTTCGCTGAGCAGATCACTGGAACGGCCGCGGACCAGCAGCGTGGGCAGGGTCAGGGATTCCGCAGCAGCGTCCAGCCTGCGGGGATCGACCACCGACGCGCGGGTCTCGTCCGGCGAGCCGAACTTGCCCGTGATGAACCTCGGATCCCAGTGCCAGACCCAACGACCGTCGTCGCGCTGGCGCAGGTTCTTCTGGAGACCGCTGAGGTCGCGTGGACGCGGCCGATGCGGGTTGTAGGCGGCCACGGCGTCGGCTGCTTCCTCGAGCGAGGCGAAACCGTCGGGAGCGCTCCGCATGAACGCACCGATCCGCTCGCGTCCGGTCGTCTCCATCCTGTGCGCGACGTCGACGAGGGTGAGCGACGAGGCGAGGGCCGTGCCGCCACCGGAGTCGCCGATCGCGATCATCGACGAGATCCCGCCGAGGCTGGCACCGACGAGCGCCGGCCGGCGGTCGAAGCTCCCGGCAACGAGCGTGATGTCGGCGGCGAAGGCTTCGAGCGAATAGTCACCTTCGGGATCCCAGTGGCTCTCGCCATGACCCCGCATGTCGAGCGACACGGCGCGCCAGCCCCGGCCGGCCAGTGTCGTCGCCGTGCCGTGCCACGAGTGACGAGTCTGGCCACCGCCGTGGAGCAGGATCACCGGCGGGCCGTCATCGGGGCCGAGAACATCGGCGACGAGCTGAAGGCCGTCGCGCCCAACGAATGTCGCCGTCGCCATCCCGCCAGCATGCCCCCGGTCACGCGCTCAGGATCAAATCGATGATGGGTTCGGGGTGGTCTCGCCGATCAGGAGAGCGGCGCCATCACGGTGGTGCGATGTCGAAGAACGTCGACAGGACCGACGCCCACTTCTCCTGTGACACGTGCTCATCGACGAACGACAGGTCATCCTGCCGCTTCCGAAGCCGGTCGTGGTGGAGCGTCACCCGCCCGCCCTTCGCCGACGTCGCACGCGTCACCAACGGCTTCTCCGTCCAGTTCAGTCCGGGCTCGGTCTGGAGGTACCGGCTGCGATCGTCGAAGTCGGCGAGCGCCCGCGGGTGCAGCGACGCCTCGTACTGGAGCTCCCACGTGGTCTCGCCGTCGACCCGTTCGACGCGCTCGATCAGGCGCAGCGAGTCGTCGGTCGACTCGATCCTCACCTTGCGCGGCCGCCTCGCATACTCACCGGTTTCGGCCGGGATGGGCGCGAGCGGGCAGTCGCCCCACCCGACGTCGACGAGGTACCGGTCCTCCCCGATTCGAACAAGGAGCGCGAGGTGGTCGAAGTCCGCGCTGAGTCCCCCAGTACCGGGTTCGAACGTACGACACGACAGCCGGGTGACGCGATAGCCGAGCTGTTCGAGCAATGCTCCGAAACATCCGTTGAGCTCGAAGCACCATCCACCGCGCCGGCGGTTGACGATCTTCTGGTACGACCAGTTCACGTCGACGCGCACGCCCCGCCGGTGGAACACGTCGAGGTTCTCGAACGGGACATGGATGAGGTGCGCGGCCTGGAGCTGGCGCAACGTGTTCAGGTTGGGTGCACCGCGGCCCTTGTAACCGATGCGCCGGAAGTAGCGGTCCACTCCGTCGTTGCGGCCAGCCACCGGCTTCACACGGGTCACGTCACCGAACGTATCTACTGCCGGCCGCCGTCGCGCACGCCACTTCGCACTCTCGGGCGCGGACCGCGCCATTGATACCGCAGGGCGAGGAGCCGCAACACGAACACGCCCAGCGCGACCACGGCGCCGACGTGCCCTCCGTAGATGTCGGCCTTCCACGCGATCGCCACCGTGGTCGCGCCGAGCGCGGCGGGGATCGAGAAAAGCGTGCTGTCGGCGCGGAACAGAGCCGGCACGTCATGCGCCAGCACGTCGCGGAGCACGCCGCCACCGACGGCCGTGATGACGCCGAGCACGACGGATCCGACCGCGTTGACCCCGAGCGACAGCGCCTTGACCGTGCCGGTGACCGCGAACAGCCCGAGTCCCGCGGCGTCGAACACCAAACCCGGACGGCGCAGGTGCTGGTCGACGAGCCCGTGGAACAGCGACACGATCGCCGCCGCCACGAGCGGAACGACGAGGTAGTTCGTGTCACGCAGCGCGACCGGTGGCGTGTCGCCGAGCAACAGGTCGCGCAGGATCCCACCCCCGAGCGCGGTCACGAGACTCAACGCGACGACCCCGACGACGTCGTACTCCTTGCGGACCGCGGTCAGCCCGCCGGAGATCGCGAACACCAGGATCCCGCCGAGGTCGAGCACCCGCTCGACGTCGGTGTCGAGTCCGGTGACGCTTGCACTCGCCGCACCGAGCAGCGACATGCTCAGTGCGGTGCGGGCCGGTGCCGCACCGCCCACGTGGGCGTCACGACGACCGAGTCGCCGTCGACCGTCGCGTCGCCGTCGACCACGAGGCTGAACCCGTCGTCGCCGACGGGTGGGAACACGATCGAGACTCCCGGGCGGGCGGCGGCGTTGCGACATGTCCGACCACCGGCCTCGAACCGCAGCGCCCCGTCATCGACGACCGGGATCAGGGCCACTGCGTGCGGCCGGCCGTCGTCGCTCGAGGTCAGCAGATAGCCGAAGCCCCAACGCCCGATCTCGCCCGGCAGATCCTCCAACGCCACGGCCACGCTCACCCGGCCAACCGTACCCAACCGTCGAATGCCGGTCGTGAAGCACTCCGCTCGCGGACACCCGGATCACCCGCAATGCAGAGGAGCGTGAACCAAACGACGCCGTGACCCCGAAAGACCGGGTATGGACACCCTCGCTCCCCCGCTGCCCGCCAGTCGGGCGGTCCTCCCACTCCCCACCGGCCGGGCGATCCTCCCGCCGCCCGACCCGAGCACCCGCCACGTCCCGACCCGGCGCCTGTGGCGGCGCATCCTCGTCTCGTTGTTCGCCGCCGGCGCGATCGTCGCCGGCATCGCGCTCGGCTACGAGCCGATCGGGGCGCTCGTCGGCCTGTTCCTCATCCTCCGCCCGATCGAGAAGCTGTGGCCGCGCCATCGCACGCCGCTGCGTCGCCTGGGCCTGCGGACCGACATCACGCACCTGCTCCTGACACCGGTGACGCAGATCGCCGGCATCATCGTCGGCGTCGCGATCGGCGTCGCCTCGTTCGCCTGGCTCCCCGGGCTCGCGTTGCGACCGTTCGTCACGGCACTCCCGTTCTGGGCCCAGGCCGGACTCGGCTTCCTGCTCCTCGATCTCACCGTCTACTGGATCCATCGGATGAGCCACGAGGTGCCGTTCTTCTGGCGCTTCCACGCCGTCCATCACTCGGCCATCCATCTCGACTGGATCTCGGGTGTCCGCGCCCACCCATTCGACGGTGTCTTCGGTGCGCCCGCGATCGCGTTCCTCCTCGGTGCCGGCGTGTCGCTCGAGATCACCGGGGCGCTCGCCGTCCTCCAAGTCGTCACGGGCCTGTGGGCGCACCTCAACGTGCGGTGGCGGCTACGCCCGCTCCATCGCGTCGTCCTCACGCCCGACTTCCACCACTGGCACCACGCCAACGAGCGCGACGCCATCAACACCAACTACGCCGGCCTGCTCCCGATCTGGGACCAGTTGTTCGGCACCTACTTCATGCCCCCCGATCGCACGCCGAGCAGCTACGGGATCGACGAGCCGATGCCGCTCGGGGTGTGGGGCCAGCTGCGCCAGCCGTTCCGCCGGCGCCCGGACGCGACCATGGCAGGCTGACCTGCGAGTGCGCGCCCCTGATCACGACGACACCGACGCCCGGTTGGTCAACCGGATCGCCGAGGGGGACCACGCCGCGCTCGTCGACCTCTACGGCCGCCACGCGGCCTGGATACTCGTCCGCCTCCGCCGGCGTTGCGCCGTCGAGGAGCTCGTCGACAACGCGCTGCAGGACACTTTCGTGTCGGCGTGGCGCAGCGCGCCCGACTACCGCGTCGAACGTGGCGCGGTCGGGGCCTGGCTGTGGACGATCGCCGTGCGCCGCCTCGTCGACCAGCTCCGTCGCCGGGCCCCGCCGACACCGGTCGACAACGTCCCCGACACGGTGGAACTGCCCCCGCCCGGCACACCCGCCGACGAGCTCCTCGCCGGGCTGGCGCCCGATCTGCAGGGCGTCGTCGAGGCCGTGTACCTCGACGGCCTCACCGTGAACGAAGCGGCGCTGCTGCTCGGGATCCCGGCCGGCACCGTCAAGAGCCGCCTGTCACGGGCCCGCACCGAACTGACCCGCACCGAATGGAAGGGAGTGCCGCGATGACCGATCTCCTGGAGCGTTACGTGGCCGGCGACCCGATCCCGACGCCCATCCGGCGGGCGTTGGAGGACGCCATCGCCGCCGATCCGATCGAGCGTGGCCGGGCGACCGAGATCGTCGCGGCCAACGACGGGGCATTCCTCGCGGCCGTGCTCGACGACGTCGTCGCACTCACCATGGCGCCGCGTCGTTCGCGCCTCGAGCGGCTGCTGCTCGTCTGCCGGATGCCCGAACCGACCGCCCGACTGGTTGCTGCGACGCCCGCCTTGCGATGGGCGTGGATCGCGGCTGTCGGCGTGGTGTTGCTGTTCGCTGCCGGCGCCGCCGGTGAGGGCTGGCGCGACGCCGACCGCCTCGCGGTCCTGCTTGCGCTCGCGCCGCTCGTTCCGGTCGTCGGTGTCGCGGCTGCGTTCAGCGCGGCCACCGACCCGACGCAGGAGGTCGCGACCGCGGCCGCGATCTCCGGGTTCCGCCTGCTCATGATCCGCACGCTGTCGGTGCTCGGCGGCAGCATCGCCGTCACCCTGGCCATCACGTTGCTCAGCCGCCACGCCGACGGATGGCTCCGTGTCGCGTGGATCCTCCCCGGCCTCGCCACCACATCGGCGACGCTCGTGCTGGCGACCCGGACGCGCATCGCGACCGCGGCCGGTGTGATCGGCTGCGCCTGGCTGCTGATCGTGATCGCGATCTCCGAGGTCGTCGACGACGCCATCGCCCCGTACCGGTGGCCGGGTCAGCTGGTGGCGATCGTCGTGACCGCGAGCGCGTCGGCGATCCTCGTCGGCCGTCGCCGCCATCTCGACCGGCTGGAGCTGCGGTGACCGCGATCGCCCGCCTCGACGGAGTCGCCCTGCGACTCGGCCGGCGATTCGACCTCGCCATCCCCGAGCTGACGTTCGGTCCCGGCGTCACGGCGATCGTCGGCACCAACGGCAGCGGCAAGACCACGCTCTTGCGACTTGTCGCGACCGTCCTGCGACCGGACATCGGAACGATCACGGTCAGCGGCAACGACACGTCGACCGCCGACGGGCTCGTCGACACCCGCCGCCTCCTCGGCTACCTCCCCCAACACGACACGGTTCCCTCGCGGCTGACGGTGTTCGACCATGTCGATCTCGTCGCCGTGATGCGCGAGGTGGCCCACTCGACGTCCGCACGCCGGCGCGCTGTCGGGCGGGCGATCCGAGCCGTTGGGCTGGCCGACGTCGCGACCGAACGCTGCGGCCGGCTCTCGGGTGGACAGCGCCGTCGCGTCGCGATCGCCGCCGCGCTGGCCGGTGATCCGCAGCTACTGGTGCTCGACGAGCCCGACGCGCATCTCGACGACGGCCATCGGGACGAGCTCGGTCGCCGGCTGCGTGAACGCGCGGTGACCGTCGTGCTCAGCACG
>DATMDV010000420.1:0-9639 GCA_035557475.1 Ilumatobacteraceae bacterium
GTCGTCACGACGACGACGACGACGACAACGACGACGGCTCCGCCGACGACCACGACACCGGCGCCCACGACCACGCTGGCGGGTGAGACCACCACCACGGCCGCCGGACCGACCACGACGGTCGAGCAGGCTGGTCCGACCACAAGCTCGGTCGGGCAACAGGGTCCGACCAGTTCGGTCGATCAGTCGTCGGGCGCGGCCACGACCGTCGCCGGGTCGCTCCCCGCCACCGGCACCGGTGACGACACAGCCCGCCTCGTGGCACTCGCCCTGACGCTGATCGGCGCCGGTGCGGTCATGTTGCGGCTGACCTCGAAGTCGACCGGCTGATCAATCGCCTCGATCCGCCGGATCACACGTCCGGCGGATCGACTGCGATCCGCAAACGCGACCCGCGTGGCCGGGTGGCCTCGCGGAGCGCGGTTCCGAGCGCTGTCCAGTCGTCCGCGCGGACGACGTAGCGGGCGTCGCCGCCTGCCACTTCGATGCCATCGAGGCCGGCGACGAACTCGTCGCTTCCGACGCCGGACACGGTGGCCAGCGCCCGGTACGGCGGCAACCCGAGCGCGCGCCGGCTGAGCGCGTCGTGTTCGGCGAGCCGTCCCGGATCGGCGACCAGCGCGGCGCGGATCACCTCGTGCTGTGGGAGCAGCGTCTGGACGACGATCCGGCCCCCACGGCGCCGTGGCCCGACCAACCGGGCGGCGCGGACGATGAGCGCCATCGCCTGTTCGTTGGCGCGGTAGCGGGGCGCGAGCATCTCGCGATCGAAGTCGAGGAACGCCACGATGTCGGCTGTCGGAACCCGATGGAGGACCGCTTCCGTGCCGACGTAGAGGCCGGCTTTCGGGGGCAGGTCGGCATCGGCACCGGTCACCATGACCGCCGGCCGGCCGGCCGCAGCGGTGAGCTCCTCGGCGAGCCGTGTCACCCCTGGACGCAGGTTGGCGAACGCCGACGACCCGCACTCGCGGCACACCGCCGGCCGGTCGGCGCCGCACCTCCCGCACACCAGCACGCCGGGATCCACCAGGGCGACGGCCCCCTCACAACGCTCGCACCTGGCGAGCGCGCGACACCGTCGACACGCCAGTAGGCGCGCCCGTCCGGTCGTGTTGATCACGCAGACCAGGCGACGATCGTGATCGCGCAGGTGCCCGATCAGCGTCGACGTCAACAACGAGCGCCGCCACGGTTCCTGATCCGACCGGTCGACGACGTCGACGATCGGCCAGCCGTCGCGCTCGCGCGACGCGGGCGGTCGCACCGCGGGTTGCCAGTGCAGTGCGGTGACCGTCGGACAGGGCGACACCAACACGACCGGCACCCCGGCGAGCCGGCACCGCTCGATGATGACCTCACGGGCATGCCAGGTGGGGCTGCTCTCACTCTGCAACGCCTCGTCGTGCTCGTCGATCACGACGGCCGAGGCGATGCCCGGGCACGGGGCCCACGCCGCCGTCCGGGTGCCGATCACGACGTCGACACCACCAGCCGCGCTCGCCCACTCGTCGGGCACGACCGCCACCGACAGCCCGGCACCGCGCAGCCGGGCGCCCAGCATCCGCACCTGTTCGAGCGCCGGCACGACGACCAACGTCGGGCCGAGGGCGGCGGCGCTGTACACACTCGGGACCGGGTCGGCTGTGGGTGGGAGCCGCAGCACTCCCCCGCCGGCGGTGAGGATCGACGTCGTGGCACCCGAACGCGGCTCGGCGACGCGGCCGGTGCGCTGGAGACCGGGGAGCTGACGCACCGCGCGCACGGGTGACGCGGCAACGAGGAAGTGCCGGCGCCTGGCGGCCCATCGCACCGCTGCCCACTCGGCCAGCTCGATGAGCTCGGCCGGCGGCCCGGTGCCGGTGACCCCGGTGATGTCCTTCAACGAGTCGCGATCGACGCGACCGACCTCCGGCGACTCACCGATGGCCGTGACCCACCCGCCGACGCGCCGGCCGTGCAGTGGGACACGCACGATCGTCCCGATCGTCACGAGCGGCGCGAAGCGCTCCGGGACGAGATAATCGAAATGCTTGTCGAGACCGGTGACGTTCGGGAGGACCCGAGCGACGATCACACGCCGACTGCCGCCTTGAACGCGTCGAGGCGGCCGAGCTCCTCCCACGGGAACCCGGGACGGCCGAAGTGCCCGTAGGCGGCCGTAGCCCGGAAGATCGGCCGCTTGAGGTCGAGGTCGCGGACGATCGCACCGGGGCGCAGGTCGAACACGTCGCGCACGGCGATCGCGATCTTGTCCTCGTCGACCTCGTTGGTGCCGAACGTCTCGACGTGGATGCTCACCGGGTGCGCCATGCCGATCGCGTACGCGACCTGCACCTCGCAGCGGTCGGCCGCGCCACTGGCCACGACGTGCTTGGCGACCCATCGCGCGGCGTAGGCCGCCGAGCGGTCGACCTTGCTCGGGTCCTTGCCGCTGAACGCGCCACCGCCGTGGCGACCCATCCCGCCGTACGTGTCGACGATGATCTTGCGGCCGGTGAGGCCGCAGTCGGCATGCGGGCCGCCGAGCACGAACGTCCCGGTGGGGTTCACGTACACGTCGTAGTCGTCGTCGCCGTACTCGTCGAGGACGACGGGGCGGATGACCTGCTCGATCAGGTCGGGGCGGATCACGCTGTCGCGATCGACGCCCTCTTGGTGCTGGGTGCTGATCAACACGGCCTTGAGAGCGACCGGCTTGCCATCCTCGTACTCGAACGTGACCTGCGTCTTGCCGTCGGGACGGAGGTACGGGAGCTGGCCCGACTTGCGGACCTCAGCGAGCCGTTCGGCCAGGCGGTGGGCGGTCCAGATCGGCAACGGCAAGAGATCGGGCGTCTCGTTGCACGCGTAGCCGAACATCATCCCCTGGTCGCCGGCGCCTTGGGCGTTGAGTTGGTCCTCACCGGCCTTGCCGCCCCGGAGCTCCTCGCTGGAGTTGACACCCTGGGCGATGTTCGGGCTCTGTTCGTCGATCGACACGATCACGCCACACGTGTTGCCGTCGAAGCCGAACAGGGCGTTGTCGTAGCCGATGCTCTTGATGGTCTCGCGGGCGATCTTGGGGATGTCGACATAGGCCGACGTGGTGATCTCGCCGGCGACGACACACAGACCGGTGGTCAGCAGCGTTTCGCAGGCAACCCGCCCGTCCGGATCTTCGGTCAGGATCGCGTCGAGCACGGAGTCGCTCACTTGGTCGGCCATCTTGTCGGGATGACCCTCCGTGACGCTCTCGGATGTGAAGGTCCAGCGAGACACAATCTGCTCCAGTCAGGTCGGTGGTGGGGTGTCGTTGTTCGTTCGGATCGCGACGATCTCGTCGACGACGGTACGCGCGATCGCCCGCTTGTCCGCGATCGGGACGGGGCGCACGGCTACCCCCGCACGCACGATCGTGACCGCGTTCGTATCGTGCCCGAAACCGACGCCAGGCGCACTGACATCGTTCGCCACCACGAAATCGAGACGCTTCGCCCGCAACTTCTCCTCGGCGTGATCGACCAGGTCGGAGGTCTCGGCGGCGAACCCGACGAGCACCTGGCCCGGGCGCTTGCGGGCGCCGAGCCCGGCGAGGATGTCGGGCGTCGGTTCGAGGATGATCTCGGGGATTCCGTCGCGCTTCTTGAGCTTGCCGTCGGCGGGCGCCTTGGGGCGGAAGTCGGCCACGGCTGCGGCCATCACCACGACGTCGGCTTCCGCGGCGAGGCGCTCGACCGCTTCTTGCATCTCGGCCGCGGTCTCGGCGTGCTCGACCACGACCCCGGACGGCGGCGGGAGCTCGACGGTCGACACGAGCGTCACGACTGCACCCCTGGCCGACGCTTCGGCGGCGATCGCGTACCCCTGCTTGCCGGTGCTGCGGTTGGCGATCACGCGGACCGCGTCGATCGGCTCCCGGGTGCCGCCGGCGCTCACGACGACCCGCACACCAGCGAGGTCGGAGGGTCCGAGCACCCGGATGACCGCGTCGACGATGTCGGACGGCGCGGCGAGGCGGCCGGTCCCGATGTCGCCACCGGCGAGGCGGCCGGTCTCGGGCTCGACGATGTGGACCCCGCGCCGGCGAAGGATCTCGATGTTGTCGACGACGGCCGGGTGCTCCCACATCTCCGTATGCATCGCCGGGCACACAACCACCGGCGCCCGGGTTGCGAGCAACGTGTTGGTCAGCAGGTCGGTCGACAGGCCGTGGGCGTACGCCGAGATGACCCGCGCCGTGGCTGGCGCCACCACGATCACGTCGGCCGACTGCCCGAGCTCGGTGTGCGGGATCGGCTCAGGCGCGTCGAACAGGGCAGTCCGGACGGGCTCGCTGGCGAGCGCGCTCAGTGTCGCCCGTCCCAGGAACTTCTCGGCGCCGGCGGTCATGACCGGCACGACATGCGCTCCGGCATCGACCAGCCGGCGGCACACCTCGACGGCCTTGTAGGCGGCGATCCCGCCACTCACGCCGAGGACGACGCGACGGCCGGTGAGCATGGGCGAGGTCAGTCCGTCCCGTCGTCGCCGGACTCGTCGCTCGCCGGCTCCGGCGGCTCGGTCCACACGATCTTGTCGGCGGAGATCTCCTCGAACGCGATGCTCAGTGGCTTGCGGGCGACCGACGACACCTGGGGCGGGATCATGTGACCGAGCCCTTCGCCGAGTTGGTTGAAGTAGGAGTTGATGTTGCGGGCCCGCCGGGCGGCGAGCGTGACCAGGCTGAACTTGGAATCGACACGGGAGAGCAAGCCCTCGATCGGAGGGTTCATCATCGTGTCGTGGGACTGGGCCATGGCCGGGCTCCTTGGGTCGTCACGCCGGACGGCGTGGGTGGTCGCACATGGATGATCGCGTCGGTCACACGGCTCGTGACAGGGTGCGACAACTGTGGAACAGCCCGGCAAGCCTACCGGCTGCGTTCGGATTCGATGATGGCAGCCAACTCGTCGATCGTCTGCTCCAGATCGTCATTCACGACGACATAGTCGGCGAGCGCCCGTCCGACCGGTTCCTCGAGCTCGGCCTTGCGCAAGCGGGCGAGCACCTTGTCGCCGGCATCGCCTCGGTTGCGCAGCCGTCGTTCCTGCTCATCGCGCGACGGCGGCAGCACGAAGATCAGGATCGCGTCGGGATGGCGATGCTTCACTTGCTGGGCGCCGTCGACCTCGATCTCGAGCACCAGGTCGACGTCGACATCCGGCGCGAGGAACGACCCGTCGGGCACCGGCGTGCCGTAGTAGTTGCCGAGGAACTCGGTCCACTCGAGGAAACCGCCGGCCTCGACCCGGGCCTCGAACTCCGCTGGCGTCGTGAAGACGTACGCGCCGTCGGGCTCACCAACCCGTTGGGCGCGAGTCGTCCACGATCTACTCAGGTTCAACCTCGGATCGCGCAACACCAGCTCATCGACGATCGTGCCCTTCCCGACGCCCCCGGGACCGGAGACGACGAAGATCAACGGATCACGAGCCGAGTTGTTGGAGGAGCGCAGCCCGCTGCTGGGTGCCGAGTCCCTGCACGCGGCGGTTGTCAGCGATGCCGATCTCGTCCATCACGCGACGCGCTTTGACCTTGCCGACGCCCGGGAGAGATTCGAGCATCGACACGACCTTGAGCTTGCCGACGTTGTTGTCATCCGAGGCCAGGGCCTGGGAGAGGGTCATCGACCCCATCTTGAGTCGCGCCTTGATCTCGGCTCGTGCTGCCCGAGCCTCGGCCGCTTTGGCCAGTGCTGCGGTTCGCTGCTCCGGGGTCAACTGCGGAGGTGTTGCCATGCGATTTACGCTAGCGCGCCCAAATCGGCCAAGTGGCGGATACCTCCTGCGTCCGCCCACTTCACCAGCTCGTCGAGCACTCGGCGGGGGGCCGCCGGATCCTCGAACGTGGCCGTTCCGACCTGGACCGCATCGGCTCCGACGAGCATCATCTCGGCGGCATCCCACCCACTCGCCACGCCACCGACGCCGACGATCGGCAGATCGGGGTGGGCTTGGTGAACGTCGTGCACCGCGCGCACCGCGATCGGGTGGATCGCACGACCCGACAGCCCGCCCCCGCCCGCACCGAGCGCAGGGCGTCGCGTCGAGGGATCGACCACCATCCCGAGCAGCGTGTTGACGAGTGTGACCGCTTCGGCACCGCCCGCGCGAACAGCATCGGCCACCTCGACGATGCGGTCGGTGTTGGGACTCAGCTTCGCCCAGCGAGGACGGCCGCATCCGTCGGTGGCGGCGATGACGGCGGCCGACAACTCGCTGTCGTGGGCGAAGATCCCGCCCCGGCCCTCGAGGTTCGGGCACGAGAGGTTGACCTCGACGGCGACCACGCCGGCGGGCGCAGAACCGAGCAGTTCCGCGGCCCGCCGGTACTCGTCGACCGTGCGCCCCCAGATGCTCGCCACGACCGTCGCGCCGCGATCGAGCAGGCGGGGCAGGTCATTGGCCAGCCAGTGCTCGATGCCGGGGCCCTGGAGCCCGACCGCGTTCAGCATCCCCTGCGGTGTCGGGTGCAGGCGGGGCGCCGGATTCCCGGCCCACTCGAAGGCGGCGAGTGACTTGACAACCATCGCCCCGATCGTCGAAAGGTCGAAGAACGACGCCAGCTCGTCGGCGTAACCGGCGGTTCCCGAAGCCGTCATCACCGGATTCCGCAGCTCGACCGAGCCGACGTGCACTCGCGTGTCGACGCTCACGGCTCGTCGCCAACTGTCATCAACCGTCGCTCATCGAGCGTGGTACTCCTGCAGCGACCGGACGGTGAGCGCGTCACCCGGCCGCTCGGCGAGCCCCTGGGCAGCCGCGAGCGCGGCCGCGATCGTGGTGACACAGCTCACGCGGTGCAGGCTGGCCGCCTTGCGGATCTGCTCACCATCGGTGCGCCCGCCGCGTCCCTGCGGTGTGTTCACGACGAAGCTGATCTTGCCGTCGGCGATGAGGTCGACGGCCGTGACGGCGTCGTGGTCCTGCACCTTGCCGACCTCCTGGTCGACGTACATGCCGAACCGCCGGAGGTGGGCGGCGGTCCCCTTCGTCGCCGCGATGCCGAGACCGAGCTCCTTGAGTCGGCGTGCCACCACGAGACCCGCCGGTTTGTCGGAGTCGGCGAGCGACAAGAACACCGTGCCGCCCATCGGCAACACGGTGCCGGCTGCCAACTCGGCCTTGTAGAACGCGCGGCCGAACGTGGTGTCGATCCCCATCACCTCACCGGTCGAGCGCATCTCGGGCCCGAGCGCCGAGTCGACCTCGGGGAAGCGGTTGAACGGCATCACCGCTTCCTTCACCGCGACGTGCCCGACGACCGGCTCGACGAGCAGTCCCTCGGTGCGGAGCTCGGCGAGCGTCGCCCCGAGCATCACTCGCGAGGCGACCTTGGCGAGCGACACGCCGGTCGCCTTGGCGACGAACGGAACCGTCCGGCTGGCGCGGGGGTTGGCCTCGATCACGTACACAGTGGTGCCGGCAACCGCGAACTGGACGTTGATCAACCCCCGCACGTCGAGTCGCTCGGCGATCGACGCGGTGTACGCCTCGATCACTTCGACGACCCACGCCGGCAGCGTCTGCGGTGGAATCGCGCACGCCGAGTCACCCGAGTGCACGCCTGCTTCCTCGACGTGTTCCATGACGCCGCCGATGAGCACCTCGCCGGTGTGATCGCGAATGGCGTCGACGTCGACCTCGGTGGCATCGGCCAGGAAGCGATCGATGAGCACGGGACGCTCGGCGGACAACCCACCCTCGCGCCCGAGGCTGCCGAACCCGGCCAGCTCGTCCATCGCCCGGGCGAGGTGGTTGCGGTCGTGCACGATCTGCATCGCCCGGCCACCGAGCACGTAGCTCGGCCGCACGAGCACCGGGAACCCGATCTCGTCGGTGATCACCAGCGCCTGCTCGAGATCGGCCGCGGTGCCGCCTGGCGGCTGCGGGATCAGCAGCTCGGTGCAGAGCACGTTCCAGCGCTCACGGTCCTCGGCGGCGTCGATCGCATCCGGCGACGTACCGGCTACCAGCTCGGCGGGGATCTGGCCGGCGAGCTTGAGCGGCGTCTGCCCGCCGAGCGAGACGATGATCCGGTACGGCTGCTCGGCGGCGATGACGTTGAGCACGTCCTCGCGCGTGAGCGGCTCGAAGTACAGCCGGTCGCTCGTGTCGTAGTCGGTCGACACCGTCTCGGGGTTGCAGTTGACCATCACTGTCTCGTAGCCCGCATCGCGGAGCGCAAAGCTGGCGTGCACGCAGCAGTAGTCGAACTCGATCCCCTGCCCGATGCGGTTGGGCCCCGATCCGAGGATCACCACCTTACGTCGATCGGAGGAGCGCACCTCGGTCTCGTCCTCGTACGTCGAATAGTGGTACGGCGTCGCCGCGGCGAACTCGGCCGCGCACGTGTCGACCGTCTTGTAGGTCGGCAGCACACCGAGCGCCTCGCGGGCGGCGCGCACCGTGAGCTCGTCGGTGTCCCACAGGTACGCGAGCTGGGCGTCGGAGAACCCGAGGCGCTTGGCTCGGCGGAACGCGCGCGTATCCATGCCGTCGAACCCGATCCCGTCGAGCGCCGCCCGCTCGTCGATGATGATCGCCATCTGGTCGATGAACCACGGATCGATCTGGCACGCGCCATTGATGTCCTCGATCGACACGCCGCGGCGGAGCAGCTCGCCGATCTGGAAGATGCGCTCGGGGGTGGCGATCGAGATCTGTGTCAGCAACTCGGCGTCGTCGAGCGCGCTGAGCTGACGCTCGGCGGGATCGCAGTTGAGGCCCATCCGACCCTGCTCGAGTGAGCGCAGCGCCTTCTGCAGGCTCTCGGGAAACGTGCGCCCGATCGCCATCACCTCGCCGACCGACTGCATCTGGGTGCCGAGCACGCCGGACGTGCCGGGGAGCTTCTCGAACGCCCACCGCGGGATCTTGGTGACGACGTAGTCGATCACCGGCTCGAAACACGCCGGCTGGTGCCAGACCTTCTGATCGGGGATCTCGTCGAGACGTGACCCGGTGCCCTGGTCGCGTCGTTCAGAGGTGAACATCGGGTTCGGCACGGCGGCGGCGTCAGCCGCTTCGCCGGCCGCATAGAGAACGTCATTTGGGATCTCGTCGAGCGTGTAGCCGACGGCGAGTTTGGCGGCGATTTTGGCGATCGGGAAGCCGGTGGCTTTCGAGGCGAGCGCCGACGAGCGCGACACGCGCGGGTTCATCTCGATGATGACCTGGCGTCCGGTCGAGGGTTCGACGGCGAACTGCACGTTCGATCCGCCGGTCTCGACACCGACCCGGCGGATGCAGGCGATCGCCGAGTCGCGCATCTGCTGGTACTCGACGTCGGTGAGCGTCTGCTGCGGCGACACCGTGATCGAGTCGCCGGTGTGCACGCCCATCGGGTCGACGTTCTCGATCGAGCAGATGATCACGCAGTTGTCGGCGCGGTCGCGCATCACCTCGAGCTCGTACTCCTTCCACCCCGCGATCGACTCCTCGACGAGGATCTCCCCGATCGGGCTCGACGCCAGCCCGTTGGCAGCCATCCGCTCGAACTCGTCCGGCGTCGCCGCGATCCCGGTGCCGCGTCCGCCGAGGATGTACGCCGGGCGGATGATCACCGGCAGGCCGATCTCGTCGACGACGGCGCGCGCCTCGGCCATGGTGTGGGCGC
>DATMDV010000421.1:0-6469 GCA_035557475.1 Ilumatobacteraceae bacterium
CGGCATGAAGCCGCAATCGGTCATCGTCGACGTCGCCATCGACCAGGGCGGCTGCATCGAGACGATCCGCGAGACGACCCACGACGAACCCGTCTACGAGCTGCACGGTGTCATCCACTACGCCGTCGGGAACATGCCCGGCGCAGTGCCGCACACGTCGACCTACGCGCTCACCAACGCCACGCTCCCCTATCAGCTCGACGTCGCCCTGCTCGGCGCCGCCGGTGCGGCGCGGCAGGATCCGGCAATGGCGCTCGGGATCAACACCGCCGACGGCCACGTCACGAACGAGCCGGTCGCGCAGTTCCTCGCCAGCCAGTACGTCGACCCCCTGGTGGCCCTCGCGGGCTGACGTTCGTATCCGGGTCGTATCCTGAGGAGCATGTGCCGCAACATCACCGAGCTCCGCGGTCTCGAACCGCCGGCCACGGCCGAAGAGATCAGCGCCGCCGCCCGCCAGTACGTTCGCAAGGTGAGTGGATTGGCGACCGTCCCGACCGCTGTCACCGAAGCGTTCGAAGCCGCCGTCAGCGAGGTCACGGCGTCGACGACTCGCCTTCTCGCCACCCTTCCGCCCCGCCGGCAGCCACCGCCGACGGTGCCGCCGCTGCGCCGGCCGGAAGTCCAGGCACGAATCAAGGCTCGCGCGGCTGCTGCCCACTGAACAGCTGAGCCAAGTTCGGCTGGCAGAACCGAACCCGGCCGGGCGTACAGTCCGCACCATGAGTCAAACGGCCGCGACTTCGGTGTTCGAGCTCGAGCTCCCAGTGCTCGACTTCCTCGATGCGGGCCTGACGTTCGACGAACAGGCCGACACCGTCGCCGAGGCCGCGGGGCAGAGTTGGATCGCCCGCAACCCGTTCGGCTTCTCGGTGCTCCACTACGACGACGTCGTCGCCGTGCTGCGCGACAAGCGCTGGCACAGCGCGTCGAGTCGCATCCTCGAGATGTACGGGATCGACGACCCGAAGTTCACGGAGCGCAACCGCGAGTCGATCCTGTCGGCCGAAGGCGACGTGCACACCCGTCTCCGCCGGCTCGTCGGCAAGGCATTCTCGCCGCGTGCCGCCGACCGCCTGCGCCCGTTCATGCGCGAGGTCGTGAACTCGCTCGTCGATCCTGTCGCACCGAGCGGCCGATCCGACATCGCGGTCGACATCTGCGAGCCCTATCCGATCCCGATCATCTGCGAGCTGCTCGGCGCGCCGAAGGAGGATTGGCAGCTGTTCAGCCGCTGGGCATCCGACGTGCTGCGGATCTTCAACGGCAACCTGCACGAAGATCTGCCGATCATCACCGCGGCCCAGGACGAGCTCGACGAGTACACCCGGGGCCTGATCGCCGAACGCCGCACGCGTCCGGCCGAGGACCTGATCACCGACCTCATCGCCGCCGAGGAGGAGGGTGATCGCCTCTCGCCCGACGAGTTGGTGATGATGGTCGAAGCGGTCATCATCGGCGGCACCGACACGACCCGCAACCAGCTCGGCTGCACGGTTGCGCTGTTCGCGGAGCATCCCGAGCAGTGGAAGCTGTTGGGCGAGCAGCCCGAGCTGGCACAGCGCGCCGTCGAAGAGGCGATGCGTTACTTCGGGGCGATTCGGGGCACCGGCCGGTTCGCGAGTGACGACATCGAGTACCGCGACATCCTGTTCCCCAAGGGAACGATGATCATGCCGTCGATGGCCGCGGCCAACCACGATCCCGCGGCCTTCGAGTCGCCCGGCACGTTCGACATCACCCGCGATCCGCCGGATCGGCCGCAGCTGACGTTCGGGTCGGGCATCCACTACTGCCTCGGCGCAGCGCTCGCCCGCGCCGAGCTGCAAGAGGCGCTGCCGATCCTCGCCCGCCGGATGCCCGACCTCGCCCTCGACGGCGACGTGACCTGGAAGCCCATCAGCGTCGGCATCTTCGGTCCCGAGCACCTCCCGGTGGTATTCCGGGTCTGACCGAGTCGGCTCACCAAACGCCGGAGCGCTGCTCGTCTGGTCGCCGACTCGTCCGGCGAACGCCCCTGAGCGACGGTCGTCGCGCTGTTTCCCGTTTCTGGGCGGCCAAACGTTTCGGCACCTGCAAGGATCAGCAGCCCAGAACGGATTGCCAGAACGGATTGGCGGGTCCCTGATCAATCGTCGGGGGGCGGTCGGCGACGTTGGGATTTGGTCTCGGCGCGCTGCTTCTTGGATTGGATGCGGCGATCGACGGAGCCCTTGGTCGGGCGCGTCGGTCGTCGCGGCCGGTCGACGTGCAACGCCTCACGTAAGCGCTCGACGAGTCGCTCCTCGGCGATCGAGCGATTCCGGAGCTGGCTGCGCTCGTCGTCGACGACGACGCGGACGACCGGTCCGAGCTTGTCGAGCACGCGCTGGCGCTGGCCCGGCCCGAACGCACTCGACGTTGCCACGTCGAAGCGGAGCTCGACGCGTGTCGCCGACTTGTTCGCGTGCTGACCGCCGGGGCCACCCGACGTCGTGAACCGCACGTCGAGCTCGCGACGCGGGATGCGTACCGACCTCGTCACCCCGATCTCGTCGTCGTCCACCCGACTGATCGTGACACGCACGCGCTCCCCTACGGTGCCTGGAATGGGTGACATCAAGCTCGGCTACAACACCGGCTACTGGTCGGCGGGGCCACCGGCCGGCGCGCTCGAGGCCATCAAGGAGGCCGAACGACTCGGCTTCGACTCGGTCTGGACCGCCGAGGCATACGGCTCCGACGCGTTGACCCCGCTCGCCTGGTGGGGCGCACACACCGAGCGGATCAAGCTCGGCACGGCCATCGTGCAGATGTCGGCCCGGACCCCTGCCGCGACGGCGATGGCGGCGATGTCACTCGACCACCTCTCGGGCGGTCGGTTCATCCTCGGCCTCGGCGCGTCCGGTCCGCAGGTCGTCGAGGGCTGGTACGGCGAGCCGTACCCGAAGCCGCTCGCACGAACGCGCGAGTACGTCGAGATCGTGCGACGCATCGTCGCCCGCGACAAACCCGTCGAGTTCCACGGCGAGCACTACGACATCCCGCTCCAGGGTGGCGCCGGGCTGGGCAAGGCGCTGAAGTCGACGATCCACCCGCGGCGCCCGACGATCCCGGTGTACCTCGCCGCCGAGGGACCGAAGAACGTCGCCCTCGCGGCCGAGATCTGCGACGGCTGGCTGCCACTGTTCTTCTCCCCGTCGGCCGACGAGTTCTACCGCGAACGGCTCGCCGAGGGGTTCGCCGCGAGCGGTGATCCGTCGCGAGCCGACGCGTTCGAGATCGCCGCGACCGTCACGATCATCCCGGGCGACGACGTCGAGGCGTGCGCCGACTTCATCCGACCCTTCCTCGCCCTCTATGCCGGCGGGATGGGAGCACGCGGCGCAAACTTCCACTTCGAGGTGTTCGCCAGGATGGGCTACGAGGACGTCGCGACCAAGGTGCAGGAGCTGTACCTCGAGGGCAAGAAGCAGGAAGCGGCGGCCGCGATCCCGTTGGCGATGGTCGAGGACGTCGCACTGGTGGGGCCGCCCGACAAGATCCGCGCCGAGCTCGAACGATGGCGCGAGACGTGCCTCACGACGATCCTCATCGGTGGCCCGGCCCAGTCGCTCGGCGCGACCGCCGAGCTCATCACCACCTGAAGACGCAACGGTTGCACGTCAGTCGCAACACGAGTCGCGCCACCCGCAGGTCGAGCACCTGAAGTGGGCGTGCTCGGGAAACAGCTGCCCGTCGCACAGCGGGCAACTGCTGAACGTACCGAGCGGTGACCGGCCGGCCACTCGTTCGGCGCGACCGTCGAGACTCGGTTCTGGTTCCGCCATCGTTCGAGCTTCGCGCGGCGGTTCACGTCGGCGCGGGACCTGGCGATACTTTGACCGCCGGGTCAAGACATGTCCTCGCTCACCCCTCCACGCGGGCCGCACGTTCGTCACCACGCGCCCGGCACGATCAAGGCGGCGCTCGCCTACCGCGACTTCCGCATCGTCTTCGTCGGCATGGCGTTGTCGTTCGTTGGCACGTGGATGCAGAACTTCACGCTCCCCGCCTACGTCGACGACCGCACCGAATCGGCTGCCCTCGTCGGGCTGCTGGTCTTCATGCAGCTCGGCCCGCTGCTGCTGCTGTCGCTCGTCGGCGGGGTCCTCGCCGACCGCTTCAACCGGATGCGCTTCCTCATCACCATGCAGATCGTGCAGATGGTCGCCACGATCGGATTGGCCGCACTCGTCGCCACGCACAGCCCGCTGTGGGCGCTCTACGGGGCCGTGCTGCTGACCGGAATCGCCAATGCCCTCAACGCCCCGGCGTTCCAGGCGAGCATTCCGCTGCTCGTCGATCGGGCCGACCTCGCCGGCGCGATCAGCCTCAACTCGGCGGCGCTCAACGGCAGCCGGGTGCTCGGACCGGCGCTCGCCGCGGTGCTCGCCGTGATCGGCTTCTCGGTCGCCCAGGTCTTCCTCGTCAACGCCGCCACGTTCCTGTTCCTCATCGCCGCCTTGGTCATCGTGCGCATCCCCGACATCCGTGGCGTCCACCCCGAGCGCGGCTGGCGGCGACTCCTCACCGGCCTCAACATCGCCCGCCGGCGCGAGGTCCTCAGCCGAACGCTGCTGGCGATGTGCATGTTCTCGCTGTTCAGCCTGCCGTTCGTCGGGCTCTTCCCGTCGGTCGCCCGGCTCAACTTCGGACTGGCGACGAGCGGGTCGACCTACAAGTGGCTGTATGTCTCGTGGGGCATCGGTGCGTTCATCGGCGCCCTCGCGGGCGGCACGTTCCTCTCGCGCATCGACCGCCGTCACCTCGTGTCGATCGGATTCGCGACGTTCGCGGTCAGCCTCGGCGCGTTCGCGCTCGTCCGTTCGGCCGGCCCGGCGTTCCCGATCGCGATCGCCGTCGGCTTCACCTACTTCCTGACGGCGACGTCGCTCAGCACGATCTTCCAGCAGAACCTCGCCGATACGGAGCGGGCGGCGGTGATGCCGCTGTGGTTCATGTCGTTCGGCGGCACCGTGCCGATCGGGAACTTGATCTTCGGCCCGGTGATCGACGCCATCGGCGCCCGATGGGTGTTGCTGTTCGGCGCCGCCTTCGCAGCGTTCCTCGCCTGGTGGGCAGATCTGCACCGGCTGTCAGCCGGTGCCTTCCTCCCCGAGGAGCTCGGCGGCGAACCGTTCCAACCCGCCAACCCGGCTCGCCTTCACGAGTACCGCATCCCGCGCTGACAGCTGACCAAGGGCGACGACCGGATCGACGATCGGCGGCACGCCGTACAGATCGGTGCCGACCGCGACCAGTTCGATCCCGAGCCGGCCCGCGAGCGCTGCCACCTCGGCGTGGGCAGCCTCGGGATCGTCGAGCTCGGCCATCTCACCGAGGACCGCCACGTGGCGGGCGGCGGGGAGCGCGGCAAGCGACTCGAGCGCGGCGCGCATCGACGTCGGGTTGGCGTTGTAGGCGT
This sequence comes from Ilumatobacteraceae bacterium, assembly GCA_035557475.1. Taxonomy (GTDB): domain Bacteria; phylum Actinomycetota; class Acidimicrobiia; order Acidimicrobiales; family Ilumatobacteraceae; genus JALOLG01. The sequence continues at coordinate 5,447 of DATMDV010000421.1, forward strand.
CGTTGATCACGGTCGCGCCCGACGGAGCGCGGCGGGTGTCCATGCGCATCGCGGAGATACGGGTCGTTGCAAGTGCATCGGCCGCGTCGACGAGTGGGACGTCGAGCGCACCCGCGACCGCGAGCGCGGCGGTCGCGTTGAGCACCATGTGCCGTCCACTCACCGCCAGCCGCACCGGCACCGTGCCCCACGGCGAGCGCACGGTGAAGCGGGCCCGGGCGAGCTCGTCGAGCTCGATCTCGTCGGCCCGGACATCGGCCGTGACGCTCGTCCCGAACGTCAGCAGCGACGCCGGCGTGTGATCGCGCATCGCCGCGACGTGCTGGTCGTCGGCGTTGAGCACCGCGGTCCCATCCGCAGGCAGCGCTTCTACCAACTCGCGCTTCGCCCGGGCCACGCCGTCGATGCCGCCGACCAGGCCGGTGTGCGATCGCCCGACCACGGTGACGACACCGATCGATGGGCGGGCGACGTCACACAAGCGGCGGATCTCTCCGAACCCCCGCATGCCCATCTCGAGCACGAGCACCTCCGCGTCGTCGGGCGCCCCGAGGATCGTCACCGGCAGCCCTTGCTCGTTGTTGAAGCTCCGCTCGTTCGCCGCGACACGGCGGCCGGCGCCGATCGCGCCGGCGACGAGGTCCTTCGTGCTCGTCTTGCCGACACTGCCGGTGATCCCGACGACACGCGCGGTCAGCCGGTCGCGCGCCCACGCCGCCAGTTCCATCAGCGCCCGCGCCGTGTCGATCACGTGGATCGCCGTTCCGGTCCCCGGCGGGCGGCTCGTGAGGTACGCGCCGGCGCCGGCGGCGAGCGCCGAATCGATGAAGTCGTGACCGTCGCGGTCGGCGACGATCGGCACGAACAGCTGGCCGGGCAATACCGACCTGGAGTCGAATGACGCGCCTTCGACTTCGACATCCGGGCCCGTGAGCGTGCCGCCGGTCGCAGACGCGACGTCGGATGCCCGGATTCTCACGGCGGCGAACGGTACCGTCGCGACGGAGGAGAATCGACGATGAC
>DATMDV010000422.1:0-13164 GCA_035557475.1 Ilumatobacteraceae bacterium
GAGACCGATCCGCGGTTCCACTCGCTCACCCGTCCGGCCGAGCTCGAGGGGGAGGCGACTCACCGGGCCATCCAGCTCGCCAAGGTGGCGGGCAACGTCCCGCTCTACATCGTGCACATGTCGGCGTCCGAGGCGCTCGAAGAGGTGGCGGCGGCGAGGCACGCGGGGCACAACGTCTTTGCCGAGACGTGTCCGCAGTACCTCTACCTGTCACTCGAGGATCAGCTGTCGCAGCCGGGCTTCGAGGGCGCCAAGTGGGTGTGCTCGACACCGCTGCGCTCGAAGCACGAGCACCACCACGCCGACTTGTGGAAGGGGCTCAGGATGAACGAGCTGGCGGTGGTCTCGACCGATCACTGCCCGTTCTGCATGAAGGAGCAGAAGGAGCTCGGCATCGGCGACTTCTCGAAGATCCCCAATGGCATCGGGGGCGTCGAGCACCGCATGGAGCTCCTCTACCAGGGCGTGGTCGACGGCCAGATCACGCTCGAGCGCTGGGTCGAGACCTGCTGCACCACACCGGCGCGGATGTTCGGTCTGTACCCGACCAAGGGTGCGATCATGCCCGGCGCCGACGCCGACATCGTCGTGTGGGATCCGTCGGGCAAGACCAAGATCGGCATCAACGACAAGCACCACATGAACATGGACCACTCGGCCTACGAGGGCTTCGAGATCGACGGCAAGGTCGACACGGTGCTGAGCCGGGGCAGCGTGATCGTCGAGAGCGACAAGTTCCACGGTCGCACCGGGCATGGCCAGTACCTCAAGCGCGGGCTCTCCCAGTATCTGACGTGACGCACGTGACAACGGGGCTCAACGAGGAGGCGCAAACATGAATCGAATCTCGCACTGGATCGGCGGCTCGGCCGTCACCGGCACGTCGGGTCGCTCCGGCGTCGTCTACAACCCGGCCACCGGTGAGCAATCGGGCGCCGTCGACCTGGCGTCGTCGGAGGAGGTCGACGCGGCCGTCGCCGCGGCCAAGGCGGCGTTCCCCGCGTGGCGGGCGACGAGTCTGTCGCGGCGCGCCGAGATCCTGTTCAGCATGCGCGAGGCGGTCGAGGCCAACCGCAAGGAGATCGCGTCGTTGCTCACGGCCGAGCACGGCAAGGTGATGTCCGACGCGATGGGTGAGGTCGCCAGAGGGCTCGAGAACATCGAGTTCGCGTGCGGCGTCCCGCACCTGCTCAAGGGCGGGTACAGCGAGCAGGCGGCCACCGGCGTCGACGTCTACTCGATCCGCCAGCCGCTCGGTGTCGTGGCCGGCATCACGCCGTTCAACTTCCCGGCGATGGTCCCGATGTGGATGTTCGCCAACGCCCTCGCGTGCGGCAACACGTTCGTGCTCAAGCCGAGCGAGAAAGATCCGTCCGCCTCGCTGTTCATGGCCGAGCTGTTGCACAACTCCGGCCTTCCCGACGGATGCTTCAACGTCGTGCAAGGCGACAAGGTCGCCGTCGACCGGCTGCTCGAGCACCCCGACATCGCGGCCATCAGCTTCGTCGGCTCCACGCCGATCGCCAAGTACATCTACGAGACGGGGACGTCGAACGGCAAGCGTGTACAGGCGCTCGGCGGCGCCAAGAACCACATGTTGGTACTTCCCGACGCCGACCTCGACATGGCGGCCGACGCCGCCATCGGCGCCGCGTACGGATCGGCCGGCGAGCGCTGCATGGCGATCAGCGTGTTGCTCGCGGCCGACGCGATCGCCGACGAGTTGGTCGGCAAGATCGCCGAGCGCATCCCCAACGTGCGCCTCGGTCCCGGCAACGAGCCCGACAGCGAGATGGGACCGCTGATCACCGGCGAGCATCGCGACAAGGTGGCGAGTTATGTCGAGGGCGCCCCGGCGGCCGGGGCGACGCTCGTCGTCGACGGCCGCGACGGGGTGACGCCCGAGCAGGGCTTCTTCCTCAAGCCGTCGTTGATCGACGACGTGAAGCCCGGCATGGCGTGCTACGACGACGAGATCTTCGGACCCGTGCTGGCGGTCGTCCGCGTCGCCGGGTACCAGGAGGGGATCGACCTGATAAACGCCAACCCCTACGCCAACGGCACCGCGCTGTTCACGCGCGACGGCGGCGCGGCGCGTCAGTTCCAGTTCGACGTCGAGGTCGGCATGGTCGGGATCAACGTCCCGATCCCGGTGCCGGTGAGCTACTACAGCTTCGGCGGATGGAAGGCGAGCCTGTTCGGCGACACCCACATGTACGGCCCGGAGGGCATCAACTTCTACACCCGCGGCAAGGTCGTCACGTCGCGCTGGCCCGACCCCTCGACGTCGACCATCGACCTCGGCTTCCCCCAAAACCGGTGATGACACCCACCTCTTTCATGTTTGTGTCACCGCAACCGGCGAAGGTCGCCGCCTGCGGTGACACAAACAGCTGGAGTCGCCCGTGGACATAGGGCTCGTGTTGCAGACGACGCCGCCGGCGGCGCGCGTCGTCGATCTCGCCAAGCGTGCCGAGCAGTACGGGTTCTCGCACGTCTGGACGTTCGACTCGCACATCCTGTGGGAGGAGCCGTACGTCATCTACAGCCAGATCCTGGCCGAGACGCGCAACGTGATCGTCGGTCCCATGGTCACCAACCCGGCGACGCGCGACTGGACCGTCACCGCGAGCACCTACGCGACGTTGAACGAGATGTACGGCAACCGCACGATCTGCGGGATCGGTCGCGGTGATTCGGCGGTGCGGGTCACCAACGGCAAACCCACCACGCTCGCCACGATGGCCGAGTCGATCAACGTCATCCGCGAGCTCGCCAACGGCCGCAGCGTCGAGTACAACGGCTCGACGATCACGTTGCCGTGGGCGTCGAAGAGCCGGCTCGAGGTCTGGGGCGCCGGGTACGGGCCGAAGGCCTTGAAGCTGATCGGCGAGACCTGCGACGGCTTCATCCTCCAGCTCGCCGACGTGCAGATCGCCGAGTGGACCATCAGCGCGGTACGTGATGCGGCAGTGGCTGCCGGCCGCGATCCGGCGTCGATCGCGTTCTGCGTAGCAGCGCCCGCCTATGTCGGCGACGACCTCGCCTACCTGCGCGACCAGTGCCGCTGGTTCGGGGGGATGGTGGGCAACCACGTCGCCGACATCGTCGAGCGGTACGGCGAGAGCGCCGCAGTGCCCGCCGCGCTCACCGAGTACATCAAGGGTCGCACCGGGTACGACTACAACCAGCACGGACAGGCCGGCAACACCCACACATCGTTCGTGCCCGACGAGATCGTCGACCGGTTCTGCATCCTCGGTCCGGTCGCCGAGCACGTCCGCCGCCTGAATGAGTTGCGCGACCTCGGTGTCGACCAGTTTGCGGTGTACCTGCAGCACGACGGCAAGGATCACACGCTCCAGGCGTACGGCGACCACGTCATCCCGGCGATCGCCGAGTCGGTGGCCGCGAAGTCGTGAGGCGAGCCGTGTTCTTCGTCGCGGCGCTGCTGCTCGCAGCGGCGCTGTGGGAGCTGTACAAGCAGTTCGGTCCTGATGCCGGCGGTGGGGTGCTCGGATGGACGATTCTGCCGCGCGCCAACGACACCGCGATGCCCCATGTCTGGGAGATGTTCTCGCACTACACCGAGCCCGACCGGCGTGGCTCCGACCGCGAGGTCTGGCAGGTCGTGTTGTCGGGGGCGTGGTACTCGTTCCGGCTCGCGTTGCTCGGGTTCGTGCTCGGCGTCACCGTCGGACTCGCGTTGGCGGTGCTGATGGCGCGGTTCCGGGTCGTCGAGCGCGGGCTGCTGCCGTACCTGGTCGCGTCGCAGACGGTGCCGTTGATCGCGCTGGCACCGCTCGTCGTCAGCTGGGGCGGGCGGGTCCAGGTCGGCGACTGGGTATGGCCACGGTGGCTCTCGGCATCCGTGATCGGCGCGTTCCTCGGCTTCTTCCCGGTCGCCGTCGGCGCGCTGCGCGGGCTCAAGTCGCCGCCTGCCGCCTCCATGGAGTTGATGGACAGCTACGCCGCGACGTTTCGCCAGTCGCTGTTCAAGCTGCGGTTCCCGGCCGCCGTCCCGTTCATCGTGCCGGCACTGAAACTCGCCGCGACCGCTTCGGTGGTCGGTGTGGTGGTGGCCGAGATCTCCACTGGGCTGCGCGGCGGAATCGGGCGGCTGATCATCGAGTACGCGCGCCAGGCCACGTCGGAACCCGCCAAGGTGTACACCGCCGTGTTCGGGGCGGCCGCGCTCGGGTTGGTGATGGCCGGGCTCGTGGCGCTCCTCGACTTCGTGTTGATGCGCAACCGACCCAAGGAGCACGTGGGGGAGGCGTTGGCGTGAGCGCGGTCGTCGTGCAGGGTGTGAGCAAGGTCTTCAACCAAGGCCGGCCGAATCAGGTCGACGCGCTCGTCGACATCGACCTCACCGTGGAGCCCGCCGAGTTCGTGTCGCTGATCGGACCGTCCGGCTGCGGCAAGTCGACGTTGCTGCGCCTGATCGCCGATCTGATCGCTCCGACCACCGGCTCGGTGACCGTCAACGGGAAGGACGCCCACCGGGCGCGCGTCGATCAGGAGTACGGCATGGCGTTCCAGCAGGCCGGCCTGTTCGACTGGCGCAACGTCGCCAAGAACATCGAGCTCCCGCTCGAGCTCAAGGGGTGGGACAAGCAGCGCCGGGCCGAACGGGCGCGTGAGATGCTCGAGTTGGTGAAGCTCGGCGAGTTCGCCGATCACCGGCCGTGGCAGCTGTCGGGCGGGATGCAACAGCGTGTTGCGATCGCCAGGGCGCTCGCCGCCCACCCGCCGTTGCTGTTGATGGACGAACCGTTCGGCGCCCTCGACGAGATGACTCGCGAGCACATGCAGGCTGAACTGCTGCGCATCTGTGCCGAGACCGGCACGTCGGTGGTGTTCGTGACGCACTCGATCCCCGAGGCGGTGTACCTGTCGCACCGCGTCGTCGTGATGTCGCCGCGGCCGGGCCGTATCACCGACATCGTCACCGTCGACCTCGGCGAAGGGCGGGACGACGACACCCGCGAGGACAGTGAGTTCTTCAAGAAGATCACCGAGGTCCGCGAAGCGCTGCGCGCCCACCAGCCGGGCCGTTCGGATCGCATCGGACAGGCAGTCGAGGACCGTTGAACGTGCACCGAGTCGTTCACGCCGTGTGGCCTCCGTTGGTGTTCGGAGTCGGATTCCTGGCGCTCTGGGAGGCCGTCGTCGAGGTGTTCGACCTCAAGCCGTACTTCCTGCCCCCACCGTCGGCGATCTGGGATCAGTTCACGTCCAACTTCGATCTCGTGTGGGACGCGACGTTGGTCTCGGGTGGCAACGCCCTGGTCGGACTCGTCGCAGGCACGTTGTTCGGCGTCGCGATGTCGTTCCTCCTGATGCGCTTCAACCTGCTCAACGAACTGCTCACGCCGTTGGCGGTCGCGCTCAACGCGGTCCCGATCTTCGTGCTCGTCGCGGTGTTCAACAACATGTTCTCGATCACGTCCGAGGTCCCGCGGCGACTGATGGTCACCGTGGTCGTCTACTTCATCGTGCTCGTCAACGTCGCCAAGGGGCTGCGCCAGGTGAGCCCGACGCACCTCGAGTTGCTGCGGTCGTACGCGGCCAGTCCAACAGAGGTTCTCGTGAAGGCCCGAGTACCCAACGCCGTGCCCTACCTGTTCACCGCGCTCAAGATCGCCGCCCCGGCGGCGGTCATCACGGCGTTCGTGGCCGAGTACTTCGGCGGATCCCAGAACGGTCTCGGATCCCGCATCGTCTCGAACATCGCCTCATCGAGGAACGCAGTCGCATGGGCCTACGTGCTCGGTGCGTGTCTCCTCGGGCTGGTGTTCTACCTGGTCTCCATCTGTTTGGAGAGCATCACCACACACAACAGGGGTCTCGACCCCGGGGGAGCCACCACATGAAACGACATCGCTGGAAGGCCGCGACCGCTGGTCTCGCCGTTCTGTCGTTGGTCGCCGTCGCCTGCGGCGACGACGATGACGACGCCGCTCCCGTGACGGCAGCGCCGGATGACGAGGGGACCACGCCGCCGGCGGCGACCGATGCGCCAGATGCCACTGACGCACCCGATGCCACAGACGCGCCGGATGCGACCGACGCACCGGATGCGACGACGGCGTCCGACGGCACGATCTTGCCGTGCGACAGCCCGACACCCGTCAAGCTGCAACTGCAGTGGTTCGTGCAGGCTCAGTTCGGCGGGTACTTCGCGGCGATCGACCAGGGCTTCTACGACGACTACTGCCTCGACGTCGAGATCCTCGAAGGTGGAGTCGACATCGTGCCGCAGCAGCAGCTCGCCGACGGCGCAGCCGACTTCGCGATCGCCTGGGTGCCCAAGGCATTGCAGACCCGCGAAGCCGGCGCAGACATCGTGAACATCGCCCAGATCTTCCAGCGGTCGGGGACGCTGCAGGTGTCGTTCGTCGACGCCGGCATCACCTCGCCGGACGATTTCGCCGGCAAGAAGATCGGCAACTGGGGCTTCGGCAACGAGTACGAGATCTTCGCCGCCCTCACCGAGGCGGGTCTCGATCCGGCGTCCGACGTCGAGCTCGTGCAGCAGCAGTTCGACATGCTCGGCCTCCTGGCGGGCGACATCGATGCCGCCGAGGCGATGACGTACAACGAGTACGCCCAGGTGTTGGAGGCCGTGAACCCCGACACCGGCGAGCTGTTCACACCGGAGGACTTCAACGTGATCTCCTACGAGGACGTCGGCGTCGGCATGCTCCAGGACGCGATCTGGGCCGATGCGGCCAAGCTCGAGTCCGACGACGCCTACCGCGAGACGGCCGTCAACTTCCTGGCCGCCTCGATCGAGGGCTGGGCCTACTGCCGCGACAACCCCGAGTCGTGCCGCGACATCGTCGTCGGCGCCGGATCGCAGCTCGGCGACAGCCACCAGCTGTGGCAGATGAACGAGATCAACAAGCTCATCTGGCCCGCCGCCGAGGGCATCGGCATGATCGACCAAGCGGCGTGGGATCGCACCGTCGAGATCGCCCAGGGCACGGCCAACCTGGAGGGTGCAACAGTGCTCACGGCACCGCCGACGGACGGCGCGTTCACCAACGACATCATCACCGAGGCGCTGGCGCTGGTCACCGCCAAGGGCATCGACACCACCGGTGATGGCTTCACCCCGATCGAGGTCACCCTCGAGGAGGGCGGCGCCTGACCCAAACCCCGTTCTGTCTGCGTCAGATGTAGCGCGCCGCGTTCTGAAGCAGACAGAACGGGGGTTAGGCGTTGTCCGCCACCGTGAGTGCTTCGTCGATCACTGCCAGGCCCTCGCGTAGCTCGTCGTCGCTGATCGTGAGCGGCGGCACGACATGGATGCGGTTGGCGGGGGCGAACGGCCAGACGCCGCGCTCCTTGCACGCGGCGATGACCTTGCCCATCGCGGCCGCGTCGAGTGGTGCCTTCGTCGTCCGATCGGCGACCAGCTCGATCGCCCAGAACACGCCGAGGCCGCGCACGTCGCCGACGCTCGGATGGCGGGCGGCGAAATCGTCGAGCGTCGGGCCGATGATGTCCTCGCCGAGGTGGCGGGCGTGCTCGACGATCCCCTCGTCCTTGAAGATGTTGATGCTGGCGACGGCGCTCGCACACGCCAGCGGATGCCCCGAGTAGGTGAGACCACCCTGGTAGACGCGATCGCGGAACGTGTCGGCGATCGCCTGCTTGATGATCACCCCACCGAGCGGCACGTAGCCCGAGTTGACGCCTTTGGCGAAGGCGACGAGGTCGGGAGTGATGTCCCAGTGATCGAACGCGAACCACTCGCCGCAGCGGCCGAACCCGGCCATCACCTCGTCGCAGATCATCATGATCCCGTGCTCGTCGCACAGCTCGCGCACACCGCGCAGGTAGCCGTCGGGCGGGACGAGGATCCCGTTCGTGCCGACGACGGTCTCGAGAAGGATCGCGGCGACGTGCTGCGGCCCTTCGGCCGTCACCGTCGCACGCAGGTGTGCAAGGGCCCGCTCGCACTCCTCGGCGGGCGACGTCGCGTTGAACGCCGACCGGTACGGGTACGGCCCCCAGAACTTCACGGCACCCGGGACGCCGGGTTCGCTGTCCCAGCGGCGCCCTTCGCCCGTGAGCGAGATCGCACCGGCGGTGGCACCGTGATAGCTCTTGTACGTCGACAGCACCTTGTGGCGCTCGGTGTGGAGGCGGGCCATGCGGGTCGCGTTCTCGATCGCCTCGGCGCCACCGTTGGTGAAGAACACCATGTTCAGATCGCCAGGAGCCAACTCGGTGATGAGGCGGGCTGCCTCGCTGCGCACGTCGTTGGCCATCGGCGGGCCGATCGTGCACAACCGGTCGGCCTGTTCCTTGATGGCCGCGACCATCCGCGGGTGCTGATGGCCGATGTTGACGTTGACCATCTGGCTCGAGAAGTCGAGCCAGCTGTTGCCCTTGTCGTCCCACATCCGGGCGCCGGAGGCGCCGGCGATCACGACCGGATCGATCGCGCCCTGGGCGGACCACGAGTGGAAGACGTGGGCGCGGTCGTTCTCGTACGCGGTGGCCAGGTACGGCGACGTCGACGTATCGGGAGGCACGGTCGTTTCGGGCGAGATGTCGAGGGTCATGCGGGCGATGGTATTCGCTACATGGAGAGGTGGACAGACCCGTCTTTGTGCCCGTACAACGAGGGAGGTTCCGCAGCGTGCTGTTCCCGCCACGGTGCGTCGATACTGACGACGGCCTCGGGTGATGACTCGGTACAGTGCTCGCTGCGACGCGCCGTGCGTCGCCGCGTGAACAGGAACGGTGGACAGTGAAGAGACGAGCAGTGGTGATGGTTGCTGCACTCGCGCTCGCGGGTGGCGCATGTGGCGGCGACGACGACAGCGATGCCACCGGAGACGCGGCGGACACGTCGGACACGTCGGATGCGGCGTCGAACGACGACGCGGATTCGGCCGACGAGGATTCGGGTAACGACGGTGACTCCGAGACGAACGCATGGTGCGCCCTCATGGAGGGTGCCGAGACCCCCGCGTTCGACGAGCTCGACATCACCGATGCGGACTCGGTCGAGAACGCCTTCCGCGAGGTCGTCGACCTGATCGAAGACGCGGCCGACTCGGCGCCCGACGAGATCGAGGACGACGTCCAGACCCTGGCCGACCAGTTCCAGACCTTCTTCGACGAACTGGAAGAGGCCGACTTCAACTTCGCCGAGATCGATCAAACCGCCCTCGATAGCCCCGAGGCCGACGCCGCGAGCGAGCGCATCGACGAGTTCTGCGGCTTGGACCCCGACGCCGGCGAGACGGTGACGACCGACGACGCCGCGGCGCCCGACGACACTGGTGCCGCCCCTGCGGGTGGTGACGGCACGGTCGAGGCCGAGTTGATGCGGCAGTTCACGGCGATGGGCATGACCGAGGATCAGGCGAGTTGCATGGTCGAAAACCTCGACATGGAGGAGGTCGTCGCCAGCGGCGCCACCGATCCGATGATGTTCCTCGATCTGTTCGAGACCTGCGACATCAACATGGCCGAACTGCAGCCGCCTGGCGGCTGACGCTCACGATGGCGGGTTCGGTGTCGGGTTCGCTCGCGGGCCGGTCGCGCTTCGACGCCGTCCTGTTCGACGCGGGCGGCGTGCTGGTGCTGCCTGACCCGACCGTGCTCGGGCCGTTGCTCGCGCCGTTCGGGGGTGATCCGTCGATCGATGTCCACTGCCGCGCCCACTACTACGCGATGGCGAACAAGTCGCGTGCCATCGCCGGGGAAGCCGACTGGCACGAGTACGACCTGGCCTACGTCGAATCGATCGGGGTGGCTCCCGACGAACGCGAGCACGCGGCGATGGTGCTCGGTGCGACTCGCAGCGCGTACCTGTGGCGGTGGCCGATCCCCGAGTCGATGGCGGCACTGGCCGAACTCGCGGCTGCCGGCGTTCCCATGGGCGTCGTGTCGAACGCGTCCGGGCAGATCGAGATGCAACTCGGTCGCAGCGGTATCTGTCAGGTCGGCGAAGGAGCCTGCATGTCGGTGCTGTGCATCATCGACAGCCACGTGGTCGGTGTCGCCAAGCCCGACCCGCGCATCTTCGAGCACGCACTGCCGTGCTTTCCGGGCATCGAGCCGGAGCGGATCGTGTACGTCGGCGACTCGGTCACGATGGACATCGGCGGAGCCAGCGCCGCCGGGCTCCACGCGATCCTGATCGATCCGTACGACGACCACGCCGGGGCCGAGTTCGAGCGCATCCGATCACTCAGCGAGTTGATCGCGATGTTCACGGGCTGAGCACGCGGAAGGCATCCCCGGGTCATTCGGGCGTCGGCACGAGCCGGCGGGCGATGACCTTGAGGCACAGCGTCTCGTCGGCCCCCTCGAAGATCGACAGCACGCGAGCGTCGACGAACAGCCGGCTCACCGCGTACTCCTCGGCGTAACCGAACCCACCGTGGATCTGCATCGCCTCGCGGGTGACCCACTCGGCGGCCTTGCAGACGTACGCCTTCACCATGCTCGCCTCGGTCTTGCCCTGCTGCTTGGCCATCATCGTCGCGACCGCGTAGGCGAACTGGCGGCCGGCCTGGATGAGCACCGCCATGCGTCCCAGCTTCACGCGCGTCAGCTGGTACTCGAAGATGTTCGAACCGAACACGGAACGGTTGCGGGCGTAGTCGAGCGCCTGCTCGTAGGCGGCCTGCATGACGCCGACGGCGCGGGCGGCGGTCTGCAAGCGGCCGTTCTCGAAGCCCTCCATCTGGAAGTAGAAGCCGCGTCCGAGCCCGTCGCTCTCGCCGATCAAGTTCTCGGCGGGCACCCACCAGTTCTCGAGGGCGATCTCGTACGAATGCATGCCGCGGTACCCGATGGTGTCGATCGGGCGCCCTTCCATGCGTCCGCCGCCGTCCTGGTCGAACTCGAAACCGTGCCCCTCGCCGCGGGGCTTGGGGACGATGAACAGGCTGAGACCGCGATGGGCCGCCGAACGATCCGGATCGGTGCGGGCGAGGAGGGCGAGGACGTCGGCGCGGGCTCCGAGCGTGCACCACGTCTTGACGCCGTTTATGACGTATCCGGGTTCGCCGGCGGGGCCCTCGGCCGCAGTGGCCGTGACCTTGATGCCGGCCACGTCGCTGCCGAAGTCGGGCTCGGTCACGGCGACGGCCGGCATCACCTCGGCCGTTGCGAGCTTCGGGAGCCATTCGAGCTTCTGGGCCTCGGTGCCACCCTTGACGAGGGCGCGGGTGAGGATCTCGGGGCGGGTGATGAGCGACCCGCCGATGCCGAGGCTGGCCCGGCTCAGCTCCTCGGTCGCCACGACCATCGCGATGTACTCGGCGTCGCCGCCCTCGCTGTAGCCGCCGTAGTCGGCGGGGACGCTCAGGCCGAAGGCGCCGATCTCGCCGAGCCCGCTGATGATCTCCTCCGGGACGTCGCCATTGCTGCGGTGGACGTGCTCGGCGTGCGGGGCGACGACGTTGTTGGCGAACGAGCGGAACGTGTCCTGCACCATCTCCATGTCGTCACTGAGGTGACGCGGACCGGCCTGGTCGGCGAGGGAGCCAACGAACTCGGGATCGCGGTACGTGGTGACGAAGTCGTGGGCGCCCGACAGCGAGGCCGGATCGACCCCCCACAGCTGCTCGCGGCCGATCAGCTTGCTGGCGAGATCGTGCATGACGTCGGCGACGAACGCACACGTGATCCGGGCTTCGACGTCACCCTTGGCGCCGTAGTCCAGCAGCGCCTTGGCGGTGGCGACGGCCGATGCCGCGTGGGCCAGGTCGTAGGCGAGCACCTGGTGCACGTCGGGCCCGCCCGACGACGTCAACTGGCGGATCGCGGTGCCGACGGCGCGATCGGCGAGATCGACCACGGCGGCAGCAGCGTCGAGGTCGGGCGCAGCGATCGAGGTCGTCATGCGGGCGAAACTACATCTCGTGACCGGCGGACGAAGCGGCTGACGCCGCCGCCCGCCGAACCGGGTGTTCGCCTCTCTGGTGACCGCGAGCGAAGCGGCTGACGCCGCCGCCCGCCGAACCGGGTGCTCACCTCTGAACGACGAGTTTGCGAACTGCGCGGCAGTCCGCGCCGGTGTCAACGGGTGCACAGCCGGCCGCGGGGCGGCATGTGAACCTGGGTGGATGACCGGGGATGTGGGGTTGCGGGTGTGTGTGTTCTGCGGATCGAACGTGGGTGGCTCCGAGTCCTTCGTGGCAGCTGCCCGCGAGCTGGGCGCTGCGCTCGCGGCGCGTGGTCTCGTACTCGTGTACGGCGGCGGCAAGGTCGGGTTGATGGGTCAGCTCGCGGACGCTGTTCTCGACGCGGGCGGCGAGGTCGTCGGCGTGATGCCGGCCCACCTCGTCGACCGCGAGATCGCCCATCCCGGCCTCAGCCGGCTCGAGGTCCCATCCTCGATGCACGAGCGCAAGGCGTTGATGGCGGAGTTGGCGTCGGGCTTCATCGCCCTCCCCGGGGGTTTCGGCACGTTCGAGGAGGTGATCGAGATCCTCACGTGGAACCAGCTCGGGCTGATGTCCAAGCCGGTCGTGTTCCTCGATGTCGACGGGTTCTACACGCCGCTCCTCGACTTCTTCGACCGCTCGGTAGAGGCCCGTTTCGTGCGGCCCGGCCACCGGTCGCTGGCGCAGCGCGCCGTCACCGTCGCCGAGGCCATCGACTGCGCCACGTCGACACCCCCCACCACCCCCCACAAGTGGATCGACCTCGTTTGATGAGCGGGCGGCGAAGCCACTCCGGCGCCGCCGCCCGAACCGGGGACTCACCTCTGAACGACGGGTCCAGGACCGCGCGGAACGGTATCCGGGGTGGGGCGGTTCCGACTAGCGTGCGCGGGTCGTGACGGTCGAGGATCGGATCGACGACATCTTCGGGCGACCGCCCGAGCTGGGGATCTCGCTCGCGCTCGTGGTGCTGCAGGGCGGCGAGGTGATCGCCGAACGCTATGGCACGTCGCCCGACACGGCGATCGGCCCCGGCGGGCCGGTCGACGCCGACAGCCGTTTGGTCTCGTGGAGCACGGCGAAGAGCATCGTGCACGGCGCGGTCGGCGTGTTGGTGAAGGACGGAGCGATCGATCCGGCAGCTCCTGCCGCCGTGCCGGCTTGGGCGGGCACCGACAAGGCGGGCATCACGCTGCTCGACCTGCTCGAGATGCGGCCCGGCCTGCGGTTCGTCGAAGAC
>DATMDV010000423.1:0-2047 GCA_035557475.1 Ilumatobacteraceae bacterium
GTCGAGCTACGTGAAGCTCGGGCAGATCATCTCGGGCGGTGAGGGTCTGTTCCCCGACGAGCTGGTGCGAGAGTTCAAGCAACTGCGCGACCAAGTGCCACCCGAGCCGTTCGACGACGTCCGCGCCGTCATCGAGGTCGAGCTGGGCCGTTCGCTCGACGACGTGTTCGCGTCGTTCGAACGCGAACCGATCGCCGCGGCCTCGATCGCACAGGTGCACGCGGCGCGGTTGCGCACCGGCGAGGACGTCGTCGTCAAGGTGCAGCGACCCTCGGTCGACCGCCTCGTGCGCCACGACCTGCGGGTGATGGCCTGGCTGGCGCCCCACCTCGTGGGCCGCATCCCGGTCGCCGCCCTGGCGAACCCACCGGCGCTCGTCGAGCTGTTCGCCGAGACGATCGTCGAGGAGCTCGACTTCCGCATGGAGGCGGCCAACATGCTCGACATCGCCGCCGTCCTGCGCGATCTCGGCCAGGACGGGTACGTGGTGCCTCGACCCCATCCGAAGCTCGTGACGCGCCGGGTCCTCGTGATGGAGCGGGTCTCCGGGTTCAGCTTCGACGACGCCACCGGGATGCGAGACGCCGGGATCGACACCGAGGCCGTGATCCGCACGGGGATGATCGCCTTCATGGAAGGCGCCCTGATCCACGGCATCTTCCACGGCGACCTGCACGGCGGCAACCTGTTCGTGCTGCCCGATGGACGCACGGCGTTGCTCGACTTCGGCATCGTCGGGCGACTGTCGCACGAGCGACGGTTGGCGTTCCTACGGATGATGGTGGCGGCGACGACGAACGACGTGAAGGGGCAGATGGCGGCGCTGCGCGACCTGGGAGCGCTTCCGGCCGACACCGATCTCGACGCCGTGATCCGCGACCTGCGCCTCGACCAGGCTCCGATCGACCCGACGACGTTGACCGGCGAGGAGATGGTCAAGGAGGTCCAGCGCGTCGTCAAGGCGCTACTCGGCTACGGGGCTCGGATGCCGAAGGAGCTGATGCTCTACGTCAAGAACATGGTGTTCCTCGACGGTGCGATCGCCCGGTTGGCGCCGGATCTCGACCTGCTGGCCGAGATCGCCAACATCTCGATGACGTTCGCTCTGCGGCACGGCGAGCAACTCGGGCGCGACCTCGGGATCGATCCGCGGTCGATGCAGCTCGACCTCGACAGCGTGAAGGCCGGCTTCGGGCTCGACGCCTCGGTCGACGGGCTCACGTACCGCGAGCTCCAGCAACGCCGCGAGCTGATCCAGAAGCGCATGCGCGACCACGTCCAGTCGCGCTGAGGCAAGCTCCGCCCGCCAGGGCGCAATCGTTAGGGTTCGGCGGGTGCGCCTCGTGATCGCTCGTTGCACGGTCGACTACACGGGTCGCCTGTCCGCTCACCTCCCGGAGGCGACGCGGCTCATCATGCTGAAGGCCGACGGGTGCGTGGCCGTCCACGCCGACGGTGGCGCGTACAAGCCGCTGAACTGGATGAACGCCCCGAACACGCTCGTCGTGGCGCCCGACCGGTGGGTCGTCACCAACCAGAAGGGCGAGACGCTGACGATCACCCTGCACGAGGTGATCTCCGACGTCGCGTCCGACCTCGGCCAGGATCCGGGATTGCAGAAGGACGGAGTCGAGGCGCATCTCCAGGTGCTGCTGGCCGCATCACCGCATGCGATCGAGATCGGCCTCACGCTCGTACGACGCGAGTACCCGACGGCGATCGGGCCGATCGACCTCGTCTGCCGCGACCCGCACGACCACGTGGTCGCGGTAGAGGTCAAACGACGGGGCGAGATCGACGGTGTCGAACAGCTGGCCCGCTACATCGAGCGACTCCGGCTCGACTCGTCGCTCGGGGAGATCCGCGGCGTGTTCGTGGCGCAGTCGATCAAGCCGCAGGCCAAGGTGCTCGCCGAGAGCCGAGGCTTCACCTGGGTCGAGGTCGACTACGACCAGCTACGCGGGATGACGCCCGACGAGCTCCGGCTCTTTTGACGCAACCGTCCACGGCGCGTTCGAGCCCCGCGCCCCGCCCGCACCGAGGGGTC
>DATMDV010000424.1:0-6211 GCA_035557475.1 Ilumatobacteraceae bacterium
GACCGCTCCTCGGTGGCGGCGTAGGCGCGGCGACGCGGAGCAGGGAGAGGGTGCCGCGGGTCGAGACGCCGAGGCGGAGGTCGGGATGGGTCCGGGTCAGGCCGGCGAGACGGACGATGTAGTCGTTGATCGATTCGACGACCTCGATCTGGTCGACCTCGCCGATCAGGCGGTCGAGCTCGTTGGTGTCGGTGACGGCGTTGACCGGTTCGTCACGGCGGTGACGGTGGTACTCGCCGAGCACGCCGACCTCGGTGGCCGGGTCGGCGTAGCCGAGCGTGAGCCGCATCGTGAACCGGTCGAGCTGCACATCGGGCAGCGGGAACGTGCCCTGGTAGTCGCGCGGGTTCTGGGTGGCGATCACGAAGAACGGGTGGGGGACGCGATGGGTGATGCCGTCGGAGGTGACCTGACGCTCTTCCATCACCTCGAGCAGCGCCGACTGCGTCTTCGGGCTGCCACGGTTGATCTCGTCGCCGATCAGCACGTTCGTGAAGACCGGTCCCTCGCGGAAGTTGAACGTCATGTCGCGCTGGTCGTAGATCATCACGCCGGTGATGTCGGTGGGCAGCAGGTCGGGTGTGAACTGGACCCGCTTCCAGGTGCCCGAGATCGACCCGGCGATCGCCTTGGCGAGCGTGGTCTTGCCGGTGCCCGGCACGTCGTCGAGCAGCAGGTGACCCTCGGTCAGCAGGCAGCAGACCGCGAGGCGGATCTCCTCGCGCTTGCCGCGCACCACCTTGTCGACGTTGCTGATCAACGCCTGGACTACCGGTGATACGTTGCCGACCACGCCGGGCAGTGTACGGCTCACTGTACGAAGTATCGTTTGGGCCTCGGCAAGCCGATCGGGCGTGCTCGTCAGTCCCAGCGCACCCGCAGGTGGGCGAGGGCGTCGTCGAGGACGTCGGCGACGAGTCGGTCGGGGATGCCGGACGCCGGATCGAGCGCCGCCAGGTCGGGCACCGTCGGCAGCCGTTGACCGTCGGGTGGGCCGAGCAGGCCATTGAGCTCGGCGACGAGGGGGTCGACCGTGGGCGGCTCGGCAGGCTGCTCCCGCCTCCTGGGCGCGGGACGGATCGCCGAACGATCCTCGTTGTCGTCGTCAGCGTCGTTGTCGTCGTCGGTGGCGAACGTGTCGGACTGTCGCCACCTCGCCAGAACGTCGGTGTCGAGACTGACCTCGTCGGCAAGGGCGAACAGTGCCGCCACCGCGTGCTTGCACGCGTCACTGCCCACGGCGTCGTCGTCGGGACACGTGCAACGGACCGTCACGTCGCGCCTCGACGGCACCGACCGACCGGCGCGGGTGAGGAGCGTCACGACATACGGGTCGGGCCGCGAGCCCTGCACCACCGCCGTGGCCGCGCCGTGGCCGACGACGAGATCGACGACGGCGTCCTCGGCGCGCAGCCGTTTGCCGCGGGCGAGCCGGCCCGGGTCGCTCATCTCGGCCGCGAGCACCTTCAACATCGTGGCCTGGAGCCGCCCCGGCTGCTCGGCTCCGAACGGGCGGCGCGGCGGGCTCATCGGTCGGTCCGATCGAGGGCGACGAGATCGCGCAGGTCGTCGGTGTCGAGCTCGGTGAGCCACGCCTCACCAGTGCCGATGGCCGCATCGGCGAGCAACCGCTTGTCGTCGATCACCTGACCGATGCGCTCTTCGACGGTGCCCTCGCACACCAACTTGTGGACGTTGACGGTGCGGTGCTGGCCGATCCGCCACGCGCGGTCGGTCGCTTGATCCTCGACGGCTGGGTTCCACCAGCGGTCGTAGTGGATCACCTGGCTGGCGGCGGTGAGGTTGAGCCCGGTGCCGCCGGCGCGGAGTGACACCAGCAGCAGCGGCGGCCCGGTGCCGGCCTGGAACTCGGCGACCATCCGGTCGCGCTGGCCCCGGCTCGCGCCGCCATGGAGGAACGGGGCATCGATGTGGAAATGGGCGCGCACGTGTTGTTGGAGCAGGTCGCCCATCTCCCGGAACTGGGTGAACACCAGCGCCCGCTCGTCGACGTCGAGCAGTTCGGTGACCAGCTCGTCGAAGCGGTTGAGCTTGCCCGATCGGCCGGCGAGACGCGAACCGTCGCGCAACGCCTGAGCGGGGTGGTTGCAGACCTGTTTGAGGCGCGTCAACGCGGCCAGCACCCGTCCGCGCCGGCGCATGCCCTCCTCGTGGGCGGCGTCGTGGAGCAGTTGGTCGACGACCTGCTGGTACAGCGCGGCCTGTTCGCGCGTGAGCTGGGCGAAGGCGATCTGTTCGATCTTGTCGGGCAGATCGGGAAGGAGTCGCCGGTCGGCCTTGGTGCGCCGCAGCACGAACGGTTGTGTGAGCCGGCGGAGGCGTTCGGCGGCGGCCGGGTCGGCGTAGCGCTCGATCGGTGTGCCGAAGCGCTCGCGGAACCGCTGCTGGCTGCCCAGCAGGCCCGGGTTGACGGCGTCCAGGATCGCCCACAGCTCGGAGAGCCGGTTCTCGACCGGAGTGCCGGTGAGCGCCAGCTTCTGCGCGGCCCGCAACTGGCGGACCGCGCGTGCAGCCTTGGTGGTCGGGTTCTTGATCATCTGCGCCTCGTCGAGCACGAGCGTGCTCCACGCGACCGGCGTGAGCGAGTCGAGGTCGCGAGCGACCAGGCCGTAGGTGGTGACGACGAGGTCGGCGTCGTCGAGCCCGAACAATGCCGGGCCGCTGCGCTGACGTTCGGCGCCGTGGTGCACGACGACGCGCAGTGAGGGTGTGAACCGGGCGGATTCGGCCTCCCAGTTGTGGACCACGCTCAGCGGGCACACGACGAGGTGCGGCCCCGGCCGCTCGACGAGGTGGGCGAGCGTGGTCGCGGTCTTGCCGAGCCCCATGTCGTCGGCCAGGCAGCCACCGAGGCCGAGCCGGGCGAGGAACTGCATCCACGCCAGGCCGCGGCGTTGGTAGTGGCGCAGCTCACCCTTGAACGTGCCGGCCTCGTGGACCTCTTCGAGACGGTCATCCGGTAGCCCGGCGAGAAGGTCGTCGACCCACCCGTCGGTGCCGTCGAGAACCTCGTCGACCGGCGCGTCGAACCGGTCGTCGATTGGTCCGGCGGTCACGGGACGGGTCGTGGCGTCGGCACGGCCCTCGCTGCCACTCGCCAGCCGCAGCAGCGACACCGCGTCGAGCGACGCGTGGTCGCGACGATGTTCGCTCAGAACGGTGCGCGCCCGTCGCAGCCCGGCCGGGTCGATGCGGACCCATCGGTTCCCGGTGTGCAACAGCCGCGCCCCGGCCGCCTCGGCGCGGGCCAGATCGGTGTCGGAGATCGGGGTGTCGTCGACGACCGCCGACCAGGCGACAATCGCCTCGACCCCGAAGCGCTGCCGCCGGTCGTCGACAGGAGCCGGCGTCGCCCGACCCCGCACCGACACCTTGGCGGCGACGAGGTGCTCGGGTCCGATCAGTGCGATGCCACGCAGCGCCAGCTCGTGCGGGGCGATGTCGAGGAAGTCGTCGGCGGCTGTCAGGTCGAGCTCGACGCCGCACGGCTCGTGCTCGGCGGCCAGGTCGGCGAGTCCGGGGATGTGTTGGGCGAGGGTGTTGGCGAGCTCGGTGACGAGTTCTTGGATCCGTGGCAGGTGGCGTTCTTCGCGTGCGAGGTCGAGGGCGACGCTGGAGCCGTTCCACACGTCGTCGGCCGTGCACCACCGACCCGGATCGAGCTCGTCGTAGACCTCGAGCGTGACCTCCCACGGATCGCCGGCGTCTTCGGGAATCGTCAGCCGCACCCGCGGCGCGAACACGGGCCGGCCGGCGAGGCGTTCGCCGTGGCGGTGCAGCAGGCCGCGCACCGACTCGAGCTCGTGGTGGAACTCGGGGGTGCCGCCGCGGACGACCGCGTCGTTGCGCGCGAGCGCGGTGAACACCGCTCGGAGCACCTGTACGTGGACCGACCGTTGCCGGCCGAGGTCGGGTTTCCAGACCATGCTGTGGAGCAGAGAGCGGGCAAGCCCGTCGACCAGGGCGGTGAGCATCTCGGACGCCGTGGCGCGTGTGCCGTTGCGACAGATCGGTGGGGCCGACGCGTCGAACGCGGTGAGCGTCAACTCGGTCTCGTGGTCGACGACGGGTTTCCAGCGGGCGACGGTGAACGGACCCTCGTCGAGGATCGTCGGTGCCAGCCGACCACCCGTGACGTGGGCGACGGCCAACGCGCTCAGCCGGGCGAACCATGCCAACGACGCCGACAGCTCGTCGTCGGTCGGCGTGTCGGACAACCACACCGCAGCGCCGTACGGGTCGAGGCGCACGCTCGGAACCGACTGGCGGCGGCCACTCGGCAGCTCGAGCTCGATGCGCGAGAGCTCGCCGTACGACGCCGGGGTGTCGTGCCAGCCGTTCTCGGCGCCACTCCACCGGTTGTGCCCGAACCCGCCGTAGAGCCACGCCGCCGACGCGGTGCTGTCGCCGTTCCAGCCCCAGATGTGGAGCGACCCCGACCGCCACGTGCCTTGGGCGACGTGCACGGCTCGCTCACGCGACATGGATGCGACCCTACCGACAGGGTGCGCGTTCATCCGCCGACACCGAAGGCCATCTCGCTTCAGTCACGGTGTTCAGCGTGGCGTGCTGAGCACGGTGACGAACGGGCGCGTTTTCAGCTGATGGCGTCCATCGTCCAGTAGCGGGTGCCGTTGGACGCCGTGGCCACGCCCGCACCGACTCGGGTGTAGGTCGCGCTGAGCACGATCGGTCGGTGGGTCGGGCTGTTCAGCCACGCCTGGAGCAGCGCGGCCGGATCGTTGAAGCCGGCGCCCACGTTCTCGCCCCAACTGCTCCACGCCACGCCGTTGCGGGTGAGACGCTGACCGGCGTTCGAACCGTCGGATCCGGTGTGTGACATCGTGCGCCGCGCCGCTTGGTCGGCCGAGTGGCCGGCCGCGGTGGCGGCGACGGCGGCGTCGAACTGGTACGGCGCCAATCCGTGCCTCGCCCGCTCGGCGTTGATCAGCTCGGCGAGCAGCCGCGCCAGGTTCTGGTTCTCGGTCGTGCCCTGGGCCGGCATCTGGAGTCGTGACGCGGTCTCGCCGGGGAGCGCGGCGCTCATGATCGGCCCGTCGACGGCATGCGCGTACGTGGCGATGGCGACGAGCCCCGACGTCAGGACCGCCCCGGCCACGGTGAGTGGGGAGATGCGCACATAACAACGATATCGCGGTTCATGGAATTGCAACAATGGGCGTCCTCGCCGCGGTCCGCGCCTGACGACCCGGGCCCGTACGGTCTGGGCCCGTACGATCGCGGCATGTCGCTCGCCGAGCCCGATTACCAGCCCTACCAGGGCGGGGCGTTCCGGTGGCGGCTCGGTCTGCGGGCCCTCGAGCTCGCCGACTGGATCCAGATCGGTCCGGCGTACGAGCGCGACCTGGCCATCAAGCGCGATGTCCTCGCCCGTCACCCCACGACGGTGCTGTCGGTTCTTGCGGGAATTCAGGACGAGGCCTCCGAGGTCCTCCGCGCGCTCATTGACCATCTCACAAATCGGTGGCCCAAGTGGTTCACCGTGGCTGGCGGGACGATCGAGAACCACCGGACCGGCGAGAGGTTCACGTTCGGCGGCGCCGGCGGCGCGGCGCGATCGACACCGGCCCATCCACTCGAGATCGCCGGCCGGCTCGTCCAAGAGGACCTTGTGTTGCTCGTCGAGCGCCCCGAGGGCTTGGTGGTCGGCGGCGGGTCGGTGTGCTTCCCGAACCGCTGGGACCTGACGTCAAAGCTCGGCCTGCACTTGGCCGAAGTGCACGCACCGGTTTCGAGGCTCAACGACCAGCTGGGCGGATCGGTCGACACGTTCTTCGAGCGACTCCAACCGGATCGCAGCTTCTGGCGCCTCGGGTGGTCGGTGCTCGACACCGGCGAGTTGTTCCAACCGACGAACGGCACGGCCCCGCCGGTCGACGCGCTCCCCGACATCGACCGCGACGTCGCGCGATGGGCCGGCGAGCGACTGTTCCTCCGCGTCGAGCGCGAGACGTTCCGACGCTTCCCCGAGACGAGGTGCGTGCTGTTCACCCTGCGCACCTACGTCCGGCCGCTGGCCCATCTCGCGACCCGACCCGACGACGCACGCCGCCTCGCCGACGCACTCCAGGCGATGCCGCCCGACGTGGCCGACTACAAGAAGGTCGCCGCCCTCACCCCGGCGGCGGTCGCGTGGCTCGACGCCGTCACTGCCGGATCAACGCTCGAG
>DATMDV010000425.1:0-2494 GCA_035557475.1 Ilumatobacteraceae bacterium
GGCTACACGTCCGACGACATGGTCGTGATGCAGGCGCTGGTGGCCGCCGGACTGGGTGTGACGACGATCCCGGGGCTCGCGCTGCGTGCCCATCGCGCCAAGGGCATCGTTTCCAGCGAAATTCCGGGCTCGCTCCGGCACGTGTATGCGGCGACGTACGGCGAGCCGCCCGACCCGCCCTCCACCGTCGCGCTGCTGGACGTGCTCGCCGAGGCCGCCCTACGTTCCGACTAATGCGTCTGCAGACGCCTCGAACAGAGATGCGTCTGCAGACGCCGCAAGTCAGGCTCAGCCGGCTTTCCACGCCTGCGGCTGCAGGAACTCGTCCAGCGGCACCCGGCCGGCCAGGTTGTCGACGATGCCGACGAGTCCCGCGAACACGCACTCGGCAACGAGCTGCAGGAGCTCGGCGTCGGTCAACCCGGCGTCGTGGGCCCGCCGGATCACGTCGTCGGTGACCTTGCCGCGCTGCGTTGCGACATCGCGTGCGAATGCGTACACCGCGGCGTGGACGGGGTCGTTCGGCTCGGCACCAGCTCGCATGGCGTCGATCTCGGCATCTTCGACACCCAACGCGCCGAGCACCGTCGAGTGGAACGCGACGCCGTACGCGTTGTCGACCGCGACGCCGACCGCCACACCGGCGATCTCGCGGTGCACCGGAGTGAACGTCGGGTCCGAAACGGCGCGACGCAGACCATCGAACGCCGAGAGGAGCGTCGGGCTGGCAGCCGTCACCGAGGCCAGGTTGGGGACGAATCCGAGGTCGGCGGCGATGCCATCGAGCATCGGTCGGGCGGCTGGCGGAGCGTCTTCGGGGGTGAGGATGTGAAGGTTCATGGCGACGATCATCCGACGTCGGCCGTCGTGTAGCCATTCCCACCGAGGGAAGCGACGTCGAGCCAGTCGGGGCGTAACGTCGCCACCGTGTCGAGCTCCGTGATGTCGAAGCGCACCGCCCTCGGCGATCTCGTCCGCTACTGGCGGCGAGTACGCGCGATGAGTCAGCTTGATCTGGCGGCTGCGGCGGCGACGACGCCGCGATACATGAGTTTCGTCGAGACGGGTCGGGCGCAACCCAGCCGCGAGATGGTGCTTCGCCTCGCCGTCGCCCTCGACGTGCCGCTGCGGGATCGCAACGGTCTGCTCGTCGCGGCTGGCTTCGCCCCGATCTACCCCGACCACGACATCGACCATCCGGCGGTCGAGCGGGTGATGGCCGCGTTGGACCGCGTGCTCGAGCAGCACGCTCCGTTTCCGGCAGTCGTGATGAACCGGCGGTGGGACGTCGTCCGGGTGAACACCGGTGCGACCCGTCTGTTCGCCGGCCTGTGTGCGCCCGAGCCGGTGCCCGACCCGGCGAACGTTCTGCAGTTGATGCTCGAGCCCGGACCGGTGCGCGCATCCGTCGAGAACTGGGACGAGGTTGCGCCGTCGCTGCTCGAGCGGGCCCGCCGCGAGGCGGTCGGTGGAGTGATGGACCTGACGACGGCCGAGCTCGTGCAGCGGATACGCACCGGCCCCGACGCCTCGGTGTTCGCAGCCGCGCCGCGGTCGATCAGTCCGTTGATCCCGGTTGTCGACGTGCAGTTCGCATACGGCGACGTCACGTTGCGGTGGTTCTCGGTCATCTCGACGATCGGGACGCCAGTCGACGTCATCGCTCAGGAACTGCGTCTGGAGGCGTTCTTCCCGTCCGACGACGAGACGGCCGCGCAATGGGACCGCATCAGCGCCACCTCCCCCTGAGCACGCCTCGGCTCTACAATCGCCCCGGTGGGATCGAACGGATGAGCTCCGACGTCGCGCGGTGGGTTCGCTTCGTCGATCATGCGGGCAACGCCGCGTTCGGCACGGTCGACGAGAGCGACTCGCGTACGGACGTCGTCGTCCACGAGGGCGACATGTACGCCGGTGCCGAGCCGACCGGTGAGCGCGTGTCTCTCGATGCAGTCGACCTGCTCATCCCGTGCCAGCCCTCGAAGTTGATCGGGTTGTGGAACAACCTCCGTGCGGCGGCCGACAAGAACGGCTGGGCGACACCGCAGGAGCCGCTGTACTTCCTGAAGCCACCGTCGTCGTTCGTCGGCCACGGCGCGACCATCGTCAAGCCGTCGTCGTATCCGGGTCGGATCGTGTACGAAGGTGAGCTCGGCGTGGTGATCGGCACGACGTGCGTCGACGTCGCCATCGACGACGTCGACGACGTGGTGTTCGGTTACACCTGCATCAACGACGTGACCGCGCTCGATCTGCTCAACGAGGATCCGTCGTTCCCGCAGTGGTGTCGCGCCAAGGGGTTCGACACGTTCGGCGCGATCGGCCCAGCCATCGCCACTGGGGTGGATCCCGACGCGCTGCAGGTGCGCACGTTGGTGGGCGGAAAGGTGCGCCAGGACTATCCCGTGAGCGACATGATCTTCTCGCCGCGCCAACTCGTCAGCCTCGTCTCTCGCGACATGTCGCTGTCGCCAGGCGATGTGATCGCCTGCGG
>DATMDV010000426.1:0-8989 GCA_035557475.1 Ilumatobacteraceae bacterium
GACCGACGACGACCGTGCGTGGCCGAGAACGTCAGGTTCGGCCGCCACCGAACCCGCCGATGCACCGGCCACGATCAACGAGACCAGCACCCCTCGCCGTGCTCCGGCGTACCCCGATCGTGATGTCTCTCGCATACCGAACCCCTTCTCTGCCGCCCGCCAGGTTCAGTTGTGTCCCCGCGTTCGAGACGGTACCGCTCGCGAAACCTGGCCCGAGGGGGTGCGGTCGATGCACTTGTCAAGCCTGACGGCATCTCGGCAACTTTGAACGCGAACGGTGAGCACGCCGGTACGAGGCGTCCCAGATGCGGAGTCGCGGGTGCACCCTCCCGAGCGGCACCGAATCGACGGCCGCGCGGCGTGCGAGACTCTCGGCGTGCCGGCGCGGAACGCCCACGAGTCTGGAAACGGGCAGGCGTGAAGGACCGCCGCGGCCGCGTCGTGGATTGGCTGCTCGGCCACATGTCGATGCGCCGGATGGCACTCACGCACGGGCTCAACGACATCGCCGACAGCCTCGTGAGCTTGTCGCTCGTCGGCTCGTTGTTCTTCAGCGTGTCGCTCGAAGCATCGCGCTATCGGATCCTGCTGTACCTGCTGCTGACGGCTGCGCCACTCGTCGTGATCGCGCCGTGGGTCGGCCCGGTGGTCGAGCGGGTGCGGCTCGGGTACCGGTCGATCATCTTCGGCTCAGTGTTGGTGCGTGCCCTGCTGGCCCTCTCGCTGGTCGGTTCCCTCAAGACCGTCGGGTTCTACCCGTTGGTGTTCGGGATCCTCCTGTGTCGCAAGCTCTACGCGATCGCCAAGACGGCCATCGTGGCGCAGCTCGTCATCGATCCGCGACGTCTGGTGACCGACAGCGCGCATCTGTCGCGCACGGGAACGCTCGCGGGTGGCGTCGGGAGCGCGATCGGCATCGTGGTGCTGGTCACGTCGAACGTGGAGCTGTTGCTGGTGCTGGCCACGATCGGGTACCTCGCCGCGGCGCTGGTCGCGCTGCGCATCCCGGTGGGAACGCTGTCGCCCGACGTCGACCGCATCGTGCTCGAGCTCGAGACCCCGGCCGAGGTTCGGAGCGCGACGTGGGCGGTCGCCGTCACCCGCGCCGCGGTCGGCGCCCTCACGTTCCTTCTCGCCTTCGCCCTCAAACGCGGCGGTGAGGACGAATGGGTGTTCGTCGCCGGCATCATCGCCGGTGGCGTCGGGGGATTCACGGCGACGCTGGTGGCACCGCGGCTCCATCACATCCTCACCGAGGACCGCGTGCTGGTGCTGGCGCTCCTCGTACCCGGGGTCGTCACCGGGGTCGGCGTGCTCACGGTCGGCAGCTTCAGCACGATCGTCATCGCCTTCAGCGTCGGGCTCGGGGCCGGCATCGCGTCGCGGGCGATCGACTCGATGTTCGGGCGCTACGTCTCGAGCTTCGCCCGCGGTCGCGTCGTGGCCCGTAGCGAGGTCCGGTTCCAGGCCGCCCAGGTGATCGGCGCGGCGATGCCCGTGCTGTTCGCGCCGGGGACGCGCGCCGGCTTCGGAGCGGTCGCCGGTCTGCTGATCGCGGCCGGACTCACGTTCGCGTCGCGATCACGGATCTCGGTCCGGCGCGTCGCCGGCCAGTTGCTGTTGGGATCGCGTCGGTCCTCGGCCCATCTGGCCCTTCCATCGGCGCTGCTGGCCGAAGCCGAGCGGCTGGCGCGCCTCGGCGAGGTCCGCATGGCGATCGTCGTTGCCGACAGCGCGATGCGGGTGATCCACGCCCGTCACGACGTCAACGTGTCGCGCGTCGCCGACCGTCGGTGGCACGAGGTCGAGGCCGCCGTGCAGGCAGTCATGTCATCCGACGAGCAGCCGGAGCCGGCCGTCCTGATCACGGTGCTCGCGACAGTCCAGGAACTGATCGACACCGCCACGACCGAACCCCACGTCGAGATCGAGGCGTCCGCCTAGCGTGTTCTACGGGAACGCCCGCGGTGAGCGCCCGGTCAGGAGTTGATCTCGTCCGGCGGGCCCTGCACGGACCACGTCCGACCACTACGGCGCAGCTCGAACCGGACTTCGCGGAACGTGTCCTCCGACTCCCAGATGTCGACGTCGAGCAGCACGTGCGAATCGTCCTCGACCACGGGTCCGAGACGGATCAGGATCCCCTCGTCCTTCACCACGACGGTGCCGTCCTCGTCGATGAGGCCCTCGCTGCGCTCGTCGAGGAACCGGACGTTGGCGATGTCCTTGGTCAAGTCGATCAACTCCGCCTGCACGTCGAGGCTGATCGCGGACCCTTCACCTCGCGGTTCGATGAAGACGGCCATCGGCTCCTCGGGGGTGGCTCCGCCGGCATCGTCGACCAGCCAGCGCACGACCTCGTCGTAGACCGCGCTGGCCCGGATCTCGTCCTCGTTCGCCGACCCGAACGAGCAGGAACACAGGGGGATCAGCGCCAGCCACGCGATCCGGTGACGCGGCTTCACCCCCACGGTCATCCCAGCAACCTACTGGTCGGCCACCGCGCCGCGACCCCCACTTCGCTGAAGGTCCCGGCGACCACTCTGCTGGCAGTGTCACGAGGTGGCTTGGCGATGGCTCTCACCGGTATGGCGCGAAGTCCGGCGGTCGCTTCTCGTTGAAGGCATTGACGCCCTCGACGGCCTCGGGGGTGGCGACGAACAGCTCGAGGCTGTCGAACGCCATCGCCCCGACGCCCGCGATGTGCTCGGTCTCGGCGTTGAACGAGTGCTTCAGCACCTTGAGCGCCGTCGGCGAGAGGGCGAGCGCCTCGTCGGCCCACGCGCGAACCGTCGAGCGCAGATCGGCCAGAGGAACGACAGCGTTGACGAGACCCCAGCGCTCGGCGGTCGCAGCGTCGTACTGGCGACAGAACATCCAGATCTCCCTGGCGCGCTTCTGACCGACGATCCGGGCGAGATAGGCGGATCCGAAGCCGGCGTCGAACGAACCGACACGCGGCCCGGTCTGGCCGAACCTGGCGTGTTCGGCTGCGATGGTGATGTCACACAACACATGGATCACGTGCCCACCACCGACCGCGAACCCGTTGACCGCGGCGATGACCGGCTTGGGGATGTCGCGGATGATGCGGTGGACGGCCTCGATCTCGAACATCCCGGTCTCGGTCGGGCCGTAGTTGCCGGTCTCGGCGCGTTGCTTCTGGTCGCCACCTGCGCAGAACGCCTTGTCGCCGGCCCCCGTCAGCGCGACCACACCGACCGCCGGGTCGACCCAGGCGGTCTTGAACGCGGCGAGCAGCTCATCGACGGTACGTCCCCGGAACGCGTTGTACCGCTCGGGCCGATTGATCGTGATCCACGCCAGCCCGGCGTCGGCCTCGTATGTGATGTCCTGCAGGTCGTCCATGCTGATCATCGGGCAAATGTCCTCCGGAAGGCCGCGAGCGTCCGACTGTAATGGAGCGCCGCGTCGGGCCGCCCGCCCGGGTCGGCTCGGGTACGGTCGGTTGGGCATGGACCTCCAACTGCAGGGCCGATCGATCGTGGTCACCGGGGCCGGCTCGAACATCGGTCGCGCGGTCTCCCTGGCGTTCGCCGCCGAGGGCGCCGCGCTGACGCTCGCCGACATCGACGAACGCCAGACACGGCGCGTCGCCGAGATCGCCCGCAGCTCCGGCGCGGCCGACGCCAGTTTCGTGCACACCGATGTCACCGACGTCGCCGCGGCCGAGGCGATGGTCGCCAGCGCCGCCGAGCGCTACGGATCGGTCGACGTGTTGGTGAACTGCGTCGGGTGGGATCAGCTGATGTTCTTCACCGAGACGACGCCGGAGTTCTGGGACAAGGTCATCCGCATCAACTACGTCGGCGTGCTCAACTGCACGAAGGCTGCGCTCGGCCACATGATCGCCCAGCAACGCGGTGCGATCGTGTCGATCTCGTCGGATGCGAGTCGCCAGGGCGAGCCGCGTGAGGCGGTGTACGGAGGTGTGAAGGCCGCCATCAACAGCTTCATGAAGTCGATCGCCAAGGAGAACGGCCGGGCGGGGATCAGATGCAACGTCGTGTGTCCGGGCGTGACGATCCCGGAGGACGACGACGAGGTCGGCGAGACGAGCATGTGGCACGACAGGGACTCGATGTTCACAGCCGAGCAGCTGGAGAAGGTGGCGCGAGCGCTCCCGTTGCGCAAGATCGGCCGTCCTCGCGACGTCGCCAACGCCGTCGTCTTCCTCGCGTCCGACGCCGTCGCCGGACACATCACCGGCCAGGTGCTGTCGGTGTCCGGCGGCTACAGCATGATCGGCTGACTCGCCCGTGGCGATCCTCCTTGCACTCGCCGCCGCCGTCGTGTACGGCGTGTCCGACTACGCCGGCGGTCGGGCCAGTCGCCGCGCCAGCCCGCTCGTGGTCTCGCTCGTCGCCGAATCGTCGATCCTCGTCCTGCTCCTCCTCATCGTGCCGGCGACCAGTGCGTCGAACCCCACCGGCTCTGATCTCGCATGGGGCGCGGCAGCGGGCGCCGCCGGCGCGATCGGCATCATCGCCCTCTACCACGCCCTCGCCAACGGCGCGATGACAGTGGTCGCCCCGATCACGGGCGTCGTGTCGGCTGTCGTGCCGGTCGGGGTGGGCCTGGCGATGGGGGAGCGTCCGAGCGCGCTGGCGCTCGTCGGTGTGGCGATGGCAATCGTCTCGGTGGCGCTGATCGGTGGGCTGGTCGGCGTCCCCAACGTGCGCACGCCCGTTTCGTTGGCGATGGTCGCGCTGCTTTCGGGAGCGTCGTTCGGGCTGTTGTTCGTGTTCTACGACCAGCCGGGCGGCGACAGCGGGATGTGGCCATTGCTCGGTGCGCGACTCGCGTCGGGACCGATCCTCGCGATCATGTACGTCGCATCCAGGCCGCACGGCGGCATCGACCGCCGCACGGCGCTGGTAGCGGTGATCGTCGGGGTGCTCGGCACGTCGGCCAACCTCTTCTACCTGCTCGCCGCGAGACGCGGGCTGCTGACCATCGTCGCCGTCGTCGTGGCCATGTACCCCGCCAGCACGGTCCTGCTCGCCACCGTGTTCGACGGCGAACGGATGCGCCGCCCTCAGCTGATCGGGTTGGCGATCGCCGGGCTGGCGTTGGTGCTCGTCACGATCGGGCGGTGACCGCGGCCGAGAGCACGTCGGCCACCGTCGACGCTCCCGACTCTCCGAGCAGCACGTCGTAGTGGTTCGAGCCGGCCACTGTCGTCCACGCGTGCTGCGGGTACAGCGTCTCGTAGTCGACTGGGATGAGCGGGGGTGGCGCGGCGAGCAACCCGAGCTCGGCGCGGACGATGCGGAGCGGTTCCTGGCGGCGATCGAACGCCGACCGGATCTCGGGATCGGTCAGCACCTCGGCACCGTCGAACCGCACCGCCTCCTCGCTGACGGAGCTGCGGAAGCGACCGTCGACCTCGACCAGATCGGCGAGGACGTAGCGCTCGATGTCGGGCGTGATGCCGCCGGCGAACGCCGGGTGCTCCTCCCACATCGCGCGATACGCCATCCGGTTGGGC
This sequence comes from Ilumatobacteraceae bacterium, assembly GCA_035557475.1. GTDB lineage: Bacteria > Actinomycetota > Acidimicrobiia > Acidimicrobiales > Ilumatobacteraceae > JALOLG01. The sequence continues at coordinate 5,513 of DATMDV010000426.1, forward strand.
CACGTCTGGTGCAGCCTCTCGATCGACGGACCGAGTATGAGGTCGAGCACGTCTTGGATGCCGACTCCCTCCGGTACGGGGAGCGCGACTCCGCCGTCGACGAGCACCACGTCGGCAACCATGGCCGGGTGCCGTTCGGCGGCCAGCAATGCGACGTACGCGCCCATCGAGTGGCCGGCGACCACGACCCGGCCGGCGTCGAGCTGTTCGATCAGCGACGCGACGTCGTCGGCGTGTTGGCGGATCCCGTACGGGGCGGGCGCGTCGGAGCTGGTGCCACGCCCGCGCAGGTCGATGGCGACGAGACACACGACACCATCGAGTTGGCTGGCGACCGGCGCCCAGCTCCACGCATTGGCGGTGATGCCGTGGATCGCGATGACGGTGGATGTGGCGTGCGGACACGGCCACCTGATCGCGCCGATCTCAGCGTTGCCGACCTTGACGCGGATCAGCTCAGGTGTCGCCATCGTCCCGTCACCTCCGATCCGCCACGGACGTTAACGAGTCGACGGGCGTTCCACACATGCGGAATCGTCGTGCGGCAGCGCGTTCAGCGTGCATCCCGCGGCAGCCCGAGGACTCGTTCGCCGAGGATGTTGCGCATGATGTTCGACGTGCCGCCCATGATCGTGTAGCCCGGTGCGTACAGCAGCCCGTGGACGACGTCGCTCCACACGGTTGCGGCCGCGCCGAACACCGAGGCGACGAACTCGGCGACCCGCCACTCGTGCTCGGTGCAGAAGCACTTCGTGGCCGCCGAGAAGCCCTTGGGAGCCTGGCCGAGCACCTCGCGCGTGACGAGGATCCGTCCCAGCCGGTACCCGATCTCGAGAGAAGCGATGCGTTGGCGGACGATCGGGTCGGAGGTGTCGGCGCGGGCGACCGCGAGCTTGAACAGCGCGTGGTTCGACACCAGCCGGTCGATGCCGCCGCGCTCGTGTTCGAGCTGACGCATCGTCTGCTTGAACGCACCACCTTCGATGCCAACGAGGTTGGTGACCGGCACGCGCACATCCGTGTACCAGACCTCGCAGAAGTGGCGGTTGGTGGTCATGTCGGTGATCGGCCGGACCTCGATGCCCGGCGTGTCCATCGGCACCACGATCTCGCTGATGCCCTCGTGCGGCGGGCCGTCGGTGGAGGTGCGACAGATGAGGTAGCAGTAGTCGGCGACCTCTCCGAAGCTGGTCCAGATCTTCTGGCCGTTGATCACGAACTCGTCGCCGTCGCGCACCGCTTGGGTCTTGAGCGCCGCCAGGTCGGAGCCGGCGTCGGGTTCGGACATCCCGATGCACCACGTCGTCTCGCCCGACAGGATCCCTGGGAGAAACGCGCGTTGCTGGTCGGGACGGCCGTAGGCGATCAGCGTCGGCCCCATCTGGCGGTCGGCGAACCACATCGCGGCGATCGGGGCGCCGGCCGCGATCAACTCCTCGCCGACGATCAAGCGATCGATCGGCGGCCGGCCGCCACCGCCGTGCTCGACCGGCCACGTCATGCCGATCCATCCGTGTGACGCGAGCTCCTTGGCGAACTCCTTCGAGAACCCGTTGATCCAGGAATCGTTGTGGCGGCCGAAGCGGGCGACAGCTTCGGTGGCGACGTCGCGCGCGTGCCCGCGCAACGCGTCTTGCTCGGGCGTCCACGCGAAGTCCATCGACCGGCGATGGTACGCGGGCCCTGCACGACGCGACGAGGACGCGCGCTACAATCAGACAAGTTGTAGACAAGTCACACCCGACCCCGTCACGCCGAGAAACCGAGGAGAGGTCCCGCCCGCATGGCCGGAAAGATCGCAGAGAAGATCAATGTGAAGAACCCGATCGTCGAGATGGACGGCGACGAGATGACGCGGATCATCTGGGCGTTCATCAAGGACAAGCTGATCCTGCCCTACCTCGATGTCGACCTGAAGTACTTCGATCTGTCGATCGAGAACCGCGATGCCACCGACGACCAGGTCACGATCGACTCGGCGAACGCGACCAAGCAGCACGGCGTCGCCGTGAAGTGCGCCACGATCACGCCCGACGAGGCCAGGGTCGAGGAGTTCGGCCTCAAGAAGATGTGGCGCTCGCCGAACGGGACGATCCGCAACATCCTCGGTGGCGTGATCTTCCGCGAGCCGATCATCATGTCGAACGTCCCGCGCCTCGTGCCCGGCTGGACGAAGCCGATCATCATCGGCCGCCATGCGCACGCCGACCAGTACAAGGCAACCGACTTCAAGGTCCCCGGCGCCGGCACCGTCACCATCACCTACAGCCCGAGCGACGGCGGTGACCCGATCGAGCTCGAGGTCGCCACGTACGGCGCCGACGGCGGCGTCGCGATGGCGATGTACAACTTCCGCGACTCGATCCGCGACTTCGCGAGAGCGTCGTTCCGCTACGGCCTCGATCGCAACGTGCCGGTCTACCTCAGCACCAAGAACACGATCCTCAAGGCCTACGACGGCGAGTTCAAGGACATCTTCCAAGACGTCTTCGACGCCGAGTTCGGCGACGCGTACAAGACGGCCGGGCTCACGTACGAGCACCGCCTGATCGACGACATGGTCGCCGCCGCGCTCAAGTGGGAGGGCGGCTATCTGTGGGCCTGCAAGAACTACGACGGCGACGTCCAGAGCGACGTCGTCGCCCAGGGCTTCGGATCACTCGGGTTGATGACGTCGGTGCTGATGACGCCCGACGGCAACACCGTCGAAGCCGAGGCGGCGCATGGCACCGTCACCCGTCACTACCGGGCCCACATGCGCGGTGAGAAGACCTCGACCAACCCGATCGCGTCGATCTACGCCTGGACCAGGGGCCTCGCGTATCGGGGCAAGATGGACGACACGCCCGCGGTCGTGGCGTTCGCCGAGGCACTCGAAGCCGTCTGCGTCGAGGCCGTCGAAGCCGGCGAGATGACCAAGGACCTCGCGCTCCTGATCAGCAAGGACGCGCCGTGGCTCACGACGGAAGACTTCCTCGACACCCTCGACCGCCGCCTCCAGGCGAAGATGAAGGGTTAACGGTCGCCGATCTTGGCGTAGTCGCGTTCGTCGACGCCGGTGTACCACTGGCGCGGTCGGGAGATCTTCTGGTCCTTGTCGGTGATGAGCTCTTGCCAGTGGGCGAGCCAGCCGGTCGTGCGGGGGATCGCGAACAACACCGTGAACATGTCGACGGGGAACCCCATCGCCTCGTAGATGAGACCGGAGTAGAAGTCGACGTTGGGGTAGAGCTTGCGGTCGATGAAGTACGGGTCCGAGAGGGCGACCTCTTCGAGTTTGAGGGCGACGTCGAGCTTGGGGTTCTTGCCGGTGACGTCGAACACCTCGTACGCGGTCTGCTTGATGATCGTCGCCCTCGGGTCGTAATGCTTGTACACCCGGTGCCCGAAGCCCATCAGGCGGCCCTCGCCCTCCTTGACCGACTCGATGAACGCGGGGACGTTGTCGATCGACCCGATCTCACCGAGCATCCGCAC
>DATMDV010000427.1:0-4618 GCA_035557475.1 Ilumatobacteraceae bacterium
GAGCTGGTGGCATCCGCGCAGGCGGGCGATCGGGTCGCGCTCGATCGGCTGCTCCGACTCCATTTCGACCGAGTGCATGCCGTGTGCCGGCGCATCGTCGGCACCTCGCACGACGCCGACGACGCGGCGCAGGAGGCGATGATCCGCATCGTCAAGGGGCTCCACGCGTTCGACGGTCGGTCGTCGTTCGGGACCTGGGCATACCGCGTGGCGAGCAACACTGCGCTCGACGAGCTCCGCAAACGACGACGACGGCCGATGCTGCGGGTCGTCGGCGAAGACGGCGACGTCGCCGAGGTCGCCGACCAGCTCGCCGAACGCCAGGTCGAGGCGATCGTCGAGCGCCTGTCGCTCGACGACGCGATCGCTGCCCTGCCCGACGATTTCCGTGCGGCGGTCGTGCTCCGCGACGTCGCTGACCTCGACTATCGCGAGATCTCCGAGGTCCTCGACGTCCCGATCGGCACCGTCAAGTCGAGGATCGCTCGCGGCCGGTCGCTGCTCGCCGACCGTCTCGGGAACCACGACACCCCCGATGAACGTCCAATACAGGACACGAGCCCACAATCAGAACCCGACGCGTGACACCACGTGCGACTCCGAACTGAACCGCGACCCGAAACACGACCCGAAACATCAGCATGACCGACGACCTCACCCTTCTTGCGAGCACGTACCTCGACGGCGAAGCCACGCCTGACGAGCGCGCCCGTGTCGAGGCCGACGCGGCGCTGCTCGCCGAGGTCGAACGGCTGCGGAAGGTGCGCGCCACGATGCTCGACGCCAGATGGTTCGAACGGCCGGGCGACGACGCACGGGAGGCGGCGGTCGCAGCGGCTGTCGCCGCGTGGGACGCCCCGGAAGCCGGCCTCGCCGGCACGCGCACGGAGCGATCAGAGCCCGCCGCCCACCGCCCACCGGTCGTGCAGTTCGAACGGCGCCGGTCGTACACGCGTTGGCTCACCGCCGCTGCCGCCGTCGCCGCCGTCGCCGGGCTCGGTGTGGTCGTCGCCCAGTCGGGGGGCGGCGGAGGCGACGACGACCAGAGCTCGACCGCGTTCGAGGCACCGACTGAAATCACCGCCAGCCCCGGGGCCGGCACCGAGCTCGCCGAACGGAGCGCGCCCCCGGCGGACACCGAAGAGCTCAGCACCGAGGCCGCAGCCGACGAGGCCGGCGGCGAAGGTACCGACGCCGGCGTGTTGTCCGATGTACCGACCGCGGCCGGCACGGAGGCACCCGACGCAACGACGCCGGCGTTGGATTCGGCCCAACCGGTGCCGGCGGCCGATCTCCAGACATCGCAGCAGCTCGCGTCCTTCGCCGCCGAGGCCAAGGCCGCCAACGACCAGGACGACACCCGTGGTGTGATCGCCCGACCGTGTCCCGATGACACGTTCGACGACGTCGACTCGTACGTCGCGACGGGCACGTATCGCGGCCGAGCGGTGGTGATCGGCATCGACGATGACGTCGAGCGGGTGATCGCCGTCGATCCGGACACGTGCGAGATCGTGGCCGAGGCGTCTTTGCCCTGATCCGGCTATTGTCGGCCCCCGCATGCCGGGCAACCCATTGACCGACCCGAATTGGGCACCCGATCTGGCCGACACCGTCGAGCGCGTCGTCGGAACGGTTCGCGAGAAGACCACCGACAACGTGGTGAAGGTGGCCCGCGCCATCGTGTTCGGGTTGCTCGGCGCGGTGCTCGGCATCGCGGCCCTGATCCTGTTGGTGATCATCCTCACGCGTGCGCTGCAGGCATTGCTCGACTTCGCCGTGACCCCTGCTCGCGCGGTCTACATCAGCTACTTCATCGTCGGCGGAATCTGCTGCCTCCTCGGAGTGTTCTTGATGAAGAAGCGTCATTCCGACGACGCCTGAAGTCCTCGCCCGACGAGTACGTCCGGCACAACATGAACACACCCAGGAGTCTCCCCGCACCATGACCAACGCGCGCAACGTCATCATCATCGGTTCCGGTCCGGCCGGACTGACGGCCGCGATCTACGCCGCCCGGGCCAACCTCGCACCGTTGGTGATCGAGGGTGAGCCGTCGTCGTCGAGCGACCAGCCCGGCGGCCAGTTGATGTTGACCACCGACGTCGAGAACTTTCCCGGATTCCCCGACGGGGTGATGGGTCCCGAGTTGATGATGAAGTTCCGCGAGCAGGCAGTCCGCTTCGGCGCCGAGTTCGTGACCGAGAAGGTGACCGCGGTCGACTTCTCCGAGCGTCCGTTCCGAGTCTCGGTGCGAGACACCGAGTATCTGGCCGAGTCGGTGATCGTGAGCACGGGTGCCCGTTCGCTGATGCTGAACCTCGAGGCCGAGACGCGCCTGCTCGGGCACGGCCTGTCGACGTGCGCCACGTGCGACGGGTTCTTCTTCAAGGGCCAGCACATCGCAGTCGTCGGAGGCGGCGACTCGGCGATGGAGGAGGCCACGTTCCTCACCAAGTTCGCCGACAAGGTGACCATCATCCACCGCCGCGACTCCCTCCGGGCGTCGAAGATCATGCAGGACCGAGCTTTCGCCAACCCCAAGATCGAGTTCTTGTGGAACTCGACGGTCGACGACCTCGTCGGTGAGGAGCGGCTGGCCGGCGCCATCGTGCGCGACGTCGTCACCGGCGAGACGTCAACGCTGTCCGTGACCGGGATGTTCGTGGCGATCGGACACCAGCCGAACACCGATCTGTTCAAGGGCCTGCTCGACATGGACGACAACGGGTACCTGGTGACCAAGCCCGGATCGTCGTACACCAACATCGACGGTGTGTTCGCGTGCGGCGACGTGCAGGACCACACCTACCGCCAGGCGGTCACCGCCGCCGGCTCGGGCTGCATGGCCGCGATCGACGCCGAGCGTTGGCTCGAGGCCAACGTGCACTCGCACGCGTAACCCGTTCTGTCTGCTCCGTTGGGCGTGTGAATGCGTTTGGCGCAGACAGTTCGGTGGGAATTGTTGACCCCGTCGGACGGGAATAGCCGAGCCCCTACTCGTTGTTGACATCAGTACACTGCAACCGCTCATACGAGAGGACCCTTCAATGGCCAACGGCATCGTGAACCTGTCCACCGCAACCTTCGACGAGACCGTCAGCGGTGCCAGCGCACCCGTCGTGGTCGACTTCTGGGCCGAGTGGTGCGGGCCGTGCAAGATGATCACCCCGGTGCTCGAAGAGCTCGCCGGTGAGTTGGGTGATCAGGTCACCATCGCCAAGCTCAACGTGGACGACAACCCCGAGGTGGCGATGCGGTTCAACGTCATGAGCATCCCGACCCTGCTCGTGTTCCAAGGCGGTGAGGTGCGCAAGCGTCTCGTCGGCGCCAAGGGCAAGAGCCAGCTGCTGCAGGAGCTCGACGAATTCCTCGCTACTTCCCGCTGACCCCCGGTCAGCGCGGCGAAGCCATCCGCGACCTGCAGCGCCGCTTGGGCGCTGCTGGGTTCCCGCCAGACGGAACCGAAGCGGGGGTGTTCGCCGCGTCGACGGAGCGCGCCGTCGCTGAGTTCCAAAGCGCTCGAGGCCTCCACGTCCATGGCCGATGCGACGAGCCCACGTGGACCGCCCTCGTCGAGGCGTCCTACCAACTCGGCGACCGCACGCTGGTGCTTTGCGCCCCGAACATGCGCGGCGACGACGTCGCCACGCTGCAGTCGGTGCTCGCCCGGCTTGGATTCGACTGCGGCCGGGTCGACGGGATCCTGGGACCGACGACCACTCGTGCCTTGGAGGACTTCCAACGCAACTGCGGCTTGACGCCCGACGGGATCTGCGGACCCGAGACGGTCCGGACACTCGACGTGCTCGGCCGCCAGAGCGGATCCGGACCGGGCGTTGCCGCGCTCCGTGAGTTCGAGGCCCTGTCGGGTTCGTGCCGCCGGCTCGACGACCTGCGCGTCGTCATCGGCCAGTTCGGCGGGATGAGCTCGCTGACTCGGCAGGTGACCCAGGCGCTACGCCAGCGCGGGGCGACGGTGACAGCCACCGACGAGCCCGATGCGCCGGCGCAGGCCGCGACGGCCAACCGATTCGCGGCCACCGTCTACGTGGGCTTCGAGGCGCGAGCCGAGACCGTCGCCACGGTGTGCTACTACGCGGTGCCGACGTTCGAGTCGTCCGGCGGTCGCTCGCTCGCGACCCGGCTCGTACATATGTTCGAGAAGCGGGTTCCGAGCATTCCCCTCCAAGCACACGGCATGCGCCTGTCAGTCCTGCGTGAGACCCGGATGCCGGCGGTGCTCTGCGCGATCGGCCCCGTGCAAGACGTCATCGACCTCAACCCGGGCGTCGCAGCCGCCGTCGTCGAAGCCCTCGAGAGCTGGGCCGATGCGCCGTTCTTGTGAGCGGAAGACGAAGCGCCTGGCGGCGCCGTCTTCCGAACCGGAACTCACGTCTGAACGACGGGGTCGGCCACCGGCTCACATCGGCCGACGCGTCCGGCAGGCGAGGCGACGTTTCCGAATGCGGGAGTTCACCTTTGAACGACGGGTTTGGTCACCGGCTCACGGCTCCTGTCTTGACCGACTCGTCGCTCGTGCCTCGAGACGTGTGAGCCACAGCCGTGTACCTCAGGGTGACGCCTTGAAATGCCCGCTGAGCGCCGCCTGCCGAGT
>DATMDV010000428.1:0-4567 GCA_035557475.1 Ilumatobacteraceae bacterium
TGATGCGACAGCTTCGTGGCGTTGGCGACCATCACCTCGGCGACGTCGACCAGTTGTGTGCCGCAGCGCGGGTTGGCGAACGCCCGCCCCAACTCGTGGGCTTGGGCGACACCGATCTCACCACCCACCACCGCATCCCGAAACCGATCACAACTGGCGATCAGGTTGGCGGTGCGGATCCGATCGCGACACTCACCATCGGACCAGCGGCCCAATGCTCGACACCAACCATTCACATTGTTGTGGCCATCACCGCGGTGCACACCACGGTCGTTGACTTCGCCGACCACCGCCGCCAACGCACCCTCGGTGCGACGGCGTAGCTGTTCGAGTCGTTTGAACAACTCGGCGAGCTGGCGCCCGTCGAGCGTCTCCAGGGCCTCGAGATCGACCAACTCGTCGATCTCGAGCGTCATGACACTCATCTGCTCTCTCCGATCAGTGGAACGTTGATCGGGGGAAGTCGGCACCAACCAACCTAGCCAGGGGGTGTCACTTAGCTCCTGAGCAGGACATTCGCGGTCGGAAACATTCGAGAAACGGTCCATGCCTACGGTCGCGCAGCATGGCGTTCGACCTCACCCCGCCGCGGCCGTCGGGCGGGCCCGCCCGACACGACCTGCCCGCCACGCCCGACACTTGCTATTGGGGCTACCTCGACCGTGACCAGCCGCCGTGTCTCGAGATCGACAGCGGCGACATCGTGCACGTCGAGGCGATCACCCATCATGCCGGCGACGCGCCGGACCTGCTGATGGACGACGGCATCCGGGCGCTCTGGTCGGCCATCGCCGAGGACGAGCGCGGGCCGGGAGTGCACATCATGACCGGGCCGATCTACGTGCGCGGCGCTGAACCAGGCGACACGCTGGCCGTGCGGATCCTCGACATGACGCCGCGCCTGCCGTACGGGTCGAACTGCGCCGCCAACTGGGGCTTGCTCTACGCAACATTCGGCAAGGAGCGCATCACGATCTACGAGCTCGACGGCGGAGTACAACACGGCTTCGACACGACGGCCAGCCCGTTGTTCGGGTTCGACTTCACGGCTCGACCGATCTACGACCTGCCGGGTGTGATCACCGAGCCCGATCCCGAGGCCCGCCAACCGTTCAGCCGGCCCGTGCAGGTGCCGGTGCGCCCGCATTTCGGTGTGATGGGCGTGGCGCCGGGCGAGCCCGGTCGACATTCGTCGATCCCGCCTGGCGTGTTCGGTGGCAACGTCGACAACTGGCGGCTCGGTCCGGGCGCGACCATGTGCTACCCGGTGTTCGTCGAGGGCGCCAACCTCTACGTGGGCGACCCGCACTTCGCCCAGGGCGACGGTGAGATCTGCGGCACCGCGATCGAGGCGTCGCTCGACGCCACGATCCAGGTGTTCGTGGTGAAGGGCATCGGCGTCACGGCACCGTTGCTCGAAACCGACACGCACTGGTTCACCCACGGCTTCGGCGCCGATCTCGACGAGGCGATGCGCGGTGCCGCGGAACAGATGCTGTGGCTGATGCAAGAGCACCTCGGCCTGAGCGCCGACGACGCGTACTCGTTGGCATCGGTCGCCATCGACATCGGCGTGACGCAAGTGGTCGACGGCACGCTTGGCTGCCACGCCGGGATCGCCCGCTCGATCATCCGGTGACCGGACCCCGTGCAACTGACCGAACTCCGTGCAACTCCGACGTGTTATGGTCAGACCATCAGTCCAAAGACGGTGCCCGTTCGCATCGGAGATTGGGGTCTCACATGCCGATCACGCGGATGAACCACGCAGTGCTCTACGTGCGTGACGCGCCGACCACCGAGCGGTTCTATCGCGACGTCCTCGGCTTCGCCACCGTTGTGGCAGATCCCGACGGAGCGTTCGCGTTCATGCGGGCGCCCGGATCGGACAACCATCACGACATCGCGTTCTTCAGCGTCGGCAATCTCGGGGCCAGCGAAGCCGGTCGCCGCACCGTGGGGATGTACCACATCGCGTGGGAGGTGCCGACGCTGCACGAGTTGAAGGCGATGCGCGAGCGACTGCACGACGCCGGCGCGCTGGTGGGCGCCAGCGACCACGGCGCCAACAAGAGCCTGTATGCCCGCGACCCGGACGGGTTGGAGTTCGAGGTGATGTGGTTGGTACCACCCGAGCATTGGGGGGAGTCGGAGCACCAAGCGATCATCGAGCCGCTCGACATCGATGCCGAGATCGCGCACTACGCCCTGGTCGGTCTCGCATGAGCCAGGTCGCCAGCTTCGATCCTGTCTCGCGGCGCACGGTGTCGGCCGAGGTCCGCCTGCGCCTCGCCGACGCGATCCACACCGGGCAACTCGCACCCGGGTCGCCGTTGCCGGCCGAACGGGTGCTGTGCCAGGAGTTCGGCGTCGCCCGCACCTCGGTGCGTGAGGCCATTCAAGGCCTCGTGATCGCTGGCTACCTCGAACGTCGCGGCAACCGGTCGGTGGTCGCCGAGCACCTCCCCGAGGTGAACTTCGCCGGCGACGACCGCAAGAAGTTGGTGACCCAGCTGTTCGAGGTTCGCAAAGTGATCGAGCCGGCCATCGTCGAGATGGCGACCCGCCGGGCCACCGATGCCGAGCGGGACGAGATCGCCCGCATCGCGGCGCGACGGACGCACAACCTCGCCGAGTTCCGCGACATCGATCGCCGGTTCCACTCGGCGCTCGCCAGGGCGTGTGGCAACCCGCTCCTCAACGAGGTGCACGCCAAGGCGCTGGCGGCGCTGTTCGGTTCGGGCGAGTTCGCGTCGCTGCTGTACGCCGAGGTGAACCGGGCCGAGGTCAACGAGATCATCGACAGCGCCACGGAGGCGCACCGAGCGATCGCCGATGCCGTCGTGAAGGGTCACAGCCGCAAGGCGGTGGCTGCCGTCGTCGCCCACCTCGACGACGTCGAGCGCCGGATGGTGGAGCGTCTGCTGTGAACCCGGCGTCGCAGTACACCTACTTCTTCGACGACGACCTGTTCGACGAGACCGATCGTCCTGGCTTCCGCCGGCGGGTGATCGTCGGCGATCACCTCGAGCTGTGGTTCTGGCGCATCAAGGGTGGCGCCGAGGGCTCGTTCCTGCACAACCACGACACCAACGAGCAGCTCGGCATCATCATGCGCGGCACGCTCGACTTCCGCATCGGCGAGGCCGACGACCAAACGCGCAACGTTCTCCACGCCGGCGACTTCTACCTGGCACCGCCCGAGGTGTGGCACGGCGACAGCATCTTCATCGGCGACGACGAGTACGGCGAGGTGTGGATCCTCGACGTGTTCGCGCCACCGCGAACACAACGCGCGGAGCCCGCTCCGTGACGGCCGACTGGCGCCTAGCCGTCGACATCGGCGGCACGTTCACCGACGTCGTGCTGTTCGACGGCGTCTCCGGCCACGTGGTCGTCGACAAGACGCTGACCACTCCGTCGGCTCCGCTCGACGGCGTGCGCGCCGGTGTCCGGCAACTGCTGACCAAAGCCGGCGTCAGCCCGTCCGACATCACCGCACCCATCGTGCACGCGACGACGCTCATCACGAACTCACTCATCGAGGGCAAGATCGGTCGGGCCGGTGTGGTCACCACGGCCGGGTTTGGCGACACACTGCTGATCCGCAACGAGCACCGGTACGACATGTACGACTTGCAGATCGAGTTCCCTGCTCCACCGGTGCCGCGCGATCGGGTGGTCGAGATCGCCGAACGCACCGATCCGCACGGCGTCGTCGCCGCCGTCCCCGACGCACGTCAGCTGGCGGCGATCACCGACGAACTGCGTGCCGCCGACGTCGAAGCCGTCGGCGTGTGCCTGATCAACTCGTACGCCAATCCGTCGAACGAGCGCCTGATCGCCGAGCACCTCCGCCGCGAGCTCGGTCTCCCCGTGTGCATCTCGGCCGAGATCTCGCCGCAGATCCGCGAGTACCCGCGCATGATCACCACCGCGTGCAACGCGGCGACGATGCCCGTGATCGGTCCCTATCTCGACGAGCTCCAGAAGTGGTTGGCGAGCGAAGGCTTCGGCGGTTCGGTGCTGATGATGCTGTCGAACGGTGGTGTCGTGTCGGCCGACGACGCGGCCCGCGCTCCGATCCGTCTCGTCGAATCGGGACCGGCAGCTGGTGCCCTGGCCGGCAGCTGGTTCGCGCGCCGCATGGGCGAGGATCGGTTGCTGTGCTTCGACATGGGCGGCACGACCGCGAAGGCCTGCTTGATCGTCGACGGCGAGCCGCAGCTCACCAACACGTTCGAGGTGGCCCGCATCTACCGGTTCAAGAAGGGATCGGGATTCCCCGTCTCGGCACCGTCGGTCGACCTGGTCGAGATCGGCGCCGGCGGCGGAAGTCTGGCTCACGTCGACGAGCTCGGGCTGCTGAAGGTCGGACCCGAGTCGGCGGGCGCCGACCCCGGTCCCGCGTGCTACGGCAGCGGCGGCACCGAGCCGGCCGTCACCGATGCCGACCTCGCGCTCGGGCTGCTCGACGCGTCGTTCTTCCTTGGGGGCGACATGGCGCTCGACACCGATGCGTGCGCGTCCGCCCTCAATTCGGTGGCCGAGTCGATGGGGCTGTCGG
>DATMDV010000429.1:0-11537 GCA_035557475.1 Ilumatobacteraceae bacterium
ACCGTCTCGTGCGGATCTCGCCCTTCGATTCCCAGTCGCGGCGGCACACCAGCTTCGCCTCGGTGTTCATCTATCCGGTGGTCGACGACACGATCAACATCGAGATCCGCGACGAAGACCTGAGGATCGACGTCTTCCGCGCGTCGGGCGCGGGCGGCCAGCATGTCAACAAGACGTCATCGGCCGTGCGCCTGATCCACGAGCCGACCGGCCTCGTGGCGAGCTCGCAGGAGGAGCGCAGCCAGCTCCAGAACCGCGAGAAGGCGCTCGGCCGGCTCAAGGCGATGATCGCCGCCAAGGTCGAGGAGGAGCACCAGGCCGAGCGCGACGCGATCGGTGGGAAGCAGGCCCAGGTCGGCTGGGGGAGCCAGATCCGCAGCTACGTCGTCCAGCCGTACCAGATGGTGAAGGACCTGCGGACCGATGTCGAGACCGGCAACATCACGGCCGTTCTCGACGGCGACCTCGACGAGTTCATGATCGGCTACCTCCGCTGGCGCCGCACCGCGTCAATTGACGCCTGAAGACCCCTGTTTGTGTCACCGCTACCGGCGATCCTCGCCGATGTCGGTGACACAAACCGGTGGGTTCGGGGGTCGGACGGAGTGGTGCCGGTGTGTGACGGGGTGGTGGCGATACCCTTTCGGAGCCCTCTGGAGCCCCCATGATCCGCCTCGAGAACGTCACCAAGTCCTATTCCGCTGAGGTCGTCGCCCTGCGTGACGCCAGCTTCGACATCCCCAAGGGGGAGTTCGTCTTCCTCGTCGGGCCGTCGGGATCCGGTAAGAGCACGTTGCTGCGCCTGCTCAACCGCGAGGACCGGCCCGAGCGGGGAGCCGTGTGGGTCGCCGGCCGCAACATCATCGACATGCCGCCGAGCCGCGTGCCGCACCTGCGCCGCAACATCGGCAACGTGTTCCAGGACTACAAGTTGCTGCCCAACAAGACCGTGTTCGAGAACGTCGCCTTCGCGCAGGAGGTGATCGGGCGACCCAAGCACGTGATCCGCCAGCAGGTCCCGGCCGTGCTCGACCTCGTCGGGTTGGCGGGCAAGGAAGACCGTTTCCCGCACCAGCTCTCGGGCGGCGAGCAGCAGCGCGTCTCGGTCGCCAGGGCGTTCGCGAACCGTCCCCTGATCCTCCTCGCCGACGAGCCGACCGGCAACCTCGACCCGGCCACGGGCGAGGGCATCATGCGCCTGCTCGACCGGATCAACAAGACCGGTACGACCGTCGTGATGGCCACCCACGACCAGCGCATCGTCAACACGATGCGCAAGCGCGTGATCCAACTCGACCGCGGCGTCATCGTCCGCGACCAGGCCCGCGGCGTCTACGAATGAGAGCTCCCGAGTAGATGCTGTCGCGCCTCACATACACGCTCCGCGAGACCTGGGCGAGCTTCAAGCGCAACGTGACGCTGACCGTGGCGGCGATCATCACGTCTGCCGTCTCGTTGCTGATCTTCGGTCTCACGCTGCTGATCCAACACGGCTTCGACAACCTGCTCGTCAAGTGGGAGGGCGGGATCGAGATGATCGTGAACGTTCGCGCCCAGGCCAGCGACGAACAGCGCGCCGTCATCTCCGCCGCGCTCGACCAGCAACGCGGCGTGATCATCCAGTCGTACACGTACTGCGACGTCGAGTGCTCGCTCGCCGACGCCGACCGGGTGCTCGCCGGCGATCCGACGTCGCGGGAGCTGCTCGACGAGACGAACATCCCGACCCAGTTCAAGGTCATCCCGAACGAGGGCACCGAGGTCGACACGCTGCGGGCGTTGAAGGTCTCGTACAACGACCTGCCCAACGTCTACTCCGTCGAGCTGGCCGAGGACCAGATCGACCTGATCGCCAAGTTGAAGGGCTTTGCCGGTCTTTACACCACCGGTCTCGCGATCGCGCTCATGTTCGCGGCCGTGCTGTTGATCTGGAACACGATCCGAACCGCGATGTACGCCCGCCGTCGCGAGATCGAGGTGATGAAGCTCGTCGGCGCGACCGACTGGTTCATCCGCATCCCGTTCATGCTCGAAGGCCTCATCCAGGGCGTGATCGGTGGTCTCGTCGCCTGCGCCGGGCTGTGGTTCGTCAACAACCGTTGGACCGCAGGTGTCGCGGCGTTCCCCGACGACTCGGGCTTCGAGGCGATGGTGGTCGCCGGCAACCAGCTCACCGTCGTGATGCTGATCATCCTCGGCATCGGCGCGGTCGTCGGGATGATCGGCTCGGGCATCGCGGCGTCCCGCTTCTTGGACGTCTAGAACCGGTCGGTACGGTCCGACCCGTGGCAACCACCGGGTTCACGCAGATCCTCTACGACGTCGACGATCGGGTCGCGACGCTCACGTTGCACCGGCCCGACAGGTTGAACGCCTTCACCGGGACGATGATGCGCGAGATGATCGCCGCGTTCGATCGGGCCGACGCCGACGACGGCGTCCGGGCCGTGATCGTGACCGGCTCGGGGCGCGCGTACTGCGCCGGCGCCGACCTGTCGGGCGGAGGCGAGACGTTCGCGAGTGGCGGATCCGACGTCGTCACGCCGGTCGGCGTGCCGCGCGATGGCGGCGGATTGGTGTCGCTGCGGATCTTCGAGAGCACCAAGCCCGTGATCGGCGCCATCAACGGGGCGGCGGTCGGGGTCGGCGTCACGATGACGTTGCCGATGGACATCCGCTTGGCGAGCACGACGGCCCGCTTCGGGTTCGTGTTCGCCAGGCGTGGGATCGTGCCGGAGGCCGCTTCGAGTTACTTCCTGCCACGGATCGTCGGGATCAGCCGCGCCGCCGAGTGGTGCTACACGGGACGCATCTTCGAGGCCGCCGAGGCGCTCGACGGCGGGCTCGTCCGCAGCGTGCACGAGCCCGACGACCTGCTGCCGGCGGCGAGGGCGTTGGCAGCCGAGATCGCCGACAACGCGGCGCCGGTCTCGGTCGCCGTGACCCGGCGGATGCTGTGGCGGATGCTGGGGGCCGGCCACCCGATGGAGGCCCACCGCGCCGACAGCCGGGCGATCCTGCAACGGGGCGGGACCGACGACGCCAACGAAGGTGTGATGAGCTTCCTCCAGAAGCGTCCGGCGGTCTTCACCGACCGGGTGAGTGAAGGGATCCCCGACGTGTTCCCGAGCTGGGTCGAACCCGAGTTCGAGTGAGCTGCGTCCTCGACCGTTCGTAACTGACTGGAACGGTCAGCTTTATGACGATACGATGACGACGCCGAAAGGCTGCGGGCCGCGCGGACACCCCTCGAAATCACCCACAATCCCACGCACCAGAGCAACAACAGCGGGCGAGAGAGGAGCCATTTATGGCTCAGTACCCCTCCGACCATGAGTCGCGTCCACGTCACAGCACCGCCGATGACGTGATTTTCGAGACGAGGTCCGAAGCGGAGCGCAATGCCGAAGAGGCATATCGCGGTCACCGCGTGGTCGACGACCATCACCGTCCGATCGGCAAGGTCACCGACGTCATCTACGACGAGACCGGCATCCCCAAGTGGGCCGTCGTGAGCCCCGGCGTGTTCCGGGCGGAGCACTTCCTGCCGCTCGACAACACCTATCTGTCACTCGAAGGCAACCTTGTCGTGCCGTTCGACAAGCGCACCGTCTCGCGCTCACCGAAGGCCGAGCGCGACCACATCCTGTCGCCGATCACCGAGCGGGCGCTCGAGCAGTACTACCAACTGGCCGCCTGACGGCCCACGACTCGGCGGCCGCTGGGGACGCTTCGGACGCCCCTCGATCATCGCACCGAGGCACGATTTCCAGACACATACGGCGATTGTGTGTCAAACGGCACGGTCTTGTAGGGAATGCCTCAAGTATCACGGTGTTGCTCCCGATATCTGAGATGTCGAAGGGAGAGAGAAAATGACCACCGTGTTCATGGAGCAACTGGAAGCGGGCGATGTGATCGAACTCGGTCGCAACGGTGACTGCGTGACTGCGCTGGTTCTCCTTGCCGCCGACGAAGCCGTGATCCTCGACCTTTGCGATGGTTCGACGCCGTTCGTTCTCAAGCGAGACGAGCTCGTCGAGTATCGCAAGTTCGAGCCGTCGCTGTGACTCGCTGACTCACTAGAAATCCTCCCCCCGTAGGCTGGGCGCCGTGGACTCCACGGCGCCCAGCCTGTTTTCGCGTGTGGGCGGAATGCCGTTCTTCGAACGACTTGTCGACGCGTTCTACGCCGGTGTCGCTGTCGACGAGGTGCTGCTTCCGCTGTACCCGGAAGCCCCCGACCTCAGGGGGGCGCGGCACCGCCTGACGCTGTTCCTCGCCCAGTACTGGGGCGGCCCGCACACCTACGACGACGAGCGCGGACACCCGATGCTGCGGATGCGGCACATGCCGTTCAGGATCGGTCCCGCGGAGCGCGATCACTGGCTGGCCAACATGTCGGCTGCGGTTGCGCAGGTCTGCGCAGATCAGGCCGACACACGCGTCGCCGACGAGCTGATGACGTACTTCGTCAAGACCGCGGAACACATGCGCAACGACACCGGCATGCCGATCACATCGGCGTCGTACGGCGAGCGGTAGCTTCGCACCCCGATGGCCGCCATCGAGGTTCGACGGCTGCGCAAGACGTACGGGTCGATCGTCGCCGTCGACGACCTGTCGTTCGATGTGCAGGCGGGCGAGGTGTACGCGCTCCTCGGGCACAACGGTGCCGGGAAGTCGACCACGGTCGAGATCCTCGAGGGACACCGCGACCGCAATGGCGGTGAGGTGTCAGTGCTCGGCACCGACCCGCGCGCCGGAGGACGCGAGCTACGCGATCGGATCGGGATCGTGCTGCAGTCGTCGGGGATCGAGGACGAGCTCTACGTCGGCGAGGCGATCGAGCTGTACGGGGCGTGTTACCGACATCGACGCGACGTCACCGAGGTGCTCGAGCTGGCGGGCCTCGCCGAACAGGCCGGTCAGCGGATCGGCACCCTGTCGGGCGGACAGCGGCGGCGGATCGATCTCGCACTCGGCATCGTGGGACGACCCGAGCTGCTGTTCCTCGACGAGCCGACCACAGGCTTCGATCCCGCCGCCCGTCGTCGGTCGTGGGAGCTGATCGCGAGTCTGTGCGGTGAGGGCACGACGGTGCTGCTCACCACCCACTACCTCGACGAGGCCGAGCACCTCGCCGACCGGGTGGGTGTGCTGAAGGCCGGCCGGTTGATCGCCGAGGGTGCTCCGTCCGAGCTCATCCGTGCCGACACCGAGACCCGAGTGTCGTTCGAGCTCCCGGACGGCACCTCCGTCGGTGAGCTCGGCGACGTGCTGCCGGCGGACTCCTCGGTCGTGGGCGCTCGCATCGAGTACTCGACCAAGACGCCGACGGCGGCGGTTGCGGCGCTCACCGGTTGGGCGGTCGCCCGAGGAATCGAGCTGTCCGGGCTGTCGGTGACACGACCGACGTTGGAGGACGTGTTCTTGGGCCTCGTCGCCGACGATGCATCGATCGATGGTTCTGTGATCGATGGTTCCGGACCATGAACGAGTGGCCGAGCAGCGCCGGGTTGGTCGTGCGCCAGATCCGGTATCAGGTCCTGATGTTCAGGCGGGTGCCGATCGCGTTGTTCTTCACGCTCGTCTTGCCGCTCATCATGCTGGTGCTCTTCAACGCCTTGTTCGGCGATGGCGAGGTCACCGTCGATGGCAAGACGTGGCCGACCCGCCAGTTCTACACCGGAGGCCTCGCCGCCTTCACCGCGGTGTCGGCGACCTACACGAACTTGGCGAACATGGTGCCGATCCGACGTGAGGATGGCGTGCTGAAACGGTGGCGGGGCACCCCATTGCCGACGTGGGTGTACCTCGCGGGCATGATCGGATCCGCCGTCGTGATCGCCGTCGCCGGAGTGCTGATCATGCTCGGCCTCGGCGTCGTTGCCTACGACCTCGAGGTCGAAGCCGCCAAGGTGCCGGCGGCCGCCGTCACATTCGTCGTTGGCGTGGCAGCGTTCGCCGCGCTCGGAATGGCGGTTGCCGGGCTGATCCCGACGGCGAGCTCGGCGTCGGCCGTCGCCAACGCCACGATCCTGCCGTTGGCATTCATCTCGAACATCTTCATCCCCATCGAGGATCCACCCGCCTGGCTTGCCACGATCGGCGACATCTTCCCGCTCAAGCCGTTCGCGTCGAGCTTCCAGGATGCGTTCAACCCGCTCGTGGAGGCACCGGCGTTCGATTGGGGCGCCCTCGCCCGGGTCGCGGCGTGGGGGATCGCAGGCCTCGTCGTCGCCCTCACGACGTTCCGTTGGGAGCCCACCACGGGACGCCCGACCCGACGTCGCCGGGCATCATCGACGACCGCCGACGTTCAGTAGTAATACGGGAACGCCGACCAGTTCGGCGGGCGCTTCTCCAAGAACGCGTCGCGTCCTTCCGCCGCCTCGTCGGTCATGTAGGCGAGGCGCGTCGCCTCGCCGGCGAACAGTTGCTGGCCGACGAGCCCGTCGTCGATCTGGTTGAACGCGTACTTCAGCATCCGCTGTGCGGTCGGGCTCTTGGCGTTGATCTCACGCGCCCATTCCAACGCCGTCGACTCCAGGTCGGCGTGGGGCACCACGGCGTTCACCATCCCCATCCGGTGGGCGTCGTCGGCCGTGTACTCGCGGGCGAGGAAGAAGATCTCACGGGCGAACTTCTGACCGACCTGACGGGCGAGATAGGCCGAACCGAACCCACCGTCGAAGCTCGCCACATCGGAGTCGGTCTGCTTGAACCGGCCGTGCTCGCGGCTGGCGAGGGTGAGGTCGCACACGACGTGCAGGCTGTGGCCGCCACCAGCCGCCCATCCCGGAACGACACAGATCACGACCTTCGGCATGAACCGGATCAGGCGCTGGACCTCGAGGATGTGGAGTCGACCGGCCTGACCGGGGTCGATGGTGTCGGCCGTGTCGCCGGCGGCGTACCGGTAGCCATCGCGGCCGCGGATGCGCTGGTCGCCACCCGAACAGAACGCCCACCCGCCGTCCTTCGGCGACGGGCCGTTTCCGGTGAGCAGCACGCAGCCGACGTCGACGGTCATACGTGCGTGGTCGAGCGCGCGGAACAACTCGTCGACGGTGTGCGGGCGGAACGCGTTGCGGGTCGCGGGTCGGTTGAACGCCACCCGCACCGCACCCGTGTCGACGGCACGGTGGTAGGTGATGTCGGTGAACTCGAAGCCCGGCACGGCGCGCCAGGCCGAGGGGTCGAAGATCGCCGAGACATCGTTCGAGTCCGGGTTTGTCATGGCGCCCATGATGCCCTTCGCCACTCGCCGGCGCGCGAACGCGTCGGCGGAGGGTCGAGACCGACGGGGCGCTACCGTGCAGCGGATGCCGGTCACCATCTCCGGAGTCCTCGGCCTCCCCGAGATCGAACCCGGGACGGATCTCGCCAGCGCGATCATGGAGCACGCCGAGGTCGCTGACGGTGACATCGTCGTGGTGACGTCGAAGATCGTCTCGAAGGCCGAGGGTCGCACCGTCGAGCTCAACAGCGTCACGCCGTCGGACTTCGCCGCACAGTGGGCGGCAGTCTGGAACAAGGATCCGCGGATCGTCGAGATCGTGTTGCGTGAAGCGAAACGGGTTGTTCGACAGAGCGGTCCGGTGCTCATCACCGAGACGCACCACGGGTTCGTGTGCGCCAACTCTGGAGTCGACCAGTCGTCGAGCGGGGCACCAGGGCGGGTGGTCATGCTGCCCCTCGATCCCGATGGTTCGGCGCAGGGAATGCGGGCCCGATTCGCCGAGCTCGGCGTCGACGTGGCCGTCATCATCAGCGACACGTTCGGCCGGGCGTGGCGCGAGGGGCAAACCGACGTCGCGATCGGTGTCGCCGGGCTGGTTCCGCTGACGAGCTACATCGGCCAGGTCGACCCGCACGGCCATGAGTTCAGGGTCCAGGAGCTGTGCATCGCCGACGAGCTGGCCGGTGCCGCCGAGCTCGTGAAGGGCAACACGACCCGTGTGCCAGCGGCGGTCATCCGCGGCGTGCGGTGGGAGCCCGACGAGATGGCCTCGATCCAACCCGTCATCCGTGACCCATCGAGAGACCTGTTCCGCTAATCAGAGCGGGTCCGGGCGACCGATGCCCGTGACGACGGTCTGCCAGGCGAGGTCGACCTGCGCCGGCGACAGACCGGTGGTGGGCAGACTCTCGAACCAGTCGTCGATGCGGTGACCCGAAACGGCAATGCTGCCGTGGGCGATCTCGACGACGACCGCGTCGGCGTCGTCGGCACGGCCCCAATGCACGGTCACGTGGCCGGTCGACTCCAAGGCGCAGCGCCGCAGGAGGTCGTCGAGGTCGCCGCGAGCGATCGCCCCCCTGGCGACGGTCTCCGGCGTTGGCCGCTCGGTCGACGGCGGTGGCATCCGCGACAGCGATGTTGTGATCGCCAGGATCCCGGCCGGCCCGATGAGCACATGGTCGATCCCCCCGAGTGAGTCGTTGGCGACTTCGTACACGACCCGCCACGGGGGAGCGGGGAGGCGGTGGAGCGCGGCGGCGGTGAGACGTGCTCCTGACGGCGCGCCGGAATCAGTGTCGGGTTTGATGCTGTTGAGGTAGCGCCTGAACACGACGAGCGCGGCCGGCGCGAGGATCGCCACGGCGACGATGGGAATGATGATGCCGGGCCCGATCACGGCGTCGATCATCGCGCCTGCGACCCCGGATCAGGCGGACCGTGCTCGTGCGAGGATGGTGTATGAGCACACCACCACCGCGGCTCCCTGTCCGTCGCGACACCGACGATCCTCGTCTCGCCGAGCTGTTCGCCCGCGGGTTGCGCCGGGCGGATGGCGAGGTGCTCAACATCTTCGGCACGCTCGCCCACCATCCCGATCTGCTGCGCCGCTGGGTGGTGTTCGCCAACCACGTGCTGTCGAAGACGACCCTGCCGCCGCGGGAGCGCGAGCTGCTGATCCTGCGGACCGGTTGGAACTGCAAGAGCCGGTACGAGTGGGGCCAGCACGTGCTGATCGCACGTGAGTGCGGCGTGTCGGAGACCGAGATCGAACGCGTGAAGGACGGACCTGCGGCCGTAGCGTGGGACGCGCGTGACCGAGCGTTGCTGGTCGCGGCCGACGAGTTGCACTCGACCTCGTCGATGTCGGATGCGACCTGGGACGCGCTCTCCGACGTGTACTCCGTGGAGCAGTTGCTCGATGTCGTCGCCACCGTGGGCAACTACCACCTCGTCGCGATGTTCCTCAACACGACGCGAGTGGCGCTCGACCCAGGCGTGCCAGATGTGGACATCACCTGACCGACGGGTTCGGGTCGCGCCGACGCCCGCACGACGGGGTTGGCACGTGACGGGGTTGGCACATGGCACACGGGGTGTGGTTGTGGAGCGCGGCGTGCCACGGCAGGCTCGTGGGATGGGACTGGGCGAGTGGCGCCGACGACGGCGCACGCGCGTCGCCGAATGGACGATGCCGCAGGACTGGCAGGCCATCCTCAACGCTCGGTTCTCGCAATGGCGCGAGCTCGACGCTGCCGAGCGAACGCGTCTGCACGACCTCGTCGTGCGGTTCATGCGCCAAACCCGCTGGGAGGCCGCCCGCGGTGGGTCGCTCGACGACGAGATGCGCCTGCTCATCGCCGCCCAGGCGTGCTTCTTGCTGCTCGGCCTCGACCGCGACGATTTCACGGGCATCACGTCGGTCATCGTCCACCAGCGCCCCGTCGTGCTGCGCGGCGACCGCGCCCACGACGTCCCCGGGGTGCGGGTGTCGGGACCACAGACGCTGCTCGGTCAGGCCAACTATCGCGGCCCGGTGCTGTTGTCGTGGCCGTCGGTGGCGAGCGGTGCCCGCTTTCCCGAACGTGGTCACAATGTCGTGTTCCACGAGTTCGCGCATCAGCTCGACATGCTCGACGGCACGGTCGACGGGACGCCGCCGCTCGACGATCCCGAGGCACTGGCCCGCTGGATCGCGGTGTGCACCGCGGCGTACAGCGCAGTCCGGGCGGGCAACGGGTCGCCGGTGCTCAGGGACTATGCCGGTGTGAATCCGGGTGAGTTCTTCGCGGTTGCGACGGAGGTGTTCTTCTGCCGCCCGCTGGAGCTGCGCACGTTCGAGCCGGCGCTGTACGACGAGATGGCCGGCTTCTACGGCCAGGACCCGGCGACACGCGCCGAACGTGCGGCATCGGCGCGGGCCGGGCTCGACGTCTAGCGCGCGGCGACGGAAGTCGACTCGGCGGCGACGTCGGGTTCGGAGCCGGGGCGCTTCGTG
Source organism: Ilumatobacteraceae bacterium (assembly GCA_035557475.1). Lineage (GTDB taxonomy): Bacteria > Actinomycetota > Acidimicrobiia > Acidimicrobiales > Ilumatobacteraceae > JALOLG01. The sequence continues at coordinate 10,245 of DATMDV010000429.1, forward strand.
ACCGTGTCGCCGCGGCGGACGATGCCCGGCACCACGACCTTGGCGTTGAGCCCCCGCAGGCGGAGCCTGCTACCCGCTTCGGTGTTGACCCAGTGGAACGCATCGAGCCCGAACCGCCGCGTGAACTTGGCGCACCCGGTGTGCGGTTGGTCGGTGACCTCGATCGTCGCGGTGCCGAGCACCAGCTGGGTGCCGGGCGGGAGGTTGTCGTGCGAGAGGTCGAGGTCGACGTACAACTGGTCACCGGCGAGTGCCCAGCGGTCGGGGTCCTGGGCGATGAGGGCGACGACGCGCGAGTTCATCACGTTGAGCTGCATGTCGGGATGCGACGATCCGTCCTCGGTGCGCTTGCTCCCGCGGATGTTCCACGTGTCGCCGACAACGCCGTACGCCGGGTCGAGCTCGGCCTCCTCGAGGATCTCGCGCTCCTCGACCGCCGGCCGACGCACGATCAGATCGACGGTGCCGATGTCCGTCGGCGACGCACGGATGTGATCGATCGCGGCCTCGAGGTCGTCGGTCGTGAGATGTTCCATCAGCGCAGTCTTGCCGACCTGTTCAGCGATCGCGTTGCCGAATTCAATCGACGCGAGCCGTCCATCCCGGGTGAACGGGCTGAGCGACGAACGGTCGCAGCGCGAACCGGCGAGCGACGTCGAGGTAGCTCGTGTACAGCCCGGCGCCGGTCGCCGCAACATCGTCGGCCGCCAGCCGCTCGTGCAGGGCGGGCAGCTGATACCAGGGCACTCCGGGTCGAGCGTGATGGGACAGGTGGAGGTTGTTGTTGAGGAACAGCAACGACATCACCGGACCGGCGCGCACGACGGCCGACTGTGTACCGCCGTCGACGAATCGATGCTCCGCGAACGACCGCACCAGCGAGATCGACCAGCCGAACCACGTGGCGCCGAGGACGTACACCCACACGTCGAGCCCGCTGGCGACGACCACTGCGAGGATCGCGGCGATACCGGCGAGATGGCGACCGATGCGGGTCGCGGTGGCGAGCGGCCGGGCCCGCAGTGCCGACCCGGCGGCGACGATCGTGCGGACCGTGAGGACGGGCGGGCCGAGCAGCAGCCGCCCGGGGAACGTGTTCAACACCGCGACCGCGGCGCGATGCGCTCGACCGTACGACTCCCACGCGGCGGCCGAGACGTAGAAGCTCTCGGGGTCGAGGGTGGGGTGGGTCAGGTGCTCGTCGCGGTGGTGGGCGAGGTGGCTCGAGCGGTACCAACCGTACGGGATCACCAGTCCGACCGGCAGTGACGCCATCGCGACGTTGATCCGGCG
>DATMDV010000430.1:0-18696 GCA_035557475.1 Ilumatobacteraceae bacterium
AACGTGGAACTCGGTGCAGAGCTGACCGCCGGATCCGTCCTGGCCGAACGGGCGCGGGCGTTGGTGCCGCTCGTCGACGAGTACGCCGAGTTCGCCGACGACAAAGGTGAGCTGGCGCCGCGGGTCGTCGACGCCCTCCACGACGATCGCCTGTTCGCGATGTGGGTGCCCGAGGTGCTCGGCGGGTCGGAGCTCAACCCGGTCGCCTCGCTCGAGGTGCTCGCCAATGTGTCGTACGGCGATGCGTCCGCCGGATGGGTGCTGATGGCCGCCTGCTTGTCGATCGGGACCGGCGCCGCGTACCTTGCCGACGACGCGGTCGAGGAGATCTTCGTCGGCACCGAGCGTGTCCCCGTGATCGCCGGCCAGGGCACCCGTCCGGGAGTCGCAAAGACGACCGAAGGCGGCTACCTCGTCACGGGCGACTGGAGCTTCGCCTCCGGCATCAAGCACGGGAGCCACATCCACACGCTCGCCATCATCGAGGAGACGGGGGAGCCGCGCATCTTCGTCGTCCCCGTCGAGAAGGCGACGTTGATCGACAACTGGGATGTGATCGGACTGCGCGGCACCGGCAGCATCGACTACACGATGCGCGATGTGTTCGTGCCGGAGGGTTTCTCGCACTTCGCCGTCACGGAGACACCCAAGCGTGGCGGTGGCCTGTACCACATCGGGATCATCGGCTTCGCGACGATCTGCCACTCGGGCTGGGCCTTGGGCGTCGGCCGGCGGATGCTCGACGAGCTGGCGGCGATGGCTCGCGAGAAGACGGGCCGGGCAGGGGCGCTGGTCGACAGCGACGCGTTCCACGATGGGTACGCCAAGGCGGAGGCGACGTTCCGTGCCGCGCAAGCATTCGTGTTCGAGGCGTGGCGCGACGTCGAGGACTCGGTCTCCAAGGGCGAGCAACTCAGCGTCCGCCAGCACACGCTGATCCGGTTGGCGCTCACCCACCTGACGGCATCGCTGCACGACATCGCCAACTTCGTCTACCTCTCGGCCGGCACCACGTCGTTGCGGAGAGGAACGCTGCAGCGGCTGCTGCGCGACGTCCACGCCGGCACGCAGCACGTCACGTCGTCGCCGCCGGTCGTGCAGGCGTGTGGGCGCGAGCTCGCCGGCCTCGCGCCAAACGCGTCTTGGCGGTTCGTCGAGCTGATCGACTCCTGAGCCCGATGTACAAGGCGCTCGTTCTCGACATCGGCGATGTCGTCACGGATCCACTCTGGAACTCGTTCGACGACTTCGAGCGGCTGACGGGTCGGTCAGGTCTCGGCCGCGGCCCGCTCGACCCCGACGGTGATCCGATCTGGCGCCGCCACGTGCGGGGTGAGATCGACATCCACGGCTACTGGCAGGAGGTCGCGGCCGCGCAGGGCTACGACGACTGGAAGCTGATGCACCGCGACGTCGCCACGACGGTGCCCGAGCGCTTCTCCGACCCGGAGGCGGTCGCGCTGATGGACGACGCCCGCCAGGCCGGCTTCAAGGTGGCGGTGCTCACCAACGACGGGGTCGGCATCGCGGGCAAGGAGTTCTTCGACTCCCGCCCCGAGTTCCAGACGCTCGACGCGTTCGTCGATGCCCGCGAGTTCGAACAGCCGAAGCCGCTCGCCGAGTCGTACGTGCGCACGGCGCGCATCCTGGGCGTCGACCCATCGGAGGTCGTGTTCCTCGACAACACACCCGTCTGCGTCGAGGGTGCCCGCGACGTCGGCATGATCGGGGTGCTCGTCGACCCGGCCGACAAGCGACCGGCGTTCGACCTCACCCGCCAGCTGTTGCGAATCGATCCCGAGACCCGTGCGTGGCGGCTCGTGCGCGCCGCCGAGCACGCCTACCAGGCGCAGGACCTCGACGCGATCATGCAGCTGTTCCACCCCGAGATCGTCATCTACTGGAACGGTGAACGGGTGGCGATGGGTCATGCGGACGCGCGGCGCTTCCACGTCGAGACGCTCGGGATCGGCCGCCCGACCGATCGACGCGACGAGCGGTTGTCGAAGACGCTTCGCGCGGTGCAGGGCGACACGGTCGGCGTCGAGTGGGTCTCGTCGTACACCACCTCCGACGGCAAGCAGATGCGCGGTGCCGGAGGAGAGTTCTGGACGATGAACGGCGACCTCGTCATCGAGTGGCACGCCTACTACCGCGGGCGCCCGGTCGGCTGATGGCGACGGTCGTGATCACCGGGGCCAACCGTGGCCTCGGTCTCGAGTTGGCGAAGGCCTTCGCGGCTCGCGGAAACACGGTCATCGGTGGTTGCCGGACGCCGGACAGAGCCGACGAGCTGCGGACCGTCACCGAGCACATCCATGCCGTCGACACCGGTGACGAGCGCTCGATCGCCGACTTCGTCGCGGCCATCGGCGACGAAACGGTTGACGTACTGGTCAACAACGCCGGCCTCACGGCCGTTGGCCTGGGGGCTGCCGACGACGGACGTGACGTCCTCCAACTCTCGCCCGAGCACTTCATGGGTGAGATGCGGATCAACGCCCTCGGCCCGATGCTTCTGGCCCGCGGACTGTTGCCGGCGCTGCGTCGGTCGGGCCGGCCCCGCATCGTCAACATCTCGTCGCAAATCGGCTCGATGGTGGTCAGTTCGACCATGGGCCGCGATGTGGGCTACGGGGCGTCGAAGGCGGCGCTCAACATGATCACGGTCAAGCTGGCGTCGCGACTGCGCGACGAGGGTGTGATCGCGGTCGCCATCCATCCCGGGTACCTCCGCACCGCGATGTCCGGCCCGGCCGCCGACCTCGATCCTGGTGACGCCGCCGTTCACATCGTCGACCTGGTCGACGCGTTGACGATGGAGCAGAGCGGTGCGTTCCTCCAATGGGACGGCTCCGTCCATCCGTGGTGACGCCCGGGGTGGTCGGAAACTGTCTGCTTCAGACTGCCCGTGGGCTCATCTGAAGCAGACAGATCGGAGTGTTCGCGGGTCAGGGTGTCGGATCAGCGGCGGCGGCGCGACGACAGGCGGTACTCGCCCGACGCGAGGCTCGCCGTGAGCTGGCGGGCGCCTGCCGTCAACGTCGCAACATGCCGTGACTCGGCCGAGCCGGCGATGCGGGCGGTCGGCCCGACCATCGAGATCGCGGCGACCACCGGACCCTCGACGTGGGCGCGGATCGGGACCGCGAGCGAGGACATCCCGAGCTCGGTCTCGTCGATGCTGCGGGCGTATCCGCGTTTGCAGATCGTGGCGAGCTCCTGGCGGAAGACGTCGGGCACGACGATCGTGTAGCCCGTGCTCGGCGGGAGGCCGGCGCGCAGCCTCGCTTCGAGCACCTCGGGGATGTAGGCGGCGAGCACCTTGCCGGCGCTCGAACGGTGCACCGGGGCCCGCCGTGGATTGCCGTCGATGTAGCGCAGGGCGTGGACACCCTCGACGCGCTCGACATAGACCACGTCACCACCGTCGGGGACGCCGATCTGGACCGTCTCGCCGAGCGCGTTGCGCAGCTCGACGAGCATCGGCAGGGCGCGGTCTCCCACCGCCGAGCGGACCACTGCGAGCTGGCCGTACTCGACGAAGCGCAGCCCGAGTTGGTACGTGCCGGCCGGAGTGCGCCGCAACAGCCCCCGCCCGACCAGCACCGAGCAGGTGCGGTGGGCGGTGCTCTTGGCGATGCCGACCCGCCGCGCCAACTCGCTCAGGCCGAGCTCGCGGCTGTCGGCAAGGGCGTCGATGATGTCGAGCGCGATCGTGACCGACTGCAACGTCGGCCGTTCGCCGGTGGCGACCGCACCCGGGCGCGCCGTCGCGGTCATCGGACCTCGATAGTGGTGGGATCGACGTTGTCGTGACCGGTCGGCGAAGCGCCTGCCGGCGCCGCCTCCCGAACCGGGTGTTCGCCGCTGTCGTGACCGGTCGGTGAAGCGCCTGCCGGCGCCGCCTCCCGAACCGGGTGTTCACCTCTGTCGTGACCGGTCGGCGAAGCGCCTGCCGGCGCCGCCTCCCGAACCGGGTGTTCACCTCTGAACGACGCGATCCGGGCACTCGTGAACGCTGGGCGTCGGCTGACGCGCGGGTCGACGGCGACGATCATGCTCCGTACGGTACTCACCGCCGGCCGTTCGCCACAGGGCGACCGGCTCTCATCGAAAGGCGGCGCGCTCGAGCAGTGCCCGGAGCTCGGTGATGTACCGGTCGGTCGCGGCCGCGAACGCGTGGATGCCGTGCGGAGCCCCGTCGATCTCGATGATGCGGGTGTGCGGCGCGGCGCGCAGGAACCGTGCCTCGTCGGTGGGAAGGAACGCCGGCTCCAGTGCGGCGTCGGCGCGCAGCAGGGTGAGTGGCACCGATCCCGGGATCGGCGTGTCCGGATCCCAGCCGCCGATGGCATCGCCCGTGATGGCCGGGTCGAACACCGACGGATCGCAGGCGAGGAAGGCGTCGACGCGACTCTCGATGGTGGCGGGTGTGGCTTCGTCGGCGAGGTCACCACCGGTCGGCGTCGGCGTGTCGAGGAGGGCGGCACGAACCTCGTCGCGGCCGGCACCGTCGTCGTGCATCTGGCGCATCGTGTCGCGCATCGACTCGAACACGCCCGGGAAGATCGTCGTCGCGAAGAACTCGCGGTCGCCGTGGTACAGCGGTGGGTCCTCGAGCAACGCGCCGGCGACCAGCTCTGGCCGTGCGCCGGCGAGATACGTCGCGACGGCACCACCGAGTGAGTGCCCGGCGAGCGCCACCGGCTGACCGATCCACTCGATGAACGTCGCGACGTCGGCGCCGTAGTTCGGGACCTGATAGGTGCCCGGCGCGCGATCGGATCCGCCGTGCCCGCGGAAGTCGAGGGTGAACACGCGATGTGTGGTGTCGACCGACGTGCGGATCTCATCGTAGGTCGCGGAGCTTCCCGACAGCCCGTGCAGGAACAGTAGGGGCGGGGCATCGGCCAGCCCGCTCTCGCGGTAGGCGAGGCCGATGCCCGCCGGCGACGTCCATCGTTCGTTTGCGGATCGATTCATCGGGCGACCTCCGGGGTGTGTTGTGCCCACGGCATCGCTTCCTCGAGGCGGGCGCTCAGTCGGATCAGGATGTCCTCCCGGCCGTATCCGCCGACGAGTTGCACCCCGCGGGGCAGACCGTCGTCCGGCCACCCGAGGGGCAACGAGATGGCTGGTTGACCGGTGACGTTGAGCGGGCGGGTGAACGCGCTGCCGAGGCCCGACACGTACGACCGCAGGTACTCGCCGAGCGGCGACCCCGGTCCGGCCGTCGTCGGTGTGACGAGGACGTCGTACTCGTCCCACCACCTCAGCGCGCCGGCGCTCATCCGCTGCATCGTGTGGATCACCGCCAGCAGCTCGGGTGCCGACATCCGGGCGCCGTCGCACACCATCGACCACGAGCGTGGTTCGAGGTCGTCCTCACCGAGTGGGTGACCGATCCGGTCGGTCCACGCCGCGGCCTCTGCCGCGGCGCTGGCGCCCATCGCCAGCCGCGCCGCTTCCCACAACTCGTCGCTCGAGAGCTCGGCTGGTGCCCCCACCTCGACGTGATGCCCCATCGACTCGAGCGTGGCCGCGCACGTCTCGGCGGCGGCCGCGCATCCCGGATCGACGACGGCGCCGTTGAACGCCGTCGTCCAGAGCCCGATCCGCAGTGGCTCCGGTTCACGCGTCAACTCTTCGACGAGCGGTCCAGGGAGCGGCGGCGCCGGCCACCACGGCGACGTCGCCGTGATCGCATCGACGAGCGCCGCGGTGTCCCGCACCGTGCGCGAAACGACACCCTCGCTGTTCATCCCGACCGGGGGATCGATGACGTCGCTCGTGAGCGCTCGGCCGCGGGTCGGCTTGAGCCCGACCAGGCCGCACAGCGCGGCCGGGATCCGGATCGAGCCCGAGATGTCGTTGGCGTGGGCGGCGGGCACGATGCGCGCTGCGACCGCGGCCGCCGATCCGCCCGACGAGCCACCCGGCGACCGTTCGAGGTCCCACGGGTTGTGGGTTGGTCCGTACAGCACCGGCTCGGTCGTACCCATCGCGGCAATCTCGGGCGTGTTCGTGCGGCCGATCGGTATCAGCCCAGTCGAACGGAACCGCAGCGCCAGCGCGCTGTCGGTGCGCGGGCGGAAGTCGAGGTCGCGCAACGTGCGCACGCCCATGTGGTACGGCTCACCGGCCTCACGGGCCTTGTAATCCTTGAGCAGGAACGGCACGCCGGGGAACGCTCCGTCGAGTGGTGAGTCGGCCGCGTCGCGCCGCGCTCGCTCGAACTGTCGATGGATCACTGCGTTGAGTGCGGGATTCAGCCGTTCCGTGCGGGCGATGGCTTCGTCGACGAGCTCGATCGGCTTCACGTCGCCGCGCCGCACGAGCTCGCCGAGGGCGGTGGCGTCGAGATCTGCGTATTCGTCCATCGATGCTCCAGTGCTCGCTTCGTTCAGTGCGGCACTCGTCCGCCGTTGACGAGGATCGTCTGACCCGACACGAACGAAGAGTCGTCCGACAGCAGGTAGCAGAACGTGCCGAGCAGGTCGCACGGCGCCATGACGCGGCCGAGCGGGGTGCGCGCCGGGTCGTACGTGCCGAGCACGTCTGAGCCGGGCGTCTGCGTGAACCCGGGCGCGATGCAGTTGACCCGGATGCCGCGTCCGCCGAGCTCGTTGGCGAGGGCGCGCGTCAGCGATACAACAGCACCCTTCGATGCCACGTAGTGGGCGAATCCGTGTGATCCGGTGAACGCCGTCTCGGACGCGACGTTGACGATGCTCCCGCCGTCGTTCATCCCTCGCACAGCCGCCCGCGCGCACAGGAACGCGCCCTTGACGTTGACGGCAAACATCCGGTCCCACTCGTCGAGCGGGATCTGGTCGTGGGTCTTGCGACTGACGAGCAACGCCGCGTTGTTGACCAGACCGTCGAGCGAGCCGAGCTCCGAGAACGTGGAGTCGACGGCCGCCGCATCGCTGACGTCGCACTGCACGTCGGCACCCTCGCTGATGTCGGCCGTGATCACGTCCGCGCCGCGCGTTCTGAGCTCGGCCGCGAGCTCGGCGCCGATGCCGCGGGCGCCGCCGGTGACGACGATCCGCTTCCCGGCGACGGTCACTACGGTCAGCCCGCGGCGCGCTCGAGGATGGTGACGGTGCCCTTCGTGCCGTCGACCTCGATCACGTCACCTGTCGCGATGCGCAGCGTCGCCACCGACGTGCCCACCACGCACGGGATGCCGTACTCGCGGCTGACGGTCGCGGCATGGGTGAGTGAACCGCCGCCGTCGCACACGCAGGCGGCGATGATCGCGAACGCCGGGGTCCAGTTCGGCGACGTGGCCTCGGTGACGAGGATCTCGCCCTCCTCGAGGTCGAACAGCTCCATCGCGGAGAGCATCACCCTGGCCTTGCCCTTCACAACCCCCTGCGACGCGGGGAAACCGCTGAGCACGGTCGTGTGGGCATCGGCCTTCAGCCCATCGAAGTAGTGCTTGTGCATGCCGAAGATCTCGATCAGGACGGGGTCTTCGATCTTGTCGGGCAGTGTGCCGACGACCTTGGGGATGGTCGGCCGCAGCTCCTGGTAGTGGTCGTAGTACTCGTGCCGCGCGGTGGCGATCGACTGCAGGTCCTTCCACTGCTTCGTACCGGCGCACACCTCTTCCAGTTCGGGGAAGAACAGGAACAGCGAGTCGTCGTACGTGTCGGCCCCGACCGCAGCCGCGACGGCCAGCGCGCCGCGGCGCATCGGGATCGAAGCTCGCAGGTCGACGTAGTAGTTGTGGTCCTCGTTCCACCACGCGAAGTTGGCGACGGTGTTGATCGCCAGCAGCTCATTGAACGCGCCGAGCGCGTCGCCCGACAGCTTCGAGCGGGCGTCGTCAATGGCCTCGTCGCGCTCGTGGTGCGAAGCTTCGAGCGACTTGTCGAAGTCGTGCCGATCGTCCATCCCGATGAAGTTGCGGATCTGACCGAGCGGCGATGCCTGGTTCTCGTTCCACGACGGGATGTTGATGTCAGCGATGCCCTCCGTGCGCCAGCCGTACAGCCCCAGGAAGTCGTCGAACTTGGTCAGCCAGGTCGAGGCGTTGCCGCCGGCGGCGGTGAGCGCGTCGCGGATCGCTTCGGGCTCGTGGTCGAAATGGGCGGTGATCTCGAGCCGCTTGGCCTCGTCGGCGAGATCCCACATCGCCCGGTCGGTCTCCATGATCTTGGAGTCGCGACCCTGCAGCATCTTGGCGATCGATCCGGGATCGATGCCGTTCTCGGCGCACACCCCGTACAGCTGGAGGTAGATCGCCAGCAACGGGTACATGATCTCGAAGTGGATCTCCCATGCCCGCTTCTGGAACGAGCGGGCGTCGCGCATGAACTGGCCGAGCTCGGCGAGCGACTTGCCGGCCAAGTCGTAGCCCTCGAAGTAGCCGAGCCCGAGCTCGAGCTCCCATTTCCGTTCGTCCCAGATGGCATCGAAGTTCTGCAGGAAGCGCGGCATGTTCTTGCCGATCCGAGCCGCTCGGTAGCCGATCTCCCACTCCGAGGTGACGGGGACCTCGCCCTCGTAGAGGAACGGTCCGCCCATCCGCTGCACCAGGCCACCGGCGGGTGGCAACGGTAGCTGGTGGGCAGCGAGCTGGGTCGACCAGGCGGCATCGGTGACGAACGAGAAACCCAAGGGTGAGAACCCACGCGGCCAGTGGAAGTCGACGAACCAGAACTTGTCCTCGTCGGCCTTCGTGAATGGGCCCGACTTCAACCGCAGCCACGGGTTGTCGATGTGTTCCGGCTTCCACCCCGGATACCACTCGAGGAATTGATCGACCGGCACGACCTCAGCCATTGGAGCCCCCCTTTTCTCGCTCTGACCCTAGTTCGTGGGCGATATTCCGGCCCCAGCCTGACCCGTGGATCGCGGTCGATTTGAGCAACGTTCGCTCAGCGAACACGGCCCGGCCCGGCGTCGGTGTCGTAGGCGGTCAGGACGCGGGCGGGTGGTCGGTCGCGGCGACGAGGTGGGCGAGCTCGTCGTGGATGGTGCCGTTCGAGCCGAGCACGTTGGCGACGCCGATGCCGAGGTTGAGCGGACCGCCGTCGAGATCCTCGCAACGGCCGCCGGCCTCGGTGATCAACAGCGCGCCCGCCGCGACGTCCCACGCGTAGGTGGCGTCGCGTTCGAGGAAGGCGTCGACCCGACCGGCGGCGACGTACGCCAGGCACAGCGCTGGAGACCCGAGCGCGCGGGTTCCGCGAGCCGACGAGTACAGCGCGACGATCCGCCGTCCGTAGGCCGCGATCTGATCGGGGTCGTCGGACTGCAGACCGGTGCACACGAGCGCTCTGGCGAGCGAGTCGGCCGACGACACCTCGAGCCGCTCGCCGCGAAGTTCGCCGCCGTGGTTGCCGTCCCACAGCCATGCCCCACGGCCGCGGGCGGCGGTGAACAGCTCGCCTCGAAACGGCTCGAAGATCGCGCCGACGACGACGCCGCGCTGATCGCGGAGGGCGACCGAGACGCACGCGAACGGCAGTCCGTGGGCGTAGTTCGACGTGCCGTCGAGAGGATCGACGATCCAGGTGTGGTCGGAGTCGGTCGCCCCGCCGATGCCCTCCTCGCCCAGGATCGCGTGGTCAGGGAACGATTCGCCGATGACCTGGAAGATCGACGCCTGCGACGTGACGTCGGCCCACGTCACGATCGACGATCGCTCACTCTTGAGCTCGACCTGCTTGGGTCGTCGGAGCCCCTCGGTCAGCACGGCACCGCCGGCTCTCGCGGCAGCGACCGCCACCTCGAGGTAGTGGTCGACGGTGGTGGCGTCGTCTGCTGGTTCGGTGTTCGTCACGGCTCACCGTTCCAGACTGCGCTGCGGATCCTGTCGACCGAGCCGGCGACATCGGTGACGTCGAACCAGACCCCGATGAGTCCGGCCTCGTCGGCGGCCGCGATGTTCGCGGCCTGGTCGTCGACGAACACGATGTCGGACGGTACGGCGCCGACCGCGGCGATGCCCAACTCGTACGCACGCGGGGCCGGTTTGAGCACTCCGTGCTCGCCGAGGTCGATCACCGGACTTGCTCGCCGGAGCAACGTGATGGACGCTCGCCATTCGGGTGTCATCAGCACCGAGAGGTCGTTCGACAAGATGCCGGCACACCGTCCGCCGGCTTGCACGTCGTCGACGATGGCGGCCACTTCCGGCCGCACGTGGTGATCGCCGAACGGTTCGTAGAAGTGCTCGAAGTAGGCGATCATGTCGAGGCCGGCGGCATCGAAGCGGGCGTTCCAATAGTCACGTTCGGTGATCCGGCCTTCCTGCTGCGCTCCCCATGCCGCATCGTTGGTGGGATCGAACGGGCCGCGTGGCAGCGACCCGGCCGCCAGACCCATCGACCGTTCGGCGCGTTCGGTGAGCTCGAACGGCGTGCGGATCACGGGTCCTCCGAAGTCGAAGAGCGCGTGTCTCAAGCGATCGCACGCTACGCGTGGCCCATCGCCGCGGGTCAGGTCGGCGTTCGCCACCGAGCAACGGCCGATGGGCAGCCGAGCGAGCGCATGTGGCAACCTCCAACAACGAGGCACTGGCAACGACGAGGCACTGGCACGTCCGAGGCGCCGGCCCCGACAACGTCGTCGAGGGGAGACGAACATGCATCGCAGCACGGAGCGGATCATCACGACCCACGTCGGGAGTCTGGCGAGGCCAACCGAGTTGCTGGAGATGATGCGCGACAAGGAGACCGGGAAGCCGTACGACCACGCCGCTTTCGAGCGCCAGGTGCACGACGCCGTTGCCGACCGGGTGCATCGCCAGGTCGAGTGCGGCGTCGATGTCGTCACCGACGGCGAGATGGGCAAGGTCAGCTTCCTCACGTACGTCAAAGACCGCCTCGGGGGCTTCGTCGAGGACGACGGCGAATTCCTCCTTCCGGCATCGTGGCGCAAGGAGATCGAGGACTTTCCGGGCTTCTACAACGAGTACTTCAAGAAATACACCGGGGCCGTCGCCCCGCTCAAGCAACTCGTGTGCACGGGTCCGGTGACCTATGTCGGCCAGGAACAGCTGAAGACCGACATCGCCAACCTGAAGAGCGCGCTCGCCGATGATCCGCCGCTCGAGGCGTTCATGCCGTCGTCCGGTCCCAGCGGCTTCGGGCGCAACGAGCACTACGCATCGCATGGCGAGTACCTCGCCGCGGTGGGAGAGGCGATGCGTGTCGAGTACCTCGCGATCGTCGACGCCGGGTTCGTGTTGCAGATCGACGATCCGTGGTTGATGGAGATCCTCTCCGATCCGACCACCGATGACGACACCAAGCGACTCGGCGCGCAGGAGCATGTCGATGTCCTGAACAACTCGCTGCGCGGCATTCCGCGCGAGTCGATCCGCCACCACATCTGCTACGGGCTCAACCATGGCCCGCGCCTCACCGACATCCCGCTCGCGACGGCGATCCCGTGGATGATGAAGATCGATGCCGGCGCGTACTCGTTCGAGGTCGCCAATCCTCGCCACCAGCACGAGTGGAGGGCGTGGGAGGACGTCGACCTGCCGGACGACGCGTCTCTGATCCCGGGCCTGCTCTGTCACGCCACGAACTACGTCGAGCACCCATTGCTGATCGCCGACACGATCGAGCTCTACGCGGGCATCGTCGGCCGTGAGCGCGTCATCGCCGGTGCGGACTGCGGGTTCTCGTCGAGGGCGACGTTCACCCCCGAGGTGCATCCCGACGTGGTCTGGGCGAAGTTCGACGCGCTGGTCGAAGGGGCGAAGATCGCAACGACACGGTTGTGGAGCTGAGGGCGGTGGCGTCTCGACTCGACGGGCGGCGAGCGCTCATCACCGGCGGCGCCAACGGCCTCGGCGCGGCGACGGCGGCGCTCTTCGCAGCCGAGGGCGCCAAGGTCGTCATCGCTGACCTCGTCGACGCGGCCGAGGCCGCCGCACGCGTTGTCGATCGGATCAGCGACGCCGGCGGCCAGGCGATGTACCAACCGATGGACGTGCGCGATGCGAGCGTCGTACGCGACGGTGTCGACGCGGCCGCGGCATGGATGGGTGGCATCGACTCCGTCGTGGCGTCGGCCGGGCTCGGTGGCCCGCCGGGACAGGCCGGTTCGTTCCGCACCATGATCGACCTCGACATCGAGCACTTCGACGTCGTGTACGACGTGAACGTGCGCGGCGTGTTCCTCACGTGTCAGCGAGCGGCGCAGTTGATGGTCGAGGCCGGGCACGGGGGATCGATGGTGACGCTGGCGTCGATCGCCGCCAAGCGTCCGACGGCGGGCGCCTACTCAGTGTCGAAAGCCGCGGTGTGGATGTTGACGAGGTGCCTCGCGCACGAGCTCGGCCCGGCAGGGATCAGGGTCAACGCGATCGGACCCGGGTACGTCGAGACGGAACTGTTCGCGAACATGGTGAGGTCGGCCGTCGGCGACGATCCCGTCGCCGAGCAGGAGTGGCGCGAGAAGCGCCTCGAGCAGGTCGCGCTCGGGCGCTACGGCACGCCGCTCGACGTCGCCCAGTGCGCAGTCTTCCTGTGCTCCGACGAGTCGAGCTACTTCACCGGTTCGATCCTGCACCCCGACGGTGGCTACGTCTCCACCTACGGCGGCGGCTAGAGACGCACTGGATGCCGACGGCGAAGCGGCTGTCGCCGCCGCCGTCGGAACCGGGCGTTCGGGTCTGAACGACGGGTCCCGGAACCTGACAGCGCGTCGCGAGATCGACGGATTCTGCGCGCGAGTAGCTTCCGGTCGTGGTGAAGGTCGCGGTGCTGGGCGGCGGCGTGGCTGGGCTGACCGCCGCCCATGAGCTGGCGGAGCGAGGGTTCGACGTGGTGGTGCTCGAGAGCCGGCCGATCCCAGGGGGCAAGGCGCGCAGCCTGCCCGTGCCAGGCTCGGGGACCGACGGTCGCGCCGATCTTCCGGCGGAGCACGGCTTCCGGTTCTTCCCGGGCTTCTATCGCCACATCCCTGACACGATGAGCCGGATCCCGACCGCGGGCGGCACGGTCCTCGATCGGTTGACGGCGGCCACCCGGGTGATGATCGCCCGCGCCGGCGGACGCAACGAGATGATCAGCGCCGCCCACCGCCCGGCGTCGCTCGACGATCTCGGCGTGGTCAGCAAGTTCCTGCTCGAGTGGACGACGGCGCTCGGGATCCCAGCGGGCGAGCAGGCGGTGCTCATGGAGCGGCTGCTGACGCTCCTCACGAGCTGCGACGAGCGCCGCTTCGGCCAGTGGGAGCAGCAGAGCTGGTGGGACTTCGTGGGCGCCGAGCGGCGCTCGGTGGCGTTCCAGAAGTTCCTCGCCGACGGGCTCACGCGGACGCTGGTGGCCGCGAGGGCGAGAGAGATCAGCGCTCGCACGGGCGGGCTGATCCTCGCCCAGTTGTTGTTCGACGTCACCCGCGTCGGCGGCCGGGCCGATCGCGTGCTCGACGGCCCGACCAACGAGGCGTGGATCGATCCATGGGTCGATCACCTGCGTGCGCTCGGCGTCGACCTGCGCGTCGACTGTCCGGTGCAGGGACTCGTCGTCGAGGACGATCGCATCGCCGGCGTCACGACGCCCACCGGCATTTTGACCGCCGACTTCTACGTGGCCGCGTTGCCGGTCGAGATCATGCGGACGTTGGCCGGGCCGCCGCTGCGCCGGTTGGATCCGCGCCTGGCAGCACTCGACCGCCTCGTCACGCGATGGATGAACGGCGTGCTGTTCTACCTCGACAAGGACGTCCCGGTGGTCCACGGCCACACGATCTACATCGACTCGGAGTGGGCGTTGACGTCGATCTCGCAGGCCCAGTTCTGGCGCGACGTCGACGTCGGGCGCTACGGCGACGGCAACGTTCGCGGGATCCTCTCCGTCGACGTGTCCGACTGGGAGACGCCCGGACGGCGCACGGGCAAGGTGGCGTCGCGTTGCAGCCGCGACGAGATCCGCGTCGAGGTGTGGGGCCAACTCGTCGATCATCTCAACGACGGGACACAGCCGGTGCTCGAGGAGTCGCGGGTGCTCGCCTGGTTCCTCGATCCGGCGATCGAGTTCCCGAACCCGACGGAGGCGACCAACCTCGAACCGCTCTTGATCAACACCGCCGGATCGTGGAGCGACCGGCCGGAGGCGAGCACGCGGATCGAGAACCTGATGCTGGCCGCCGACTACGTGCGGACGACCACCGACCTGGCGACGATGGAGGGGGCCAACGAGGCGGCCCGCCGTGCCGTGAACGCGATCCTCGACGCGACGGGCTCGTCCGCTTCTCGCTGCGCGCTGTTCGACCTCGCCGAGCCGGCAGTCCTGCGCCACGCCCGGCGTCTCGACCGCCTGCGTTGGTGGATGTTCCGTCGCCCTGCCCGCGCACCGTTGCGCGTCGATGACGACGGTGCACTGCACCCGCGCGGCGTGCTCGGACGGGTCGCCCTCAAGCTCGCGAGGCGCCCGTAGCCCTGGCGCACGCCGTCCGGTGCCGGTGTCAGCTGTACATCAGCGAGCCCGGCGTGGTGAGCAACTCGCCCGTCTCGAGCCACGTCTTGAGCCCCGACAGGATCATCGGCCAGCCACCGTAGAGCTCCTCGCTGGCGCCCTCGCGAAGTTGGTCGTGGGTGACCGTCAGCCGGCACGAGTCGCCGATCGGTTCGATCTCCCACGTGACCCGTGATGTTCCCTCATGCTTCGCGTCGTCGCTCCAGAGCGCGCGCATGCTCTGCACGAGACGCCGCGGTGGATCGACCTCGAGGTTCTCCCCTTCGGTCAACGGCCCGTCGGCGCCGGGGTGGACCATCTCGAAGCGGGAGCCGGGGGTCCAGTCCGAGATCACCCGGGCACCGAACTGGTACTTGCTCCTGATCTCCGGGTCGGTGATCGCTGCCCAGAGCTGCTCGGGGGTGGTGTGGATGTAGATCTCGAAGACCTTCTCCATGGGATTCTCCAATCTGTCCTTGAGTCCCACGAGCGCCGCGGCCCATGGCTCGGTGTACTTGCTCACCCACCGGTCGTGGACGAGGCGGATCGGGATCGGGTTCAGGAAGTGGAGCTTCTCCCGCCCGCGCCGTTTGGTGGTGACCAAGCCAGCCTCCTCGAGCTGACGGAGGTGCTTCATCACGCCGATGCGCGTCATCGAGAACCGCCCTTCGAGCGCGCTCAACGTCTGCCCGTCCTCACGGAAGAGCTCGTCGAGCAGACTCCGCCGAGTCGGATCGGCAAGGGCCCTGAACACCGCCTCCACGTCAGGGACTATAGGTAACCAAATAGTTACATGTCAAGCGGACGTACGCGTGGAGCGGGGTTGCCGCGCCGACCGCTCGACCGCGGCGAGCTCAATCGATCCGGACGACGAGCTTGTCGGGAATGCCGACGGGCGCCGGCTCGCCGGTACCGAATCGTTGGTAGTCGGTGCGGTCCTCGAACACGTCGTCACCGTCGACGGGGAGGTACTCGAAGTAGTTGAGTGCCGCGTCGACGTCGTCCTTCCACGCCTCCGACGGCACGTTGTAGAGCACCTCGAGGCCGTAGCCGTCGGGATCGGCGATGTACGCCGAGTGCGTCATGCCGTGGTTGCCCCGCACCTTGAACTCGACGCCGTTCTCCTTGAGGTGGCGGATCCGTTCCAGCCACGACTCGCGGTCGGGGTAGCCGATCGCGATGTGGTTCACGCCGACCTCAGCCGGTTCCATCGACCAGTCGGGAACGGGCGGAAGGCTGGCGGGATCCGCGACCTGCACCAGCGCGAGGTCGTGGTGGGTGTCCTCGCTCCCGCGGTAGAAGCGCATCGTCATCGTGTGCGTCAACTCGCCGCACTGCTCGAATCCGAGCATCTCGGTGTAGAAGCGGTGCGACGCCTCGATGTCGCGCACGTTGAGCACGAGATGGTTGATGTGTGGGCCGCTCATGCGAACCTCCCCGGTCTGACAGTCAACGCCGACGTGAACACCGTTGATCGTATTGCACTGCGCTCATCCTGCTTCATCGAGGGCGCGCCAGATGCGCTCGGGTGTGAGCGGCGTTTCCATATGTCGTACGCCCCGCGCCGACACGGCGTCGATCACCGCGTTGTACACCGACGGGATGGCACCGATCGTGCCGGACTCGCCGACTCCCTTGGCGCCGAGCGGGTTCATCCACGTCGGGGTCTCCATGTGCGAGACCTCGAACGAGGGCAGCTCCGCCGCCGACACGATGAGGTAGTCGGCGAAGTTGGTGGTCTTCGGCTGCCCATCCGGCTCGTAGTGGATGTGCTCGAGCAGGGCCTGCGCCACACCCTGGGCGATGCCGCCGTGCACCTGGCCCTCGGCGAGGAGCGGGTTGATCAACGTGCCGGCGTCGTCGACGGCGATGTGACGGATCAAGCGGGCGTCGCCGGTCTCGGTGTCGACCTCGACCACCGCGATGTGAGCGCCGAACGGGAACGTGCCGCCGTCGGCCGCGAAGTCGGTGTCGGCCGCCAGCGGCCCGCCGTCGGCAGACCCGAGATCGGCCCAGCCGATGTCGAGCGCGGGTGTCCCCACGACGTGGAAGCGACCGGCCGACACGTCGAGCACCACGTCGTCGACGGCGGCCTCGAGCAGGCCGGCCGCCCGCTTGCGCGCCTGCTCGATCAGCTCGTCGGTCGCGACGGCGATCGCCGAGCCACCCATCTGCACCGAGCGCGACCCGACCGTGAGCCCACCCGAGCGCACCTCGTCGGTGTCGCCATGGAGGACCGTGATGTGCTCGATCGGCACGCCGGTGCGATCGGCGACGATCATCGCCCACGTCGTCTCGTGGCCCTGGCCGAATGGCGTCGAACCCGAACGCACCGTGAGGTGACCGTCTGCGCCGACTTCGACCGCACCGAACTCGGTCTGCGGTCCACCAGCGGTGACCTCGACGTAGACCGAGATGCCGACGCCCAGCTCGACTCGCTCGCCGGCGGCTCGACGACGCGACTGCTCGGCGCGCAGGTCGTCGTAGCCGGCGGCGACGAGCACCCGTTCGAGAGCTTCCGGGTAGTCGCCGACGTCGTACGCGGTGCCAATGCCCGTCGTGTACGGCTCGAGGAACTTGGGCACCAGGTTGCGCCGCCGGACATCGGCGGGATCCATCCCGATCTCGGCCGCGAACAGGTCGATCATGCGCTCGATGGCGACCGCCGCCTCCGGTCGTCCCGCACCGCGATAGGCGGTGATCGACGACGTGTTGGTGACCACCGACTCACCGGTGAAGCCGACGTTGGGGATGTGGTAGCAGCCGGTCGCCATCCGCATCGTCATCGTGTGCAGGATCGCTCCCGTCAATGGGAAGGCGCCGGCATCCTGCACGACGTCGAGCTGGTAGGCGGTGACGTGGCCGTCGCGGGTGCCGCCGATGCGGGCGTGCTGCACCTGACTGCGCCCGTGCGGCATCGCCATCATGTTCTCCGACCGGGTCTCGGTCCAGCGCACCGGCCGACCGACGGCGCGGGCGTAGAAACCGAGCGCCAACTCCTCCGGATACGTCCGTGACTTGGCGCCGAAACCGCCGCCGACGTCGGGCGTGATGACGCGCACCTGCGACTTCTCGAGGCCGTACGCGGCGGCGAGCGAGTCGCGGGTGAGGTGCGGGCCCTGGCAGGCGGCGTAGTGCACGAGACGTCCGTCGTCGGTCCAGTACGCGGCGCCGGAACGGGGCTCGATGGGTGCCGCCGTCAGCCGCTGGTTGACGATCCGGGCCTCGACGACCACCTCGCAGTCGCTGAAGTCGGCGGGCGGGGTGGAGGCACGGTGGACGACGTTCGTGCCGGCACCGGGGTGGAGCAGTACCTCGTCACGTCGTGAGTCCTCGGGATCGACGAGCACGGGAAGCAGTTCGTAGTCGACGTCGACGAGGTCGACGGCGTCCATCCCGACGGCGCGCGTCTCCGACACGATCGCTACGACCGGCTGACCGACGTAGTGGACGCGCTCGGCGGCCACGAACGGGCGACGCATCGCGTCGTGGAACAGCGGGTTGACGTGCTGGGCGCGGCCGATCCCGGCTGCAACATCGGCGCCGGTGAAGATCGCGACGACGCCCGGCAGCGCGAGCGCGTCGGCGGACTCGATCGCGCCGATCACCGCGTGGGCGACGGGCGACCTGACATACGTGAGGACGAGCGCGTCGGCGAGTTGGACGTCCTCGACGTACGTGCCACCGACGGTGAGCATGCGCGGGTCCTCGACTCGCAGGACCCGGTTGCCCAGAATGCTGCCCATCCCTCCACTCCCTTCTGTGGGCCATCACCTGCTGCGGGCTCGCGGCTTCGGGTCCGCACGTTAGGTGACGACGACGTTCGTCGCCGCTGCCGTCGTTTCCCCTCGCGGAACGTCGGTCGCGCTGCCGGCCAGCGTGTGAGCGATGATGTGGCCGTGCCAGCATCCGAACCGATCGAGCTCACCCCGAACAATCTCAGCACGGAACTCAAGGCCAAGCTCAATGCCGTGTCGACGGCCACGTTGACCGGGCAGCTGCAGAACCGCGGCATCCGGTCGACGTTCCTCAGCGGTCTCCGTCCCATCAAGGAGGGCCAGCGGATGGTGGGTGTCGCCCACACCCTTCGCTACGTGCCGATGCGGGAGGATCTCCGGTCAACCCTGCTCGCCGGTCAGAACGCGCAACGGCGGGCGATCGAGGGCCTCCAGCCGGACGAGGTGCTCGTGATCGAGGCGCGCGGCGAGCCGGACGCCGGCACGATCGGCGACATCTTCGCGATGCGCGCCCTGCAGCTCGG
>DATMDV010000431.1:0-15759 GCA_035557475.1 Ilumatobacteraceae bacterium
GACGGATCGAACGGCATTGTGCGGATCCTCGCGCGCGCCTGAGCGTCATCTTCGACTTCACCCGGCCGTGCGCGGGCTCAGGCATCGGACCGCAAGTAGCGACACACCACGACGGCAAGGTCAGGAGCGACTCGAACCTCGGTGGATTCCAGGGCCGGATGCGAGAGCCAGTCAACTCGACTTTCGACCTGACCGTCGAACATCGGGGGCCACGACGTCGCCGGCGCGTAATCGTCGATCGTCATCGTGCCGCCCGGTCGGAGAACCTCGGCGGGATCGACGACAGTCGAGCCGAGCCCTACGTGTCGTTCGCCGCTGTCGTTCGCCACTTGAGACCGTTCTCGTTGCTCCGTGTGCGTGCGCTGCATACACTCGCCGGCGGCGGATGCGTCTGACATGGGGGTTTGGCGCATGGACCGGTGACAGACGCAGCGCAGCGTTCGTCGACGGCGGGACCGGCACGACGATGGGGAATTGATCGGCCGACAACAATCACCGCTCGAACGAGCCAAACAAGCACAGGTGGACGCGTGAGCAAACGTCTATTCGCGGCATTTACCGCTACGACTCTCGTTTTCGGCCTTGCCGCCTGCGGTGGCGACGACGACGAAGCCGAGGCTCCAGACACCACGTCGGGTGCACCGGCTACTTCTGGGCCAGCGCCCACCACCGAGGCGCCGGAGGCCACCACCGAGGCGCCTGCCACCACTGAGGCGACCGGCGCCACCGAGGCGACCAGCGCCACCGAGACGACCAGCCCGGCTCCGTCGGGAGATCCGATCGTGGTCGGATCGACGCTCTCGCTGACCGGTGTCTTCGCGGCGACCGGGGTGATCCACCAGATCGCCGGCGAGCTGTTCGTCGATCGGCTCAACGACAGCGGCGGACTGCTCGGCCGCCCGGTCGAATGGACGGTGCTCGACGACGAGTCCGACCAAGCGCAGGTGTCGAACCTCTACGAGCGGCTGATCAGTCAGGATCAGGTCGACCTGATCATCGGCCCGTACGCGACGCCAAACATCCTGTCGGCCGTCGCGGTGGCCGAGCGCCACGGATACACGATTCCGCAGCACACCGCTGTGCTCGCTCCGTTGCTGTCGTACGAGTGCCAGTTCCCCGGCTGGTCGATTGGCCCGCTGCCCAACGAGTTCGTCCCCAACCAACTGCTCGACGCGGTGGAGAGCCTGCCGGAGCCCCCGACCAAGATCGTCGTGGCGACCAACCAGAACGGGTCGACCGACTTCATCACGCGCGGCTTGCCCGACGACGACTCCGATCCCGGGATGCTGTCGGTTGCCGAGGAACGTGGGTTCGAGGTGGTCGACATCAGCTACCCGCCGGGCACCACCGACTGGGCGCCGATCGCGACCCAGATCCGTGATGAGGCGCCAGACCTGCTCGTCAACGACGGCCTCGGAGTGGACCCGGTCGGACTGATCGAGGCGATGGAGCAGCTCGACTACCAGCCACCGATGATGTTCAGTCTGTTCCCCGCGCCCGGGCCGCCGCTGGGACTCGGTGATCTCTCCGAGGGTCTCCTGTCGGTCTCGATCTTCGAGCCGAGCGATGCGACGTTCGATCAGTACCCGCCCGAAGCGGCGGAGATCGTCGAGGAGTTCTCGACCCGGGCAACTGACGCCGGCGTCCCGTACACGGTGTTCGAGACGCAGGCTGCGGCCTCCTGGAACGCTTGGGAGATCCTCATCCAGGGTGTCGAGGCAGCGGGCAGCGTCGATCAACAGGCGATCTGCGACGCGCTGCACGAGAACGGCGTCGATTCGACGTTCAGTGGGCACCTCGACTTCGATCCTGAGGTCAACAACTTCTGGCCGAGCAACCAGGGCCTCAAGCAGATCCAGGACGGCAACTGGGTGATGGTGTGGCCGGAGGACCGCGCCGCCGCGCCGCTCCAGCCCCCGGCAGGCTGAGCCGCGGCGACAGTCAGCATCCGTGACGACGGCACAGGCGGCGCTGTCCGGCGTCCTCGTCGGTGGCCTGTACGCGATGATGGCGTTCGGCGTCTCCCTGACGTGGGGGATGCTGAAGGTCATCAACCTGGCGCATTTCGGGTTGATCCTGATCGGCGCCTACCTGACCTACCAGACGACGACGTCGTGGGACCTCGACCCGCTGCTCACGATCGTCGTCACGGCGCCGGTGCTGTTCGTGGCGGGTGCGCTGCTGCAGTGGGCGTACGACCGTCTCGCCATCAGCGAGCTCAATTCGCTGCTCGTCAGCTTCGGTCTGCTGGTCATCATCATCCAGGCGGCGAGCATCATCTGGACCGAGGACTTCCGCCGGATGAGCGCCGACGTCAACCCGTACGCCACCGAATCGGTGAGAATCGGGGAGTTCATCTTCCCGACGCCCACACTGGTCGCCTTCGCGGTGGCGGTCGTGCTCGCCGCGGTCATACAACTCACCCTGCGTCGGACGTTCGTCGGCCGGGCGCTGCGCGCCTTCGCCGAGGACCGTACGGTCGCCGCTGCCTTCGGGATCGACCACCGCCGGCTCGGTGTGCTGCTCGCCGGCGTCGCCGGCGCCAGCGCCGCGGTCGCGGGGCTTCTGTGGTCGTTGAGCAACGCGATCACGCCGTCGACCCCGTACGAGTGGTTCGGGATCGTCTTCGCCGTCGTCATCCTCGGCGGCGTCGGCAACGTTGCCGGCACCCTGATCGCCGGAGTGCTCGTCGGGATGCTGTCGAGCGTGGCGTCGATCGTGTGGTCACCGGCGGCGGCTCCGCTCGCTGTGTTCTCGGCGATCGTCGTCGCCCTCCTGGTGCGGCCGCACGGACTGCTCCCGGCTGGCGGCGCGCGGTGAGACGCGGGCTCGCCGGTATCGCCCTGACCGTCGCCGGGCTGGCTGTGTTCCCGTTCGTCCGGGAGAGCCTCGGGCTCACCGGGTTCTATGTCGTCATCCTCTACACGATCTTCTTCTGGACCGCGCAGGCGACGAGCTGGAACCTCCTGTCCGGGTACGCCGGCTACTTCAGCTTCGGGCAGGGGGCGTTCGTGGGAGTGGGTGCGTACACGGCAGCCGTGCTCGCCGGCCGCCACGACGTCGACTACTTCATCACGATCCCGCTCGCCGGTGCACTTTCGGTGGTGCTGGCGTTGGTCGTCGGCGCATTGGCGTTCCGGTTGCGATCGCTCCGAGGCGAGATCTTCGCCCTCCTCACCCTCGCTGTCCCGTTGATCCTTGCCTCGGTGGCGCGGTTGAACACGACGATCGACGGCGGTCAGGGCATCATCGTCCCAGCGCCGGAGTTCCCCGATGTGCTCGGTGCGTTCCAGGACTTCCTCTATCTGTTCAACCTGGCCATCGCTGCCCTGGCGGTCGCCATCGCGTACGCGATCCAGCACAGCAGGTTCGGGTGGGCGCTCATCGCGATCCGCGACTCCGAGGACGTCGCAGAAGGGCTCGGTGTCCCGACGTTCCGCTACAAGATGTTCGCCATCGCCGCCAGCGGCCTCATCGGCGGGATCTCCGGCGCTGCGTTCGCGCAGCAGATCGGATTCGTGAACGTGCAGGCGGTGTTCGGGCTGACGATTCCGCTGTTCGTGATCGTCATGAGCGTGCTGGGCGGGCGCACGCACTGGCTCGGGCCGGTGATCGGCGCCACGTTCATCGTGCTCGTCCAGGACCGCCTCGTGGTCGCCGGCCTCGAGAAGTGGCGGCTGATCATCTTCGGCGCCGTCCTCGCCTTCGTCGTGGTTGCTGCGCCCGAAGGCCTGCAGGCGCGGCTCCGGGCACGGCCAGCGGTGTCGCTCGGTGCCTTCGTGCTGCTCGCCGTGGGGTCGGTGCCGATCGGTGTGTCCGACGAACTGCTCGACGCGGTCGGCGTCGGTGCCGTCGGCGCCGCGGCAGTCGCCCTGTGGCCCGTCTCGCGACGGCCGGTCTCCCGGCAGCCGGTCTCCCTGTGGCCCGTCTCCGTCGACGCATCGCTCCAACCGACCGCATCGAGCGAGCCCGCGGTTCACGTCGAGCCGGGCGGCGTGGTCGCCGACTCTCCCGCCGCGGCGGCGCCGCTCGTCGAATGCATCGGGTTGAGTCGCTCCTTCGGTGGGGTGCACGCTCTCGACGACCTCACCCTGACGATGTCGGAGGGCGAGCTCGTCGGGCTGGTCGGTCCGAACGGCTCCGGCAAGACGACACTCGTCAACCTCCTCTCTGGAACGATGCGGCCCACGCGGGGTCGGATCCGAATCGTCGGTGACGACACGGCCGGTTTGGCGCCTCACCGCGTCGCCCGCAGCGGCGTCGCCCGCACCTACCAGATCCCGCGGCCGTTCCCGTCGATGACGGTGAGGGACAACGTCGCGATGGCGATCATGTTCGGGCGCGAGCCGCGGCCGCTTGCCGCGGCGCGGCTCGGGGCCCAGGAGCACCTCGACTTCGTCCACCTCACCCACCTCGCCGACGTCTACCCCCACGAGATCAACCTCCACGAGCGCCAGCTGCTCGAGATGGCTCGGGCGATCGCCTCCAACCCGCGCGTGCTGCTGCTCGACGAGGCCCTGGCGGGGTTGAATCCGACCGAGATCGACAGCGCAGTCGCGGTGATCAGGCGGATCCATCAGGCCGGCATCACGATCGTGATCGTCGAGCACCTCCTGCGGGTGGTCAACCAGCTCGCCACGCGTGTGGTCGTGCTGGATCGGGGACATTGCCTGGCCGACGGTGATCCACTGACGGTGATGAGCGAACCCGCTGTGGTCACCGCCTACCTCGGGAGGCAGCCCGGTGCTTGAGGTGCGTGAACTCGATGCCTTCTACGGCGACGCGCGGGCGCTGTGGGGCGTCGAGCTCGACGTCGCCGCCGGCGAGATCGTGAGCATCGTCGGGTCCAACGGCGCGGGCAAAACCACTCTCGTCAATGCGATCGCCGGCATCCATCGCGCCCGTCGGGGCGAGATCGTGGTGGACGGCGTCGAGCTGACGACGCTGCCGGCGCACGCCGTGTGCGCGCAGGGAGTTGCGGTGGTGCCCGAGGGGCGGCGCGTGTTCGCCCACATGACCGTCTACGACAACCTTTGCCTTGGTGCCTATCGCAAGGGCGCCCGCCGCCATTACCGCGACGAGCTCGACCGCGTTCTCGCGCTGTTCCCCCGACTTCAGGAGCGGGCCGGCCAACCGGCAGGCCGGCTCAGCGGTGGCGAGCAGCAGATGCTCGCCGTCGGCCGCGCGCTGATGTCGCGTCCGCGGGTGCTGCTCATGGACGAGCCGTCGCTCGGCCTGGCGCCCGTCGTGGTCGACGAGGTGTTCGACGTGATCGAGTCCATCAGCTCGGCCGGGGTGAGCGTGCTCCTCGTCGAGCAGGAGGTGGAGCGGGCGCTGTCGGTTTCCGACCGGGGTTATGTGCTTGCAGAGGGACGCATCGTCGCCACCGGAACGGGAGCGGCACTGCGCGAGAGTCCCGAACTGCGCCGCACCCTGCTCGGCCTCTGATCGCCCGGCGGGCCCACTCGTGGATGGGTCGGTAACGGCGAACGGACGTTGTAGCAGAATGCGCTCATGGCGATCACCGGAGCGCATGTATTGCTGTACACGTCGGAACCCGAAGCGGTACGAGCCGTGTTCCGGGATGTCTTCGGCTGGCGACACGTGGATGATGGTGATGGGTGGCTGATCTTTGCTCTGCCTCCGGCCGAGCTCGGCATTCATCCAGCCGAGGGACCAACGTTCGATGGCGGCGTCCGTCATCAGTTGACACTCATGTGTGACGACATCACCGCCACTCTCGAAGAGCTGGGCAGCAAGGGTGTCGGGTTTCGCGGCGAGCCCCAAGACGAAGGCTTCGGCATCACAACGACCATCGTGTTGCCCGGCGGCTTGGAGCTGATGCTGTACGAGCCCCGGCACCGGACCGCGATCTGATCGTCGAGTCGGACGGCGCGGAGGCTGACCCGATACGTCGGTGTCGCCGTGTCCGAAACCGACAAGACAAGCGATCCGAAACCTGTTCTCCTGGACCCATGAGTACACGACACCGCAATGTCGAAGGGTCGGATCTGCAGACGTTGGTCAACGTCGGACCCGCCGTCGCGCGTCGATTCGAGCGCGTCGGGATCACCCGGACGGGCCAGCTCATCGGGCGAGACCCGGTAGCGCTCTATGAGGAGATGTGCGAGGCGGCCGGACAGCGCGAGGACCTCTGCCTGCTCGACACGGTGATGTCCGCCGTCGATCAGGCCGACGGTGGTCTGGCCCGGCCGTGGTGGGAGCACACCGAATACCGAAAGCGACTCCTCGCGAAACGGGATGGCGAGTCCCGCGACTCGCAGCGCACTCAATGAGCGGATGGACCGGCCCCGTCTTCCAGCCAGGAGACCCGGGGTACGACGACGAGCACCGCAGCATCAACGAAACTCTCGAGCACCGACCGGAACTGATCGTCGGCGCCGCGAGTGCCGAGGATGTCGTTTCAGCTGTCCGGTACGCGATCGATCGGAGCTTGTCCGTCGGCGTGCAATCCACGGGCCACGGGCTGGCTGTTGCCGCCGACGGCGTGCTCGTGAGCACCCGACGGATGAAGCAGGTGACCGTCGACCCCGCCACACGGACCGCCACCATCGATGCCGGCGTTCAATGGCACGACGTGTTGCCGGTCGCCGCGCAGCACGGTCTGGCCCCGCTCAACGGCTCGAGCCCGCATGTGGGGGTAATGGGGTACACGCTGGGAGGAGGTGTCGGCCTGCTCGGTCGGCGCTTTGGGTTTGCCGCCGACCACGTCCGCAGAATCGATGTGGTCACCGCCGATGGCTTTCTGCGTCACGTCGATGCCGATCACGATCCAGACCTGTTCTTCGCGCTTCGTGGGGGCAAGGGGAATTACGGCGTGGCGACCCGGATCGAGATCGAACTCTTTCCGGTCAGGACGCTGCTCGGCGGCGGGCTGTACTTCGCCGCCGACGCAGCGACCGAGCTGCTGCACACCTATTCCGCGTGGACTCGGAGTGTCCCGGAAGCCATGTCGTCCTCGGTCATGCTCAGCACCTATCCCGACACGGCGGGCGTCCCTGATCCCTTGCGTGGTCGCTACGTTGCCCATCTGCGCATTGGCTTCTTCGGCCCCCCAGACGAGGGCGAAACCCTGATCGCGCCGTTCCGTCAGCTCGCACCACCACTGCTCGACACGCTCACCCAGATTCCCTATACCGATATCGGCACCATCCACCACGAGCCCATCGCCCCGTACAAGGTCTACGAGAGCGGGATCTACCTTGGCCCTCCCGACGCCGAGGCGGTCGACACCATCCTGCGCCACGCCGGACCCGACGCCAATGCGCCGGTGATGCTCGAACTGCGTCACCACGGTGGCGCCTACCGACGAACACCAGCGGTACCCAACGCCGTCGGCGGACGCGACGCCGAATTCACGCTCTACCTCGGATCGCTGATCGACCCCGAAACGATGGCGACGGACAAGCACCTACACAATGAGGTCCACGGGTCGCTGCGGCCGTGGGCCACGGGCACCACCATGCTGAACTTCTTCGGCGTCGGCACGGCACTGGCGAGCGTGCGGACCGCCTTCACAGCCGAAACCTTCCAACGACTGCGAGACATCAAGACCGAGTACGACCCACGAAACATGTTCCGCATCAACCACAACATCCCACCCCAGACGCGATCGGCCCTGCCCGCCGGATGACGAAGCGGCACGGGGCTCCGTCTTCCTCCGGCGCACGTAAGGCTCACTCGGCCCGCAGCGACGAGCTCGCCGGGATGCGCCCCGCCGCTCGGCCGGGCGCAGCGCCCACGAGGTTGCAGAGCACGAGGGCGGCGGCCACCAGCGCGACAAGCGCGACGAATGGCACCTCCGGAGCGGGCACCACGTAGAGCTGCTCGACGAAGCGCTGCCACAGCCACCGGCCGGCGACCACCCCGATGGGGATCCCGAAAAGGAGTCCCACCCCGATGGTCACCGTCGCCTGCCAGGCGACGGCCGTGGAGACGTCGCGCTTGGTGAAACCCAGCGCCTTGAGCAAGGCCAGGTCCCGCCGCCGGCGGGACGTCGACACGGACAGGACCAGGGCCAGCGAAGCGAGTGCGGCCACACCCAAGGTGGCGGCGACCAGCGCAGGCGCGGCGCCGATGTCGTCGCTGTTCGTGATCTCCGCGGGACGCCGCGACCGGAACACCTCGGTCGACCCCGGGAACTCCCCAATGCCCTGCGTCTCCTCACGCAGCCAGGCGTCGGCCCCGTCGCGATCGGTGCCCTCGGTGTAGCGCACGAACACAGCGGGAGGCCCGAACGTGTCCGTAAGGGCGCCCGGCACGAGCTCCGGCCCGACGAGCCCGCCGACACCGAGTGAGGGGTGGTTCCCGTGCACCTGCCCGACCGCGGGGAACGATGCGGTGCCGACGATCCGGACCACGGTCGGCCGCCCGCCACCATCGAGCTCCACGTCGTCGCCCACCTCCTTGCCGAGCGCCTCGAGCGTGCCCGTGCCCACCACGATCTCGTCGTCGTCGGCGACCGCTCGCCCAGTGAGGATCGGGGGGCCGATCCCCGCGCGTGGGTCGACGCCGAGGAGCGGCACGTTGAGCCCGTCGATGTCGTCGGCCCCGAAGTAGACGCCGGTCCAGTCATCGATCCTGGGATCGTCGTCGAGGAGCTCCGCGGTGGCGTCGGGGTCGATGCCGCCGTAGCCAGCCGTGTCGAGCAGCGTGGCGTCCCAGTCCCAGCCGTACAGGCGCGGGGTGCTGACCAGCGAGTCGAGGCTGGCGGAGAAGCACAGCGCCGCCACCAGGGCCGCGATGACGAGCACCGTTCCCGCCAGCACGGAGCGCACCGGCACCGCGGTGCTGCCGGTGCCCGGCTCGAGCGCCAAACGCGTGCCGACGACGGCGGCGGGCGGGAGCCCGGCGGCGGCCACTGCCTGGACCGAGCGCGACGGTCGGGTCACGCCTCTCCGGGCGCGTGCCTGCGTGGCGATGGCGAGCACCGCCACGCCGATCAGCGCCAGCGTGAAGGCGAGGACTCCGAGGCCCAGCACCGCCCAGTCGGCCGACAGGCCGCGGTCGACCTCGATCCGTCGCACCGGACCGATCGGGCTCGCTGGCGAGACCGCCACCGCGAGCAGGACGGCCAGGGCCGATCCCAGGAGCACCGGGATGCCCGCCAGCACGAGGGCGATGGCCCAGATGGTGCGCCGCGTGGCGCCGAGGGCGCGGAGTACGTCGTCGTTGGCGGCCTCGCTCCGGACCTGGCGGACCAATCCCTGCGCGATGAGCGCGATCGTCGCGATCGCCGCGGCGGCGCCGAGGATGCCCAACGCGAGCGCCCCCGGTCGCACCGCCCGCTGGGCCCGCGCCACGTCAGCGGAGTGGACTCGGAAGACGGCCCCGGAGTCCTCCGGCAGCAGGTCGACGAAGCGCTCCTGGACGGCGGGGATGTCAGCGTCCCCGCCGCGAAGCACCACGTGGTTCCATGCGTAACTGCCAGCGTCGCTCTGCTGCGCCGTGAACGCCGGCGTCAGGAGATAGCGGGGGATGCGGTCGGACTCGTCCTGGACGACCTCGTCAGGAAACACCGCCACGCCGACCACGGTCAGCTCGATCTCGTCGAAGGGCGGGGTGGGTGACTCGAAGAACAACTCGTCCTCGAGCTGCTCGTCCGTGTAGATCGCGACCGTCACCCGATCGCCGACTTCGAAGGCCTCGACCTCGCGGGCGAACTCGCTCACCACCACCTCGCCGACCTCGTCCGGGTCCGACATCCGGCCCTCGATGATCCCCACTCGGTCCTGGGTGAAGAACTGCCCGTCGACGCTCCCCACCGCCTCCCCACCGGCATCGTCGAAGACAGGCTGCCCCTCGCTATCGAGGACGGCCAGGTTGAATGCCACCCACGTACGGGTTCGCTCGACCTCCGGGAACTCGTCGAAGACAGTGGGGTCCTGCGCCTCGTCCGAGAAGTTGTTGATCGCCAGGTCCGACGGGTGCCCGGCCTCCAAGAACCGGGAGTACGCGGACGCGGTGCGGCGAGCCCCCGCGAAGGCGGCCAGCGAGCTGCCGCCGAGCACACCCAGCACCAGCACCATCACGAACAGGGCGCGCCAGCGCCGCCGCAGCGCGGCGGCCACATAGGAACGAATCATGCGATCTGAAGCTGGTCGTCCGACGCCGCGCCGTTCCCCATGGGATCAGTCTCACTCATCGGACCCTGCTCCGACAGGGCGCCTCCACCCCGGCGGCCAGGGGTGTCAGCCTCACCATGCACTGGAAGGCGCAACGCTGGTACGAGGTCGGGATCGAGCTGCTCGTTGTCCCAGAACGGCACACACACGCTGATCGTCCATCCTTCGATCAGCCCACCGTTGCGCTCGGCTGATCCTCAGGTCAGCTCGTCGGAGCGGCCGGCTTCGATGCGCGACCACTGGGCGATGGGGCGTCCGTTCGTACGCCAGACCTCGGGATTCGTGGCGTCACCCCAGGGCTGCGGCCAGCCATCAGGGGAGTCCTCCCACTCTTCCTGGCGTCCGTAGACGGTCATGTCCAACAGCCCGTGGGTGGGGGCCATGATCTCGACGCCGCGACCGCCGGTGTAGTACGTCTCGAACACCCGCTCACCGTCGCGGACGTAGCAGACGAGGTGATGGCTCTGCCAATCACGACCCTCAAGAAGTTGCGCCGCCGTCTTCTCGACCGAGTACCACGGCATGTCCAAGCCCAGGAAGTCCCGGTAGCGGACGCTCTCCTCGTACGGGCCCTTGCACAGCGTGGCGTACGTCGCGTCGCGGGAGTGGATGTACGACAGCTCGCGGACCTGACTGTTGAAGAACGTGCAGCCCTCGCATTGCTCCGCGGCGGGTTGGCCGGGCCACCAGGCGTGGAAGTACGCGATGAGCTGCCTGCGACCTTCGAAGACGTCGAGAATCGTGATCGGTCCGTCAGGACCGATCACCTCGATGGTGGCGTCGACCTCGACCATCGGCAGCCGCCGGCGCGCCGCGGCAATCGCGTCCCCTTCGCGGGTGTGCGCCTTTTCTCGCGCGAACAGCGCCTCCCGCGCCTCCTGCCAGGCCGTTCTGTTCACCACGGGTGGGAGGGACGGACTAGGTGAATGGTCGTTCATGATCGCCTCCATGCGTTCGCTGCGGTTTGCCCACCGACGAACGGGACCATACGGGATTCGACTTCGGGCTGTTCACCTTTCATGTGCCATGGCTGGCTCGACTTGTCGGCTCCACGCGAAGCATGACGGTCACCGCCGTAGTTCCGCCACCGTTGCGAGGCGCCCCAGCTTGTGCGGGTTGTTGATCGCGTAGATGTGGGTGATCCGACCTTCCTCGACCACCAGACTCATTGCCGCGGCTGCGCCGTCGAAGTCGAGTCGGGCGCCCGGCATCCCGTTGAGCCAGGCGATGGTCGCGATGAAGCCCGGGGCCTCCGCGACACGGGCGAGGAGTGCCGCCAATTTCTCGGCTCCGGTGATCGGCTTGCGGAGGGCCGGTACGACCCCGCCGCCGTCGGCGATTGCCACGACGTCCGGGGCGAGCACCTCCATCAGACCCTGCACGTCGCCCGTGGAGATGGCGGCCACGAATTTCTCGACGACGGCGAGCTGCTCGGCTCGGTCTACCTGCATCCGCGGCCGCCGCGCCGCGACGTGCTCGCGGGCACGGTGCGCGATCTGCCGGACCGCGGCCGAGGTCTTGCCCACTACATCGGCAATCTCGTCGTATGGCGTCTCGAACACCTCGTGCAGCACGAACACTGCCCTCTCGGCCGGTCCGAGCGTCTCCAGCACGGTGAGCATCGCGATCGACACGTTCTCGGCGAGGTCGACGTCCTCTTCCACATCGGGACTGGTGAGCAGCGGCTCGGGCAGCCACTCCCCGATGTACTCCTCCCGGCGACGGGACACCGATCGAAGCCGGTTCAGCGCCTGCCGGGTGACGATCCGCACCAGATAGGCCCGCGGGGAGTCAACCTCGGCCTGGTCGACGCCGACCCACCGCAGCCAGGTCTCCTGCACGACGTCCTCGGCGTCGGCGGCGGAGCCGAGCATCTCGTAGGCGACGGTGAAGAGCAGGCTGCGATGAGTGACGAACGGGTCGTAGGTCATGCACTGGAAGGTACGGCGAGCGGCTTCAGGCCACATGCTGCCGCGAAGCCCTGCGTCTCGATGCCGAGCGCGACGTTGTTCCGGCTCACGAAGTTCGCTGCCCCGATGAACGCGGTCAGCTCCACCAGGGCAGGTGCCCCAAGCTGGTCCAGCAACCGCGCCGACATCACGTCAGTCACCGCCGGTGGCGTGTGGGTCATCGCCTCCGCGTACTCCAGCACATCGCGCTCCAACGGCGTGAAGACGGCCGACTCGCGCCAACGTGGCACCTCGCGTGCCTTCTCTACATCGAGCTTTTCGTTGTGGGATTGGAGATAACCGAGGTCAAGGCAGAAGCTGCAGCCCACCATCGACACGGCCGCCATGTGGGCGAACGACTTCAGCTGAGGGTCGCACGCATCCCACTTATCGGCTTTGCGGGCGAACCCAAACAAGGCCTTGAGCACCGGCCGGCTGTGCCACATCACCCCGAGCGGCTCCGGCACCTGGCCGAGCTTCTTCTTGCTGAGTCTCTTCGCCATCGCCCCGAAGATGCCGGTGATCTCGGCCTCGGGCACACGAGCGTTGCTCGTCATGTCGCCTCCTGCTGGTTCGCTGTCGACAAAGAGACACCGGCAGCAAGTCATTTGTGACACCCGGGGAGAGTTCTGGTCGATCACCGCTGATCAACGAGGCCCGAGTAAGGGCGACGGTGATCTCGAGCGCCCTGGTTGGGTAGATGTGCCGGTGATCCACCCGCCTGTTTGTGCTGTCGGGGACGATGGTGCGTCAGGCGAGATCGGAGGATCACGATGACCACCTCGTTACCGAGTGACTACGTCCGCTTCGATCGGCGGACTACCGCGTGGTTGTTATCGAATGCCATCTGCCGGCGCAATGCGGACGCGACCGACGGGCTGGATCCGAACATTCTCGGACGCGCGTATCGGAAAGCGCGCGACCATTGCGTTCGTCTCGATAGCAATTGCCGACGGGATCTTGAGCGGCGGATCAGTGGCCGAAGTAGTGTGGTGGATCGGTCACGGTGCGCGAGCGGGAAGTTGATGCGGCCGTGGCGACGGGAGGGTCCGGATGTCTCGAGAAGCGATGCTGGCTCAAGCGATGGTGGAGTTGGCGGACACGCTGGTGGCGGACTTCGATGTGGTCGAGCTGTTGACTGTGCTCGCCGATCGTTGCGTCGAGGTGCTTGACGTCGACGCGGCGGGGATCATGTTGGTCGCGCCGGATGGCGACTTGCGGTTGATGGCCTCGTCCAGCGCGGCGATGCGGTTGCTCGAGTTGTTCGAGTTGCAATCCGAGCAGGGCCCGTGCGTTGACTGCTACCGCACCGGGCAGCCAGTCGTGAACCAGGACCTGGCGGCGGTCAATGGCCGTTGGCCACGGTTCGCCGGCGAGGCGCTCGCTGCCGGCTTCCGTTCGGTGCACGCGTTGCCGATGCGTCTGCGCGGTGTCGTGATCGGCGCCGTCAACTTGTTCCACGTCGAGGCGGGAGAGATGAGTGAGGCCGACGTCGTCGCCGCCCAAGCGCTCGCCGATATCGCCACGATCTCGATTCTCCAGCACCGCGGCGTTCTCGAAGCCCAAGTCGTCAACGACCAGCTCCAACACGCTCTCAACAGCCGCGTTGTCATCGAACAGGCCAAAGGCATCGTCGCCGAGCGCAACGGCCTCAACATGGATCAATCGTTTGCGACGTTGCGAAGCCATGCTCGCACCCACAACCTTCGCCTGTCGGACGTGGCCCGCGACGTGGTCAGCGGCACCCTGACCGCGGCCGCACTCATGCGGCCGCCTCGTGCGAAATCAGCCTGAACGCATCACAGCGCGCTCCGGGAATCGGTCACGAGTACCGGACGACGACCTGACGCGCAACCGCCCGCCCCTGGCGGGATGGGGCAGGCGGTGGCGAGGTGACCGTATCGCTCGACCGGCTCGTCGGCAAGATGAGCGACGGCGCGCTATAACACCGATTCTCGGTGCCGTCCGTAGGCGCGCGACCGCTTGCGGGGAGACTGTTTGAGCCCGGCTGAGAAAGGGAACGGCAACGTTGCGGCGGTCGGCCTGAGCCGGGGATCCCTGGGGCGTCCCACTCGACCGGCCGCTGCCCACCGGGAGCTCCCGAGCCCTGGGTGGTTGCGTCAACCTCGCCGCATCAACACGACGATGAGGATGATGACCACGATCAGAACGAGCGCTCCTCCTCCGATGTACATGGTTGGCTCCCTTCTGGTTTCGCCCGGCTCGCGGAACGTAACAGACACTTCATCGGGCACCCGTCCGTGCATCAACCGTCACGACGCGCAACCGCCGCCCTCGTAGGAGCGGTGGCTTCTTCCAAGGCGACAGCGATGCGGTCACAAAGCGCGAGCAATGGACTCGAGCACGCTGTCAGAAACTCCTGTGAGGTTCCCGCGTTCGAGTCGGGTGTACTAGTCGATGCTGACGCCGGCGAGCACGGCGACTTCGCGTCGTAGGCCGGGCACGCGGCGGGTGCTGTCATGGATGGGCAGGCCGACTTGCTGCGGTGTGATTCGGGCGCGACGGGCGGAGCATGAACGGCCACCAAGGAGGAGATCCCGCCAAACTCGCCGCTGCGCTCGGCACGATCACCGAACTCGAGACCACCGCTGCGCTTCGTCGCAGGAGCCGACGCGGTCGCGGCAGTCGAACAGAAGGCCAACGTTCTGCTCGCCCAGAACGACGCCCACCGAGACCTGACCACTCTCGGGTGCTTCATCGAAGTGCCGATCGAGGACAGGGGAAACGTTGTCTTAAGCGGCACTCGTTGCGTCGACCCGAACGACGAAGTCAGGGCGAAGGCAACTCGCTGGACCATCGATCGGACATCATGACCGCGCCAACCGGGACATGGTGATCACCGGCGGCTTCAACGTGTTTCCCCGCGAGGTCGAGGACGTGATCACCACCCACCCCGCGGTGAGCATGGTCATGGTCGTCGGCGTGCCCGACGACAAGTGGGGCGAGGCGGTGAAGGCCGTCGTCGTGCTCCAGCCCGGCCGCGAACCGTCGGACGCGCTCACTCGGGAGTTGCAACAGCTCGTGAAGGATGCCAAGGGTTCGCCGAAGTCGATCGACTACGTCGAATCGATTCTGCTCACCCCGGTCGGCAAGCCCGACAAGAAGGCGGTGCGGGCGCGGTACTGGAGTGACGT
Organism: Ilumatobacteraceae bacterium; assembly: GCA_035557475.1. Lineage (GTDB taxonomy): Bacteria > Actinomycetota > Acidimicrobiia > Acidimicrobiales > Ilumatobacteraceae > JALOLG01. The sequence goes on from DATMDV010000431.1 coordinate 15,250, forward strand.
CGACCGCGCCGTCTCATAGCGCCCCCACGATCTCGTGAAGTTTCGGCGTCCTCAGGGCACCGAAACTTCACGAGATGGGTCGGGTGGGCGTTCAGCCGCCGCTGGGGAGAGCCAGATCCCCGACGTCCTCGAACTCGGTCGTCAGCGGAACGACCTTGCCGTTCTCCAACTGGCTGTACACCACGCTGCGATTGAACAGTCGCTGGTAGCCCTCGAGTCCGTCGGACCATTCGTTGGTGAAGTCGAGCACCGGAACCATGCCGTTCAGGTCGAGGTTGGAGGTGGTGTTCGCCGCCTCGTAGAACGACTCGGCTGTGATGTCACCCTCGATCGTCTCGGCGATCTGTGTGAATCCAACGTAGGCAGCCCACGTGCCCATCCCGCCGAGGCTGTTGTAGTCCAGCCCGTCGTCCGTGAAGCCGCCCTCTTCGAGCGCCGCCCGGTACTCGGCCCACGGCTCGGTCGAGATGTCCGGGTACATGCCGACGATGACGTCGCCGTCGGTGGCCT
>DATMDV010000432.1:0-5132 GCA_035557475.1 Ilumatobacteraceae bacterium
CCGGCGCCGACAACGGTGTGCACCTCGTCGACGAAGAGCAGGATGCGCCCGGCCGCGCTGCGCACCTCGGTGAGCACCGCCTTGAGCCGCTCCTCGAACTCGCCGCGGTACTTCGCTCCGGCCACCAACGCACCCATGTCGAGCGCGAACACCGTCCGATCGCGCAATCCGTCGGGCACGTCGCCACGGTGGATGCGCTGGGCCAGGCCCTCGACGATGGCGGTCTTGCCGACGCCCGGGTCGCCGATCAGCACCGGGTTGTTCTTCGTCTTGCGGGAGAGGATCTGAATGACACGGCGGATCTCGCTGTCACGTCCGATCACAGGGTCGAGCTTGCCGTCGCGGGCGTCGGCCACCAGATCGCGGCCGTACTTCTCGAGCGCCTCGTAGGTGACCTCGGGCATCGCCGACGTCACCCGCTGGTTGCCACGGATCGCGGTCAGTGCCTTCAGGAACCCGTCGGCGGTGACCCCCTCGGCCGCGAGCAAGCGGCCGGCGGCGGTCGCCGAGCCCTCGTCGAGCAGTGCCATCACGAGGTGCTCCACCGACACGTACTCGTCCTTCAGGCGCTTGGCGTGCTGCTCGGCGTTGGCGATCAAGCGGCTGAGGCGCTGCGTCACCATGATCTGGCCGGGCGCCGCGCCGGGCCCCGAGACGCTCGGTCGGCGAGCCAATTCGGCCTCGACCGCGGCGCGCAGCTGGGTCGGGTCGGCGCCGGCCTGTCCCAGGAGCGGCGTGATGAGGCCCTCGTGCTGATCGAGCAGTGCGAGCAGCACGTGCTCGCCGTCGACCTCGGTGTGGCCGAATCGCAGGGCGACCGTCTGGGCGTCGTGCAGCGCTTCCTGCGACTTCTGGGTGAGTCGGTTCAGGTCCATGATCGGCCTCCAGCCGGAGCGGATTTCGTCGGTGGGATTTTCTGCTGGGTCCGCGCCAGCGCGCGTTCGAGCACGGCGATGCGGTCGAGCAGATCGATCACAAGGCCGAGCGACGCGTAGTTCAGGCCGAGGCCGGAACGAAGGCGCTGGACGCGAGCGGCCATGGCGAGCTGGTGCACTGGAAGACGCAGCTCGCTCGGTGGTCCGGTCGCCTCCAGCAGGCCCATGGCGACGAGGCGCCGGACGAGATCGGGGTGCATCCCGGCGCGACCGGCGAAGGCGTCGACATCGAGGCTGTCGGGCGAGCGGCGGATGACGAGGGCGGTCCTCATCGCGTCTTCCTCGGATCGAACGTCGACAGCTTGGCGAGCTCCTCGAACAGGCGCTCTTCATCGTCGCTCAACGTGCGCGGCACGACAACGCGCACCTCGGCGATCATGTCGCCCGATTCACCGCGCGGATTGGGCAGGCCCCGCTTGCGTAGCCGGAGACGGCGGCCCGACGACGTGCCTCGCGGGACGCGGACGTTGACGTCGCCGCCGGGAGTGCTGACCGAGACGGTCGCCCCGAGTGCCGCCTCCCACGGTGCGACCGGGACATGGACATGCAGGTCCCGGCCCTCGACGCGGTAGCGGTGGTGCGGGGCGAGGCGGATGCGGAGATACAGATCACCGGCCGGCGCGCCCGCCGTACCCGGCGCCCCCTGCCCGGCAAGGCGGATCCGCTGACCGTCGACGACACCGGCGGGGATCGAGACTTCCATGTTGCGTGGCCCGTCGGAGCCGGCGAGCGTCACGTTGAAGCGACCACCGTGGTACGCGTTCTCGATCGTGAGTACGAGCTCGGCTTCCTGGTCGGCCCCGGGAATCGGACCGCTCGGACCGCGGCGGCCGAACAAGTCGCCGAAGAGATCGTCGAAGTCGACGCCGCCGTCGCCGAACCCGCCGTCGCCAAATCCGCTGGTGTACCGGGTTCCTCGCGACGCGGACCCGCCCGGCGCACCTCGCGATGCATGGTGCGATCGACGCGAACCGGCACCCGCGCGTGCACGCGCGTAGTCCTCGGGCGACACGTCATCGGGTACGCGACGGAAGTCGGCACCGAAGGCGTCGTAGCGACGACGGGTCTCGGGATCCGACAGCACGTCGTAGGCCTCGGCGACCTCCTTGAACCGCTCGTCGGCACCCGGATCGGTATTGACGTCGGGGTGGTACGTGCGGGCGAGCTTGCGGTAGGCGCGCTGGATCTCGTCGGCGCTGGCGTCTCGTGCGACCCCGAGCACCTCGTAGAAGTCGCGCCCGTCGGCCATCAACCATCGCCCCTCGCGACCACGACCTTTGCCGGGCGCACGACGACCTCGTCGGACCGGTAACCCGGTTCGACGACCGCGACGACGGTGCCGCCCGGGTGGCTGCTCGCGACGTGGTCGACGACGGCGACGGCCTCATGACGGGCAGGATCGAAACTGACACCGATCTCGTCGTCGCGCTCGAAGCCGAGCCCCGCGAGCACATGCACCGCTTTGTCGACGATCGCCCGCAGACCGTCGAGAACGCCCTCGTCGGCGTCCGGCGCGAGATGCGACATCGCGCGTTCGAGGTCGTCGAGCACCGGCAGCCAGGCCGCGGTCGTCGTGGCCCGTGCGGCATCGCGCTCGCGCGACACCTCCCGGGTGAAGCGGGCGCGCAGGTTGGCGAGGTCGGCGAGGGCCCGGCGCAACTGGTCGTCGTCAATGGCCGGCACCGGTGTTCCAGCGCCGTTCGCTTCGGCCCGCTCGGCGCCCTTTCGCGCGTCACCCCGTTCGTCCTCGGGTGGGCCGCTCGCGACCTCCGAACCGTCCGCTGGCGGTTCGGAGGCTTCGACGCCACGGCGGTTTGTGTCCACGGCTCAGCTCACGGTGAAATCGGCATCGATGACGTCATCGTCGTCGACGGATTCGTGACCGCTCGGACCCTCCGCCGTTCCGGTACCCGCTGAGGGTCCGGCAGCAACCGCGCCGAGGCCGTGGAAGAGCTGCTGGAGCTCGGACGTCAACGACCGGACCCGGTCGACCGGCGCGCTCTCGGCGATCGCTGTGCGCGCGTCGGCGACGAGCATCTCGGCTCGGGAGCGTTCGTGCGATGGGACTCGGTCACCGAGCTCGGCCAGACGGCGCTCGACCTGGTAGGCGACGGAGTCGAGCTCGTTGCGGGCATCGACCTCGGCGCGCAGGCGGATGTCGTCGGCGCGGTTGCGCTCGGCGTCGGCGACCATCCGCTCGACCTCGCCGGAGTCGAGGTTCGAGGTACCGCTGATTGTGATCTGCTGCTCCGCCCCGGTGTCCTTGTCGCGCGCCGACACGTTCAAGATGCCATTCGCATCGATGTCGTAGGTGACCTCGATCTGCGGCTCCCCGCGGGGCGCCGGACGGATCCCCTCCAACCGGAAGCGACCGAGCACACGGTTGTCGGCCGCTCGTTCGCGCTCGCCCTGCAGCACGACGATGTCGACCGCGGACTGCTCATCATCCGCCGTGCTGAACACTTCGGTGCGTCGTGCCGGGATCGTCGTGTTGCGATCGATGACCTTGGTCATCACCCCGCCGAGCGTCTCGATACCGAGCGACAGCGGCGTAACGTCGAGCAGGAGGACGTCTTTGACCTCGCCCTTGATGATGGCCGCCTGTACAGCCGCACCTATGGCGACCACCTCATCGGGGTTCACCGTCATGTTGGGGTCCTTGCCGCCCGTGAGGCGACGTACGAGCTGCTGCACCGCTGGGATGCGGGTCGAGCCGCCGACGAGGATGACCTCGTCGAGGTCGTTCTCCGAGACCCTGGCGTCACCCATCGCCTGGCGAACGGGCGCCAGGCAGCGCTCGACGAGGTCGGCGGTCAGCTGCTCGAACGTCGCCCGCGTGATGGTCATGACAAGGTGCTTGGGACCGTTGGCGTCGGCCGTCACGAACGGCAGGTTCGCCTGAGTCTGGCTGACCGATGACAGCTCGACCTTGGCCTTCTCCGCCGCCTCGAACAGCCGCTGCAACGCCTGAGGGTCCTGACGGAGGTCGATGCCCTGCTCGCGCTGGAACTCGTCGGCGAGGTGGTCGACCAACCGCCGGTCGAAGTCGTCACCGCCCAGGTGCGTGTCGCCGGCCGTTGCTCGCACCTCCACGACGCCGTCGCCGACATCGAGGATGCTCACGTCGAACGTTCCGCCGCCGAGATCGAAGACCATCACTGTCTCGCTCTCCCGGCGGTCGAGACCGTAGGCCAGCGCGGCCGCGGTCGGCTCGTTGATGATGCGCAAGACCTCGACCCCGGCGATGCGCGCGGCGTCCTTGGTGGCTTGGCGCTGGGCGTCGTTGAAGTAGGCGGGCACCGTGACAACCGCTTCGGTGACCTTTTCGCCGAGGAACTTCGACGCGTCGTCGACGAGCTTGCGCAACACCATCGCCGAGATCTCCTCGGGCGCGTACAACTTGCCACGGACGTCGAAGCGGGCGAGTCCGTCGGGCCCGGGGACGACGTCGAACGACACCGCCTCGACCTCCGACGCGACCTCGTCGTAGCGCCGCCCGATGAAGCGCTTCGCCGACGAGATCGTTCCTTTCGGATTGAGGATCGCCTGCCGGCGCGCGAGTTGCCCGACGAGCCGGTCACCCTGCTCGGTGAAGGCGACAACCGACGGTGTGGTCCGTGTCCCCTCGGCGTTCGGGATCACGGTTGGCTGCCCGCCCTCGACGGTAGTGATCACCGAGTTCGTCGTGCCCAGATCGATTCCCACTGCTTTGGCCATAGAACTTCCCCTTCGTTCGGCACTGGCCCGCTGATGGAGCGAGCCGGCGCGGTTTCAGCTGCCCTGACGGGCCGTCTGCGACAAGACGCGCAGCGCCTCGTCGGCGAAGCGCTCATCGGCGAGCACGTCGTAGTTGCTCGCGGTCATCGCCGAAACGGACGTGAAGTTCCGTCGACCGCCGCTCATCGCGTACGTCAGGAGCGACAGGGCGCTCCCGACGATGGCGCCGACGATGGTCCAGTACACGATGATCCCGAACAGCGACGACCCGTCGTGGCTGAACCACACACCGAACAGGAACCCGAAAAGGAGCCCGAGCAGGGCGCCCGATCCGGCGCCACCCAGTGCGGCGCGCCAGGCATTGAGCATTCCGGTGACCTGCTCGACGACGCGCAGGTCACGGCCGACGATGGCCACCCGCGACACATCGAAGCCAGCGTCGGCGAGACGATCGACGAGCGCTTCGGCCTCCCGGTAGTC
>DATMDV010000433.1:0-31812 GCA_035557475.1 Ilumatobacteraceae bacterium
CTTGTCGCGGCACAGGAAGGCGGTGCGTGACGACGTCCCCGGGATCGTGCAGGCCTCGCGGACGTGGGCGGCGGCCATGATGTGGGCCTCGATCGTCGCCTCGAGGCGGTCGACCCACACCGCGCCCTGGATCTGACGCACGGCGGCGAGCAGGGCGCCCTCGTCGACGACGGAGTGCACCTGGTGGTAATGGGCCATGGCGCCCTTGAGTTCGTCGTCGAGCCAGTCGGCAGGGCGTTCACCGATCCCGATCACCGTCGCGCCGACCTCGGCCAGGGCGAGCACGAACGCCCGCTGGTTGGCCGGGAAGGCCGGTTCGAGGAAGACGACGTTCATGACCACTCCATAACGACCCTTGGGACCACTGCATGCCCGTCCGGCGGCGACGCCTCCGAGCGCGGCATGGTACTGCGGGCGCCGGCCACGCCAGGCGGGCGGAGGGGTACTGTCCGGGGCCGGTGCCCAACGTCGTCTTCGTCGCCCCGTACCTGTTGGAGGCCACGCTGCGGTTCGTCGAGGCCGCCGCTCGTCTTCCGGGGGTGCGCGTCGCTCTCGTCGGCAGCGAACCGGACGGCGCGGTGCCTGCCGGCCTGGCCGCCGGTCTGGTCACGTACGTTCGCGTCGATGACTGCCTCGATACCGGACAGTTGGCGGCTGGCATCAGCGAGGCGAGCCACCGGATGGGTTCGGTCGATCGGGCGTTGAGCATCCTGGAGGACCTCCAGGTGCCGCTCGCCGAGGTCCGCGAGCGACTCGGCATCTCCGGGATGGATGCCGGTGAGGCCGCCAACTTCCGCGACAAGTCGCGGATGAAGGACGTGCTGCGTGCCGCCGGCGTGCCCTGCGCCCGGCACGGCCTGGCCACGAACGCCGAGGAGGCATGGGCGGTCGCCGCGCAGTGCGGGTTCCCGGTCGTCGTCAAGCCGCCCGCCGGTTCCGGTGCCCGCGGCACGTTCCGCGCCGAATCGGCGGAGCAGTTCGGGCAGTGGCTCGCCGTCTCACCGCCCACCTCCGACGACCCGGCGCTGATCGAGGAGTTCATGGTCGGCGACGAGTTCTCCTTCGACAGTGTGCTCATCGCGGGGGAGATGGTGTGGCACTCGATCAACCACTACATGCCGTCGCCCCTGACTGTGCTCGAGCATCCGTGGATCCAGTGGTGCGTGGTGCTGCCGCGCGACATCGGCGGCCCGGAGTTCGACCCGATTCGGCGAGCGGGCGTCGACGCCCTGCGCGTCCTCGGCATGCACACCGGGCTCAGCCACATGGAGTGGTTCCGCCGTGCCGACGGGTCCGTGGCGGTGTCCGAGGTCGGGGCCCGCCCGCCGGGCGCCCAGTTCTCGACGCTGATGTCGTTCGCGCACGACGTCGACATGTACGAGGCGTGGGCGCGGTTGATGGTGTTCGACACGTTCGACCCGCCGGAGCGAAAGTGGGCGGTCGGCGCCGCCTACCTCCGCCCCCAGGGTCGCGGCCGGATCCGCGCTGTGCACGGCATCGACCACCTCGATCCGGCACTGCACGACCTGGTGGTGATGGCTCGTCTGCCGGAAGCGGGGCAGCCGACGTCGTCGAGCTACGAGGGCGACGGCTACGTGATCGTCCGTCATCGCGAAACGGCGGTCGTCGAGCAGGCGCTCGAGCGGTTGATCACCACCTTGCGGATCGAGTTGGAGTAGCGACATGGACGTGTTGATGATCTCGCCGGGCTACCCCACCGAGATGGCGATGTTCACCGCCGCGTTGGCGGCCGAAGGGGCCAACGTGATCGGCGTCGGTGACCAGCCGGTGTCGTCACTGCCCGACGTGGCGCGCCACGCGCTGAACCGCTACGTGCAGATCTCGTCGTTCGACGACGAGGAGCGCGCCGTGGACGAAGTGCTCGACATGCTGCGCGGCGCGAACATCGACCGCGTCGAGTCGATGTGGGAGGCGACGATGTTCCTCGCCGCCCGACTCCGAGAGCGCGTCGGCGCACCCGGCCTCGACGTCGCCGGCACGATCCCGTTCCGCGACAAAGAGTCGATGAAAGAGGTCCTGCGGGCGGCGGGGATCCGGGTACCGCGCTCGGTGCGGGCGGCGACGATCGCCGACGTGCACGCCGGCGCCGAGGAGGTCGGCTACCCGCTGATCATCAAGCCGATCTCCGGCGCCGGATCGATGGACACCTACCGCATCGACGATCCCGCCGCACTCGAGCCAGTACTGCCAGCGCTACGTACCGTGCCCGAGGTGAGCGTCGAGGAGTTCGTCGACGGCGAGGAGTTCACGTTCGACTCGATCTCCACCGACGGGCGGGTGGCCTACTACAACGTGTGCTGGTACCGGCCACGCCCCCTCGCGATGAAGCAGCTCGAATGGGTCAGCCCACAGACCATCGCCCTGCGCGAACCCGGTGCCGGGCCGCTGGCGGCCGGCGTCGCGATGGGGCACGAGGTGCTCGCGGCAATGGGACTCGGCGATGGCTTCGCCCACATGGAGTGGTACCTGAAGCCCGACGGCGAGGTCGTGTTCGGCGAGATCGGAGCTCGCGTCGGCGGTGCCCGCCTCCCCGACGCGATGAACTGGGCGTGCGACATCGACGTGTACCGCGGCTGGGCGGAAACTGTCGTCCATGGCCGCTTCAGCCAGCAGGTCGAGCGCAAGTACAACACCGCGTTGATCTTCAAGCGGGCCCAGGGCCACGGTCGCATCCAACACATCGATGGCCTGTCCCGGCTGCTGGCCGAGATCGGCGAGCACATCGTCCACATCGACCTCCTCCCGATCGGGGCCCCACGCCGCGACTGGCAGACAACCGTGATCTCCGACGGCCTCGTGGCCGTCCGCCACCCCGACCTCGACGCGACGATCGCGATGGCCGACCGGGTGGGCATCGAGCTCCAGCTGTACGCCGGGTGAGTGCCTCGCGCGCCCGGCGAGCGCGAGCTCAGCCATCGAACGGTGCGTCCTAGCGGCGTAGGAGCTTGATGCGGAGGCCGTTGCCGGAGTCGGCGACGAGCTCGGCGAGACGCTTGGCCCGGGTCTCGGGGCGTTTGGCCGACGTGACCCAGTGCAGGGCGGTCTTGCGGTAGCCAGGTGGCTGTTCGTCCCAGAAGGTCCTGGCCGCGTCCGGGAACGTCGCCCATTCCTCGTCGGTGAGCACGGCGTGCTCGCGCTCGAAGGAGTACCTGCCCTCGGTCGCCCGCTCGCGTGCCTCCCAGGCGGCGAGGCCGGCCGGCTCGATGCGACCAGCCGCGCGTAGCACATCGAAACGCCGCAGGTTCTTGTCGCTCCAATACGAGCCTCGACGTCGGGGAGTGATGCGGATCGTCCAGCGCTCGTCGTCGATGCGGTTGCCGCGGCCGTCGATCCAGCCGACGCAGAGGCACTCGTCGACGACATCGTTCCAGCTGACCGACGGCACGCCCGTGCCCTTCTTCCAGAGTTCGACCGAGAACTCGTCGGCCGTGGCGTGGTTGGCGACCAGCCAGTCGTGCAACTCGTCAACGGTCATCGACCTCGAGTCTCCCTCTCGGCGTAGCGTCGATCAGAGTCCGACAGGGACGCGCTCGATGCTCGCCGCTCGCGATCGCGGGACGAGTCCCGCTCGATACATCACGACCCGGTTCCGTCCGCCGAGTTTGGCGTCGTAGAGCGCCGAATCGGCGTCGTGGACTGCTCGCGCCGATGCACGATCGGTGCTGAGCGCGGCGCCGACGCTGATGGTGACCGTCACCGATTTCGTGGCGCTGACGTGGATGTTCATGTCGGCGACGGCGGCACGGAACCGTTCGGCCAGGAGCGCGATGCTCGATTCGGATGCCGCTTCGACGACCACCAAGAACTCTTCGCCACCCCAGCGGCTGACGCTGTCTTCGCCTCGGGCGACCCGGCGCAGTGTGCGGGCGACCTGGGCGAGTACGTCGTCGCCCGTCTGATGGCCGTACGTGTCATTGATCCTCTTGAACCGGTCGATGTCGATCATCAAGACGCCATAGGCGCGTGCGCGCCGCGCGCCCGCCGAGGCGACATGGTCGACGTGCTCCTCCGCGGCGCGCCGGTTGGGCAGCTGCGTCAGCGCATCGAGTCTGGCCGTCGCCGCGGCGATCGAGCGGGCGAGGGCGAGGCGGGACAACAGAACGAGACCGATCAGGCCGCTGGCCGCGAACGCAGCGAACAGCGCCCACGACACCTGCGACGACCCCTCGATCGACTGGTACAACACCGCGCTCGGGGTGACGAGAATGAGATGCCATCCTGTTCCTGGGACGGGTTCGCGGACGTACGTGAGCGCCACGCCGGCACGTGCGAACGAACCGACCGACTGGTCGAGACCAATGAGTTCCGACCTCGTGAGCGCGTGGAGCGACGCCGACGTCGCGTCCGACTCGCCCGACAGCACAACCCTGCTGTCGTCATCGATGAGATAGACGCGGCCGAGCGCGATGACATTGTCGAAAGAGGTGCCGAGCGAGCTTGGGCCGAGGGCGAACGTTCCGCTGAACACACGGCGTCCGCTCGCCGTCTCGAACGGAACGGCAACGGCGATCAGCGGCTCCGAACTCGTCATCGAAGGTGCAACACCCGAGACGCCCGTGCGGCCGTCGAGGGCCGTGGCGAGATAGATGGGCCGAGTGGCGAGTTCTTCTCCGATCGTCTCCCGGATCGCGGGCCACGCCGCGAGTGTTCCACCCTCCGAGTCCAAGAGGACGGCGTTCTCGAAACCGAGCCCGAGGACGACCAGTTCGAGGTCGGCGGTGGTCACCTGGGTCCCGGACAACAGGCGCGTCGCCTGCGCGCGTGCGTGCGCAGCGAGATCCTCGACGTGCCCCGCAACGAACGAACCAGCCAGCACAGCGCGGTTCTGGAACCGCTCGGTGACCACCTGGTGACCGACCAGAGCATCGTGTGAGATCGACACGGCAGACACCAAGAGCAGTGAAACCATCGACCCGGCGCCGGCAATCATGCCGATTCTGTCCCAACGTCGTCGCCGGGACGGTCGAACGAACCGATCCGACGCACTGACGCGTCCAACCCGAGGAGATCCGGGCGCGGTCACCCCGACTCATCGGTGATTCACCCGAATAGCTTGAGGTTTCCTCCAAAGGATATCGGTGTTATCGCAAGGAGATTCCCGTGCCATTTCCGCGTCTTGCGTCCGAAATCGCTTCAGGCGATACGGCCGAGACGAGTTCGTTCGTATGGGTTCCAGTCCTCGGCCAGCGTGGCGAGGCTCGGGCTCGTGCTCGCGACGGGCACGAACGCCCTGCGTTCGATGGATTCCTCCAGCGACAACATCGCGTCGAGGACGTGGTAGCCGAGGCGGCCGTCGAACAGCGGTGGACGACCTTCGCGGCTTGCTCGGGCGAGTTCCAGGACGCCGGATCCCCGTCCAGCCGCCTCCCCCCGCTCGGGCAACACGGTCCATTCATCGTCCGAGGCGTGGATGATGCGGGAGTCGCCGTCGAAGCGATTCGGGTCCGGGAACGCGATCGTTCCCTCGGTGCCGGTGACTTCGAGGAACCCCATCCGGCGCAGCGGCGAGTCCCAGCTCAGCAACAACTGCCCGGTCGCGCCCGACTCGAATCGCAACAGCGATCGCACCTCCGTTGGCACATCCACCGGGAACTCGAGGCCGGCCTGCGGGCCGACCTCGCAGCGTCGCACGTCGCGCGAGCGCTGGCCGATGGCCACGACGTCGGAGATCGACCCGAAGATGTACGCAAACGTGGTCAGGTAATACGGCCCGATGTCGAGCAGCGGACCGGCGCCGGGTTGGAAGAGGAATCCTGGGTTCGGGTGGAAGCAATCCGGCCCCCTGAACTGGAAAAGGGCGGTGACGCTCAAGGGCACGCCGATGTCGCCACGGTCGATGGCGCGTTTGGCGGTCTGCACACCGGCGCCCATGATCGTGTCGGGTGCGATCGCGAGCAGCCTTCCTGCGGCTTCCGCATCGTCGAGCAGGGCGCGGCCGCTCTCGCGGTCGACGCTGAGGGGCTTTTCGCTCCAGACGTGCTTTCCGGCGCGCAATGCTTGTGACGAGACGGCGGCGTGCGCGGCCGGGATCGTCAGGTTGACGACGATCTCCACGTCGGAGTCGGCGAGCAGCTGGTCCGTGGTTCCGAACCTGGGCACGCCGTACTTGGCCGCCTGCGCCCCGGCCCGCGAGACGTCCAGGTCGGCGATCATGACGACCCTGACGTCGGGAAACCGGACGAGCGCGCTGAGGTACTGATCACTGATCATGCCGGCGCCGATCATTCCCACGCCGACGGCGTGCGAAGCAGCCTCGGTCATCGAAGTCCCTTCGCGGTGAGGTAGCTGAAGCTGTCGGCGACGCCCTGCAGAATGTCTCCCCGGAAGGCGTCGAATTCCACGACCGCGAGTTCCGCGTGTGATGCGGCGTCGAGCGCCGCGTCGAGCGGGACGTCGCCCTGTCCAGCGGGCACCTGGTCCTCGGTGGAGCCGGGAAGCGCTCCGTCCTTCACGTGCACGAACCGCACGCGGTCACCGAGCCCCTGCAGGAGGGGGACGAGATCCGCGCCACCGGCGGCGGCCCAGTAGAGGTCGACTTCGAGCAGCACTTCGGGGGCCAGCAAGTCCGCGAAGTACTCGAGCGCATGCTTCCCATCGATGCGCGGCTCGAGCTCGTGCGCGTGGTTGTGGTAGCCGATCGTGAGGTCGTGCGCCGCGGCCTGCGGGACGAGCTCGTTCAGGCGATCCGCGGTCATCGCGATCTCGCTGCCGTCGTTCCATCGCGCCGGCGCAACATATGGCTCGATGACGGTTTTCGCGCCGACACGCGCCGCTGCGTCGAAGATCCGATCGGGCTCGAGGGTCACGCGTTCAGGGTCGACGAACGACGCGTGGGCCGTCGGGGCGGAGAGCCCGACCTCCGACAGGAGGCGTGCGTACTCGTCCGCGCGGTCGACGAAGTCGAACAGCTCGACGTGACGGAACCCGATGCTTCGAACGGCCTCGAGGGTGGCGCGCGGATCCTCCGTCAGACGGTTCCTGACGCTGTACAGCTGCAGCGAGATCTCGGGAGTTGACACATCGACACTCTGTCATCCTGCTACGGGTCACCCTGCTACGGGCCCCTGCGGACGGGTCACCTGTGCAGCACACCGACTCAGTCGCGCGCGCCGCCCCACTCGACGCGCAAAGCCTCGCCCTCGGCATCGTCGATGGGTTGACTGCGGAACCGATACATCGACCGGGAAGCCACGCCACCGTCCAACGCTGCGTACCACGTCAACAGGTGACCCTCCGGTGAGATGCAATGGCGTGACTCGGGCTCCCGGGTCCATGGATCGGAGTGGGTCGACAGACCCGTCAACTCGCCGCCACGTCCCACCTTTCGGGAGTTACCCGAACGCGTCGCGTGCCAACCCACGGATCCGGAACCGGCCATCCGATGATCCCGAGGACCGGGCGGGAGCGCGGTTCGGGGCCTGCTCCACGACCTGCTCCACGACCTGTGACACACCGTGTCACGGCCTCGTCACGCCTGATCGGCAACGTCGCCGCCGTCCGGGCGGGGCGAGCCACAAGGAGACACACATGACCAACACCAACCACTCCCGCCGCCGGCGGGCCGGGCTCGGCGCGATCGCGGCGCTGACGATCGGTACCGCCGTGGCCGGCGTCGCCGATCGGGCCGAGGCCGGGGGCTTCATCAGCGTCTATCTGCACCCGATCCAGGAGATCGGCGGTCAGCTCTGTTCGGCTCGCGTCGGGGTCGACGTCAACATGAGCGAGGCCGACGCCCGGGACTTCATCGCCCACCCCGGCGACGAGGCCACCGTCAAGCTGATGGCGGACGACCCGATCTGGGACAACGCCATCATCGCCCTGCCCACCGACGCCCCGACATGGCCGCAGACCTGGGCCGGTGGCTACAGCGTCGAGTTCACGCGGATCTTCAGCTGCCACTTCCTGAACGAGGACTGGGAGGGGCAGGACGAGATCTACGCCCGGGTGACGTTCAACGACTTCCGCACTGGCGTGACCCACTACGTCAACACCGCCAACCAGGTCAGGAGCTGGTGATGACCAGGACACGCCACCCCAACATCACTCGAGCCCGCCGTGCCCTCGGAGCCCTCGTCGCGGTCGCCGCCGCGTCCGGCGTTGCGATCGGCAACGGCGGTTCGGCCGACGCCGCCACGATGACGGTCTTCCTCCATCCGATCCAGATCATGAGCGGCGGCATCTGCACCGCCCGCGTCGGGGTCGACATCGCCATGAGCCAGGCCGACGCCCAGACGTTCATCGACCACCCCGGCGAAGAAGTCACCGCCAAGATGTGGGCCGACGACCCGATTTGGGACAACGCGCTCATTGCCCTGCCCACCGACGCCCCGGCGTGGCCCCAGACGTGGGCGGGCGGCCTGAGCGTCGAGTTCGTCCGGACGTTCAGCTGCCACATCTTGGACGAGGACTGGCGCGACGACGAGGACGAGATCTTCGCCAAGGTCACGTTCAACGACTTCCGCGTCGGCCGCACCCAAACCGCCAACTCGAACAAGATCGTCAAGGACTTCTCGACCGTACGGTGAGGAACCACGCGGCTCCCGTGACGATGAGTCACGGGAGCCGCCCATACGCGTCGTGCTGGCAGCGTGCGTGACGGCCGTTCGCCTGCGGCGGGGCGGGGGCTAACGTTCGCTCCGGGCGGCTCAGCACAAAGGGGATCGCGATGTCCGTGGACGGTTCACCTGTACTTCCTGGCCGGCTCGGATCGCCAGGCATGGCGCTGCGCGACGACCCGCGTGCGGATCCGCGAATGATCGCCGCGATGGAGCCGTTCGGATTGGCCGACCCGCCCGCCGAAGCTCCGGTCGACAGTCAGTCGCCGATCGAGGCGCTCCTCGAATACGTCACCGCAGCCGAGGAAGGGTTCGAGGCCCTCTTCGACGCGCTGGTGGGCGGACTGCCGGAGATCGCGGGCGTCACCAGGAGCGTGGAGGTCATCAAGGGGGTCGACGGCAACGACGTCACGTTGTACATCCACCGCCCTGAGGGAGATGGCGTGGCGCTGCCAGGAGTGCTCCATGTGCATGGCGGCGGGATGGTGCTGTTGGAGGCTGCCGGGGCCGCGTATGTCCGTTGGCGCGACGAACTGGCAGCGTCCGGTTTGGTCGTCGTGGGCGTCGAGTTCCGCAACGGTGGCGGGAAGCACGGCGCCTACGCCTTCCCGGCCGGTCTGAACGACTGCACATCCGCGCTGCGGTGGGTGATCGACAACAAGGCCCGGCTCGGGATCTCCACGCTCGTCGTGTCCGGCGAGTCGGGCGGGGGCAACCTCACCATCGCCACGACGCTCAATGCCAAGCGCGACGGCCTGATCGGTCAGATCGACGGTGTCTACGCGATGTGTCCGTACATCTCGAACGCGTACTCATCGCCGCCCCCCGAACTGACCTCGCTCTACGAGAACGACGGATACTTCCTCAGCTGCCAGATGATGGGTGGGCTCGCCAAGGTGTACGACCCCACCGGCAACCACGCATCCGACCCCCTGGCGTGGCCGTACCACGCCACCGTCGACGACCTCGCCGGCTTGCCGCCGCACGTGATCTCGGTGAACCAACTCGACCCGCTACGCGACGAGGGCTTGGCGTTCTACCGAAAGCTCCTCGATGCCGGCGTCTCAGCCGTCAGCCGAACCGTGAACGGCACCTGCCATGCCGGCGATCTGATCTTCCGCGCCGCGATGCCCGACGTCTTCCTGGCCACCGTCCGCGACATCAAGGGCTTCGCCGACTCGTTGTGAGCGATCGGACCGACGCGCCGCCGTGCGTCGGTGCCGGCCACCCTGGACGAGCGTACGGATCGGCCAGAATCCGGGGCGTGAAGATCGCTCGAGTCACCGCCTGGTCCGTCCACCTGCCGTACGTGGAGGGCACCTACCGCATGTCCGGTGACCGGATCACGACGGGCATGGACGCCGTCGTGGTGCGGGTGGTCGCCGACGACGGCACCACCGGCATCGGTGAGTCGGGCACCGTGGGCGTGACGTTCGATGCCCAGCACCTCGCTGGCCAATTGGCCGGGGTGACGCTGTTGGCGTCGGCGGTCTTGGGGGCAGACCCTCGGAGCCCCCAGTCGGTCCATCGGCGGATGACGGCGGCGATGACCGGACACCCGTACGCCAAGGCGCCAATCGACATCGCGGTCTGGGACCTCGCTGCCCGCGCCGATGGCGTGCCGCTGTGGCGGCGCTTGGGTGGCGACGGGCCCGAACCGACGCCGCTGTACCGACCCGTGCAGGGCGCGACACCGGAGGCTGCCGCGGCCAAGGCCATCGAACGTCTCGACCAGGAGTACCTCCGTCTGCAGGTCAAGGTGGGTGACGACCCCATCGTCGACGCCGGACGGGTGTTGGCGGTGCGCGCGGCGGTCGGCGACGACACCGTGATCTTCGCCGACGCCAACTGCGGGTTCTCGTTGTCGGCCGCCCGACGCTTCGTGCGCGAGTTGGGCCCCGACGGAGCGGGGGTCTTCCTCGAGCAGCCGTGCGCAACGCTCGCCGACTGTGCTCGGTTGCGAGCGTCGTGGGCCGGCCCGATGGTGATGGACGAAGCGATCGTGTCGCTCGCCGCCCTGCTCGAGGCTCATCGCCTCGGCGTGGCCGACGGGGTGACCGTGAAGCTCACCCGCGTCGGTGGCATCACGCCGGCCGTGACGATCCGCGACGTCGCCGTCGAGCTCGGCATCGGCGTGACCGTCGAGGACGGGTCGGGCTGCAACCTGGCCGACACCACGTTCGCCCACATGAACGCCTCCACCCCCGCTCGGCTGCGCGTGCACACGGTCGACTTCGACAGCTGGGTCACGCTCACCCATGTGGACGGGCCGTCAGCACGCGATGGCTCGGCGCTGCGGCCGCAGTCCGAGGCGCCCGGGCTCGGGTTGCAGCTGCGGGAAGACATCCTCGGTGACCCGTTCCTCGACGTCGGCGACGATGCGATGGTGGCAGTGGTAGCGCCGTGACAAGGCCTGACCCGCTGAACGCTGTTTGTGTCGAAACCTCTGGGGACGGCTCGCACATGCGTCCTACGCTTCGAGCCGTGGGGCCTGTCACGTTCCGTCGGGTCACCCGTGCCGATTTTCGGCTGCTCGCCGGCTGGCTGGCCGAACCGCACGTGGCCCGGTGGTGGAACCACGAGTTCACCGCCGATGCGGTGGAGCGGGACTTCGGACCCTCCGCCGATGCTGAGGAACCGAACGAAGACCACCTCGCGCTGCTCGACGGCCGGCCGGTCGGTCTGATCCAGTACTCGCGCTACGCCGACTATCCGGACTACATCGAGGAACTGACGCCACTCCTCGCGGTGCCGGAGCACGCGGTCAGCGTCGACTACCTGATCGGTGATCCGACGCTCACCGGACGCGGCGTGGGTACGGCGATGATCGCCACGTTCGTCGAACGCATCTGGCGCTCGAACCTGGAAGCGTCCTGCATCATCGTGCCGGTGTGCTCGGCGAACGAGGCGTCGTGGCGGGCGTTGATGCACGTGGGATTTCGCGTCGTCGTGCGCGGTGACCTGGAACCCGACAACCCGATCGACGATCCGTTGCACGAGATCATGTGGCTCGATCGACCTGGTGCATGAGGCCACCCCCTGTCGGCTGGGCGCGAACTCGGCGGTCGAGGGCGGATCTACAGTGGTGCTCGCCCAATGACGTACGACAACACACGGAGGTCACCCGATGAGCGCTCGAGTCGTGCACTTCGAGGTCCCGTTCGACGATGCCGATCGCGCCCGCGGCTTCTACCGCGACGTGTTCGACTGGCAGATCCAACCGATGCCGGAGATGGAGTACAACATGGTGTCCACCGGCCCGGTGAGCGACGAGGGCATGCCGAGTGAGCCCGGCTACATCGGGGGCGGCATGATGCAGCGCCAGGCGCCCTACACCTCGCCGGTCCTCACGTTGGAGGTCGACGACATCGATGCCACCGTGATCGCCATCGAGAAGCACGGCGGGTCGGCTGTCGGGGAGAAGATGCCGGTCGGCGACATGGGGTTCGCGGCCTACTTCAACGACAGCGAGGGCAACCTCATGGGGTTGTGGCAGAGCGCCGGATAGCGGCGTTCAGCACCTCCGCGCGCCAACCGGCTACGGCTCGTCGACGACGCTGATGACGACCTTGCCGCTGGCATGGCCTTCGGCGAGGTACCGCACAGCGTCGGCGACGTCGCTCAACGGATACCGGCGGTCGATCACCGATCTCACCTGACCCGACTCGATCAACTCGACGAGCGCCAGCAGTTCGGTCGTCGTCTCTTTGGCGAGGAATGTGACCGACCGCTGACTCGCGAACATGAATCGCACCTTCCCCGCGACGAGGCGCTTCACCGGGCCGAGCCACTTGCCCGTCTTCGGCCCGCCGAGGATCACGTACGTGCCGTTCCGGGTGAGTACCCGCCGGCAATCGGACAGCGACCGGTTGCCGACATTGTCGACCATCACGTCGTAACGCCGGTCGTCGGAGACGAAGTCGTGCTGGGTGTAGTCGATGACATGGTCCGCTCCGAGCGAGCGGACGATCTCGACGTTCCTGGTGCTGCACACCCCGGTCACCTCGGCGCCAAATGACTTGGCGATCTGGACGGCGAACGTGCCGACCCCACCGCCGGCTCCGTTGATGAGCACCGACTGCCCGGCGCGGACCTTGGCGTGATCGCGAAGCCCCTGGAGTGCGGTGAGCGCCGCGACCGGCATCGCCGCCGCTTCCTGGAAGGTCACCGCAGATGGCATGTGCGCGACGTCGTTCTCGGTGACCGATGCGTACTCCGCGAAGCTCCCGGGCGCGCTGCCGAACACGGCGTCGCCCGGTTTGAAGGCCGTGACGTTCGCCCCCACCGACTCGACGTGGCCCGCCAGGTCGACGCCCCGAATTCGGCGCTTCGGGCGGCGCAGGCCGCCACTGATTCGCAGCAGGTACGGAGTGCCGGTCGTGTAGTGCCAGTCGAGCGGGTTGACCGAGGCGGCGTGGACGCGGACGAGCAGGTCGTCGTCGCCGATCGTCGGTGTCTCGACGTCTTGGAACGTGAGCACGTCGGGCGTGCCGTAGGAATCGGTGACGATTGCTTTCATGTGACGCTGCTCTCTGTCCCGGTGGTTGGGCTGGTTGATGGGGCCGATCGAGCTACGTACGTTGTACGTGAGTGCTGTCACGACTCTAGACGTACAGTGTACGTAGCGCAACCCCGAACCCACGCCGACGATCACACGAGGCCAGATGACAACCGAGACCGAGCCCGCCAGACGCCCCCTCAACAGATCGCGTGTCGTGCAGGCGGCGGTCGCGATCGCCGATCGCGAAGGCGTCGACGCGCTCACTATGCGCAAGTTGGCAGGTGAGCTCGGGTACGAGGTGATGTCGCTCTACAACCACGTCGCCAACAAGGACGATCTGCTCGACGCGATGGTCGATGCGGTCGCCGCCGAGATCGATATCCCTTCGGCCGACAACCCCTGGAAGACCGCCGTGCGGAGCATCGCGATGTCGGCCCACGACGTCCTGCTCCGTCACTCATGGGCGAGCGCGCTGTGGTCGAGCCGGTGGCCGGGCCCGGCGAGGCTGCGCCACATGGAGTCGATCTTGGTGGCGCTGGAGAGGGCGGGGCTCCCCGCCGGTGCCGTCGACATGGGCTTCCATGCGATCACGATGCACGTCCAGGGTTTCACCCTCCAGAAGCTGAGCTTCGGTCTTGCCGCGAACCTCGACGAGTCGGCGGCCCGGTTCCTGCGCGAGGTCCCCGCCGACGACTACCCGCGCCTCACCGGGCACGTCCACTACCACCTCGCTGGCTCCAGCCAGCCGGGTGCGTTCGGCTTCGTGCTCGACCTCATCCTCGACGGCCTCGCGCCGGCGTGAACCGAGGTCAACGCGACGAGAGCGGTTCGCGGTACACCACAGCGGTTCCCTCGACGAGCGTCTCGCCGGTCTGGTTGGTGATGGTGGTGCGCATCGTGCAGATCGGCTTGGTCGGATGCACGGAGATGATCCGGGCATGGGCGGTGATCATGTCGCCCGGCCGCGTCGGAGCACGGAAGTCCCAGTTCACGTTCAAGAACATGGCGCTCATCGCGACGCCAGTTCGGCGAGGGTCCCGACCGCGCGATTGTCCGGAGGCAGCGATGGCAGTGAGGCGAGAACCTCGAGCTCGTCGGTCATCGCCGCACTGAGCCGCAGGAGCAGGTCGGGGATCTCTGTGTCCGTCCATCGATGCCCGGCGATGGCGTCGACGACGTCGAACAGATCGCTCGACAGCGCGTCCCTGGTCGACTGGTAGCCGGCGAGCACCTCGGCCTCGTCGGCACCGCCGATGACGACGTCAACGATTGCTCGCGCGAGCAGCTCGGCGTCGCGCAGCGCGTCGGTGAGCCCGTGGGCGCTGAGCGGGTCCTTGAAGTACCCGGCGTCGCCGACGAGCGCCCAGCCGTCACCCCATGACCGACGCACGTGTCCGGGCCGCCCCGCGAACGTCCGCGTCCCGCGAGGAGCGGTCGCGCCGGCCACGCGTTCGGCCAGCTCGGGTGAGCTGGCGGCCAGCACGTCACGGAGCACGTCGAGGCCGCCGCGCCCGATGCGTGAGGGCGTGGCACTGGCGAAGACGCATGCGAGGCCGTCGTTGGTCGGGATCACGCCGGTCGCCGCGTCGGGACGGAACACCCATTCGTACCCGTCGGTGTCGAGATCGGACCAGTATCCGTAGGTGACTGCACTGGCGCCGGTGCCGACCCGTTCGAGCCGGGCGCCGACGAGCTCGGCGATGGTCGAACGGATGCCGTCGGCGCCGACGACGATTCGTGCCTGAACCGTGATCGGGGGTCCGTCGGCCGGGCGGGCGACGATGCCCTCGACCGCGCTCGATGCGCCGCGCACGACGTCGGTGACCGTGACACCGAACAACATGTCGACCCCCGAGGTCTCAGCGGCATCGACGAGGATCGGGTCGAGCACGGTGCGGCGCGGGGCGTAGAGGGCGTCGACGCCGTACGACGGTTTGATCGTGATCGCCACCTTCTCGTCGGCGAACGAGAATGTCGTACGGCGCACGGGTGGCGTCCCGGCGGCAATCACGTCGTCGAGCAGTCCCCAGCGGTGGAGTTGAATGACGCCGCCGCGCATCAGCGCATGAGTCGACAGCGTGTCGGCGCCGTGGTCGCTGCGGTCGACCATCAACACGCTCAGCCCGTGCCGGGCGAGGAGGAACGCGGTCGCCGCCCCGGCCGCGCGAGCGCCGACGACGACGACGTCGTACGAATGACGATGGAAGTGCATGGATCCTCAGTTGCGTTCAGTGGCAGTTGCGTTCAGTTCGAGGTGAGCCGGGAGGGTCGGTGGGCCACGATGTGCTTTGGTACGGCCGGCGACCGGGTTTGGTTCAGCCGGCATCGACCTCGTCGATGGGGTCGCCTGCAGGATGGAGAATGCGTGTAGAAACCGAGACGGATGGAAGGTTGAGGCAGTGAGCGACGCGCCGGAGTCGGGACGATTGGCAGAGTTGACGATCGCCTTGTCGCTGGCGACGGATCTGGGCACCGGTCAACCGATGGAGCACGGCTTACGGACGTGCTGGATGTCGATGGCCGCAGCCGAGGCGATGGGCCTCGATGCAGCGACACGTGCGTGCGTCTACTACGTGGCGCTCCTGCGGTTCATGGGCTGCACGTCGGACGCGTCGGATACTGCCGTGCTCGCCGGCGGCGACGACGTCGCGTTCAACGCGACGATGGCACCGATGCTCAATGCCCGAGCTGGCGAGAGCACGCGCTACTTCGTGCGCCATTTGGCGGAGGAACTCCCGTTCCATCGTCGAATGGCGCGAGTCGCCAGGGCGATGACCGATCCCGGTCTCGGGCGGCGCAGCCTGTCGGCACACTGCGAGGTGGCAGCCCGCCTTGCGAGCCGGCTCGGAATGGCCGAGTCTGTCGGCCACGCCCTCGGCCACGCCTACGAGCGCTGGGACGGCAAGGGCTTCCCCGCCGGTCTCGCAGGCGAGGACGTCCCGGTGGCGGTTCGCATCGTCACGGTCGCCAGGGACGCCGAACTGTGGGCCCGCCGAGCCGGCTGGGCGACAGCTACCGACGTGCTCGTTCACCGCCGCGGGCGTGCCTACGACCCCGCCGTGGTCGAGACGTTCGTCGCTGCCGGTGAACACTGGTTAGAGGAGACCGGCGAGGATCCGTGCCCTGCGGTCCTCGACCTCGAGCCCGCACCCCAGCTGGCGATCGGACCCGACCAACTCGACACGGCGCTCGCCGCGATAGGGGACTTCACCGACCTCAAGTCGCCGTCGCTGCGGGGCCATTCGGCTGGTGTCGCTCGGCTCGCAGTCGCCGCTGCCGGAGCGGCTGGCCTCGCTGATGCGGAGGCGACCACGATCGGTCGAGCCGCGCTGGTGCACGATGTCGGACGCACCGGCATCCCGAACGGAATCTGGGATCGCCGCGGCCCTCTCAGCGCGGCGCAATGGGAACGGGTCCGGCTGCATCCCTACCTCAGCGAGCGGGTGCTACAGCGATGCGCTCTCCTCGCACCGCTCGCCGAGCTCGCCGCCCGCCACCACGAGCGAGCGGACGGCTCGGGCTACCACCGCGGTGCGTCGGGCGATCAGCTCGTTCGCGGCGCACGGGTGCTGGCCGCGGCTGATGCGTACCACGCCATGACCGAGGATCGTCCGCACCGCCCGGCATTGACTGCGACCGAGGCTGCATCGCTGCTGCTCGATGAGGTCGACGCCCGACGCTTCGCACGGATCGAGGTCGATGCCGTTCTCGAAGCGGCCGGACAGGTGAGCCGCCCGGCGAGAGTTCTCCGTCCGGCGGGTCTCACCGAGCGCGAGGTCGACGTGCTGCGCCTGATCGCCCGTGGCCATTCCAACAAGTCGGTCGCCGCCACGCTCGGCATCTCGCCCAAGACGGTCGGACACCACGTCGAGCACATCTACTCCAAGGCCGGTGTCACCACGCGCGCCGGCGCCACGCTGTTCGCGATGGAGCACGATCTCCTGTCGCCCTGAGCCGTCGGAGATGGGGCGAACACCCGATGCCTGGCGGCCAGAAGCGGTTCACACTTCGAGCACGAGCGTGCAGGCCGATTGACGTGGTGAAGGAGGGCCGTGAACCAACGCAGTGGTCTCGAGGTGGAAGCGAGCCGGTTCGACGTGCGTTCGTGCGACGGGACCTCGCTCGCAGTCTGGGTCGAAGGCGTCGGGCCGCCACTCGTCCTGGTCCACGGCTCCTTCCGTGACCACACCGTCTTTGGCCCCTTGGTGGATGAGCTGCGCCGCGACGTGACGACGTTCTCGGTTGACCGACGCGGCTTTGGCGCGAGCAGCGATGCCCCCGGCTACGCCATCGAGCGCGAGTTCGAAGACGTCGCCGCGGTGGTAGACGCGGTCGCGGCCCGGACCCCCGGTCCCGTCGGGCTGTGGGGTCACTCCTTCGGCGCCAGCTGCGCCATCGGCGGCGCCGCGCTCTCGGACAACGTCGCGCATCTCATCCTCTACGAGCCGAGTCTCGGCATTGCCTATGCGGCAGGGTCGATCGAGGCCGTCGAGGGGGCGATCGCCGCCGGCGACGTCGACGCAGCCGTCGTCGCGATCCTCGTCGGGATCCTGGAGATGACCGAGGACGAGATCGACGCGCTCCGCGCGACGCCCGAGTGGTCAGCGCTCCTCGCGGCTGGGCCAACCGTGGCTCGGGAGTGCAAGGCCGAGGACGGCTGGGTGTACGGAGCTGGGCAGTTCGAGACGATCACGGCGACCACCCTGTTGCTGGCGGGCTCGGACAGCCCAGACGGGTTGGGCGAGGCGACACGACAGGCCGCGGCGGCGATTCCGGGCGCTCGGGTCCACGCGCTCGAAGGGCACGGCCACTTTGCCTACCGGACCGACCCCGCAATGGTGGCCGACATCGTCCTGCGGTCGATCGGGACGAGAGCTTGACCGCACCTGTCCGCACGATCCCTGCGGCCCGGAAGTCGCCCCCGAGGAGCGATTCACTCAGTCGGCGACTTCAACCTCAGGTAGATCGCCACCAGGGCGACGAGGACCACGACGATGAAGGCGGCACGGACCACCCAGAAGATCGTGCCGATGACGAACCGGAACAGGATCAGAACGACGAGCGCGACGATGACGTATCCAACGATCGTCGCCAGCACCGATCGGGCGCGGTTCATCCACTGACCGCCGTGTTGAGCAGGTGGGTGGTCCAGCTGACGGCCTCGTAATGGGCGCGGGCGATGTGCGCTTCCGGCTGGCTGGTGGCGAGGTCGGCGTGTTCGAGCTCGATCGCGAGTCGGAGGACCCTCGTGATCGCGTTGTCGTGGCCCAGCATCGCGGCCCGGATCGTGTCGTTGACCGGGAGCTGGTCGACGATGACGCGCATGTCGGTGTCGAACATGACGTCGAGGAGTGAGAGCATCCCGGCGGCGTAGTACGACGCCGGGTCGGGGGCGCCCTGGTGGCGGGCAACGAGCTCGCAGAACTTTGCGCGACTGAGGGCGAGGGTGACGAGCTCGGGGGGTTTGTCGTCGAGGGCGCTCATCAGCGTGAGGCTGGTCCAGCTCCGCAACGTGTCGCGGCCGAGCAGGACCGAGGCGTGCTGGATCGATTCGATCTTGGTCGTGAGTCCGGCGGCGGCGGAGTTGACGAACCGGAGCGCCTTGACGGACATCGCGACGTCGGTGGCCAAGATGTCGACGATGTCGGTGAGGGTGGAGTCGGGATCGTTGACGCGAGCGAGCAGTTGGAGCAGCGTGATCTTGTTCGATGGAACGGCCCGGGCGGTCACGACCGAGGGCCGCGCGAAGAAGAATCCTTGGAAGTAGTCGGCGCCCGCTGCTTCGGCTTCACGGTGGTCGACGGGGTTCTCGATGCGTTCGACGACGACGAGCCGGCCGGCGGCGTGGTCGATGTCGATCCGTTGTCGCAACGTCTCGCCGCTGGTCAGGCTGAGGTCGTATTTCACGATGCGGGCGAGGTCGAGCAACGGTTCGAGTTGCGGCCGGTAGGCGAAGTCGTCGAGGGCGATCCAAAAGCCCTGAGCGACCAGACGGGCGAGCCCGTCACGTACGGCCGCGGTGGGTTCGACGTCTTCGAGGACCTCCAACACGACACGTTCGGTCGGAACCGATGCCAGGAGCTCAGGTTGGGCGACGTAGTTGGCGGTGAGGTTGACGAAGGCACGTCGGTTGCCGACGAGGGTGTCCAACCCGATCTCGGTGATCGCGTTCATCAGGACACGGGCCGTGGCGGCGTCGCCGTCGACGAACTCGGCAGTTCCAGCCGCGGCGCCGTCACGGAACAACAACTCGTAGCCGATCGTCCCCAACGCCCGATCCAAGATGGGCTGGCGACCGACGAAGAGAGCACCCTGTTCGTCAACGCGAGATGGTGTAGTCATTGGACGGCTGCTCGCTGATCAGTGAATCGGATCCGTCGATGATCTCAACGGGGAATGAAATGAATCCTCATCTACCTGAGTGTCACGACCCTGAATGGCTCGACACGGTACGTGCCGACACTCCCGGTACGGAGCACGTCGTGCACTTCAACAATGCCGGGAGCGCCCTGCCGACCACCGCCGTGGCCGATGTCGTGGTGGAACACATCCGGCGGGAAGCCGAGATCGGCGGCTACGAGGCCGCACGCGAGGCAACCGCTCGCCTCGATCGTGTGTACACGTCGCTCGCCGCGCTGATCAACACCGAACCCGAGCACGTCGCGGTCGTCGAGAACGCAACCCGCGCCTGGGACATGGCCGTGTACGGCTTCCCGTTCCGTCGTGGCGATCGCGTGCTGACGGCACGTGCTGAGTACGCGAGCAACGCGATCGCCCTGCTGCAGTTGCAACGCCGGCACGGCATCGAGATCGGTCTCGTCGACGACGACGACGACGGGCAGATCTCACTCGCCCATCTCGAGCACGAGCTCGGTGTGGGCGCGGTGATGGTGGCGCTGACCCATGCGCCGACCAACGGTGGGCTGATCAACCCGGCCGAAGCCGTCGGCGCGCTGTGCCGACGGTTCGGCACCTTCTTCGTCCTCGACGCGTGCCAGTCAGTCGGTCAACTCCCGATCGATGTGAAGGCGATCGGCTGCGACGTCCTCAGCGCAACGAGCCGCAAATACCTGCGTGGCCCGCGTGGAATGGGATTCCTCTATGTCAGCGAGCGGGCACTCCACACGATCGAGCCGCCCTTCCTCGATCTCCATGCCGCGACGTGGACGAGCGTCGACTCGTTCGAGGTCCGGGCCGACGCCAAGCGCTTCGAGAACTGGGAGACGAACACCGCCGCCAAACTCGGTCTCGGCGTCGCCGTCGACTATGCCCTCGACCTCGGCGTCGAGCGCACCTGGCCATACATCCAGGACCTCGCCGACACCCTCCGCCGAGCGCTCGAGGCCACCGGCAAGGTCGAGGTCCACGACAAGGGGGCCGTGCGCGGCGGCATTGTCACATTCACGGTCGACGGGCTCGGAGCGGAGCAGGTCCAGGCTGCACTCACCGGCTGCGGCATCAACACGTCGATCTCGCTCCCCGAGTACGCGCGCTACGACGTCGCGGGTCGGCACCTCCCAGCACTCGTGCGTGCCTCGGTGCACTACTACAACACGTCGGACGAGGTCGCGAGACTCCTCGACGCGCTCCCAACCTGATCGGAGACCGACCGCGCTCCGGTTCGACCGACCGCCGCAGCAGCTCGGTGCGGCTCAGGCCACCGCGATGGCTGAGATCTCGAACAGGTACGGGGGGACGAGTCGTGTCTCGATCGTGGTGCGGACCGGCCGCGGCTGGGCGAAGTACTCGAGGTAGATCGAGTTCATCTCGTCCCAGCGACCCATGTCGTGGACGTAGCACGACGTCTCCAGCACCTTGTCGAGCGACGTGCCGGCGTCGTCGAGCACGAGCCCCAGGTTGTCCATCGACGCTCGCACCTGGACCACGAAGTCGGTGTGCGATGCCGGCGCACCTGTCCGGTAGTCCATCCCTACCAGCCCGGCGGTACGCACCAGCCCGCCGAAGCTGACCGACAGGGAGTAGGGCAGGAGATCGTCGGGCATGCCGGGTGGGTTGCGCCACCGGGGCGCCTGCGGGATCGTGGTTTGCGGTTCGCTCATCGACCGATCGTAGGAACGGTACGACTGGCCACAACGACCGCGCCGCGGCCGATCGGTGCGTGTTCGCTCGATGTTGGGAACAGTTGAGGCATGGCCAGCTACGAACTGAACAAATCAGCCGTCGCCCATGCCCGGAGACTCATCGACGCGCGGCAGTACGTGCTCGACAGTGATTGGGGCGACACCCAACCGAATGCCGAGGCGCAGAACGCTTACCTCGAGCGCCATTCCTGGACGGAGTACGCCGACTGGCACCTCGGTCTCACCGAGGGCGCCAACGACGAGACCAAGGCGCGCTATGCGTTCGTGTACGGCGATTTGCGGCGGGTCCACCGCAGTGGGCTCATTGCCTGCGTCTATCGGGCGTCGGAGTGGCGACACAAGGCCGTCGAGCTCGCCGCCCACAACCTTCTGCAACATCTCGATTCCACGGCGACGTGACGGTGCGAACCGCTCGCCGTCCCGGCGTCGCGGTCAGTGGAAGCGGAGGAGCACCACCTCGGCTTCGGGATCGATGGGCGGCGGCGCGAACTGCGCATTGACCGCGACGAGGATGTCACCGCTGCGCGCCAGGGTCGTGGCCGTCTCGAACAGCGGGCTGGTGATCGTGTCGACGATCTCGCCCTGCGTGAAGTGCTGCTTCAAGCGCACCACCGCGATCTGGTTGACGCCGGTCTGCCCGCCGTTCTGCAGCACGAGCAACTTGCGGCCGACGAGCAAGATGCCATCGCCCGTCGGGACCGTGGCGCCGGCGAGGTCGATCTCGGCACTCGTGCCGGTCGTCGCGTCCACGGTGTAGAGCGTGCCCTTGCTGCTGTTGACGACGACCAGCGTGCGTCCGTCGCTGGTCGCATCGATCCCGTTGAGGTTGAACCCGGGAACGAACTCCGAGGCGGGTCCGCTCAGCGTGATGGTCTCCGGCTCACCGACCACGCCCTCCTTCGAGACCGGTACGCGATAGATCACCGGCGTCAGGCTGTTCGTGAAGTAGGCCGCGTCCTTGGTGACCACGACGTCGTTGATGAACGACGGTGCGGTCGCGAGCGTCAGGGTGTCACGGCCCTCGCCGGTCTCGAGGTCGTACACCGCTGCCTTTCCGGTGGCGGCGCCGGAAACCCACAGCAGGCCATGGCGGAGGTCGGCCTTGAGACCGGTCGCGGCGGGGAGCAACGGTTGGGCCACGAACACCTCGCTCGTCCCCTCGCGAAGGTCGCCGCGGGCGATCTGCCCGCCCATCCGGTTGCCGGCGTAGAACGTGCCGCCGCGGCCCGTCGCAACACCTTCACCGGCGAAACCCGCTGGAAGGTCGATCGTGTCGGGTCGTTGGGCGGACACCGGCGTGGCGACGGCGCCGACGGCACCGGAGGCCAGCAACGTGGTGGCGACCACTGCCACCGCCTTGAGATGACGCTTCATGGGCAGCTCCTCTTCATCATCTGCCCGCGCCACCAACGTATTCACGAATCCGTGAGATGTCCCGGCGCGCGACCGGGTGTCGGGTCGCCCCTCTGCGACCTCGATTCGCGCACCGCGTACTCTCGCGGCGATGAGGATGATCGATACGCGCACTGACGACTTGCTTGCCGTGGTCGACGAAGGTGTCGCGACGCTGACCATGAACCGACCCGAACGGCGCAACGCGATGTCGACGGCGATGAACGAGTCGTTGGCCAGGGTCCTGGCCGAGGTCGAGGTGGCGGACGACGTCGGATGCGTCGTGCTCACCGGGGCCGGCGGGGCGTTCTGCGCCGGCGGTGACGTGAAGGGGATGGCGAGCGGTCGCGACGCGGGCGCCGAGCGGGCCACGAGTTACGACGCCGGCGTACACCGTCAGCGGCTCAACCAGCGGGCGATCAGTCAGCGGTTGTACGAGATGCCGAAACCGACGATCGCCGCCCTGCCAGGCGCCGCGGCGGGCGCCGGGCTGTCGCTCGCGCTGGCCTGCGACCTTCGTTACGCCGTGCCGGGCGCGGTGTTGGTCACGGCGTTCGCCAAGGTCGGATTCGCGGGTGACTACGGCGGCACCTGGTTCCTCACCCGCCTGGTGGGCAGCGGAAAGGCGCGTGAGCTGTACTACTTCTCGGACAAGCTGAGCGCGGAGGAGGCCGAACGCCTCGGCATCGTCAACGCGATCTTCCCGATCGAAACGTTCGCGGACGATGTCGGAGAACGCGCCCGCCGCCTCGCTGCAGGTCCGACCGTGGCGTACCGCTACATGAAGGAGAACCTCAACCGGGCCGTCCACGGCGAGCTCGGCGAGTGCCTCGACATGGAAGCTGCCCATCACATCCGAACCGGCCAGACTCAGGACCACCGCGAGGCAGCGAGCGCCTTCGTCGAGAAGCGATCGCCGACGTTCCAGGGTCGTTAGACGAGGGAGCTGGCGCTCAGTCGGTCGACGACGGGCCGGCTTCGCGTTGTGCCTCGCCGAGGACGTCTTTGAACTCCTTCTGCGCCTGCCCGAGGTTCCGGGCGAGCTTGGGCAGCTGCGAGCCGCCGAAGAAGATCAGCACGATGGCGAGGACGATGAACAACTCGGGACCTGATGGCATGACAAGAACCTCCCTGGCTCGGTGACGGGTCGTTGCGGTGGGTACGACGACATGTCGCCATGAGTTCGGGGCCGACGCGTATCTGGATCGCACCTGTCGCGCATCTTTGGCGCACGAGCCGAGGTGCTCGTGCGCCACACGAACGCTGGGTCACGCGTCGACCAGCTCGGGCTCGAGGGCCGGAGTGGGCACGTCGACCGTGTCGATCGTGTCGCCGGGAGCGACGTGGTGAGCCGGTCCGTCGACGTTCAGCCGGGGGATGATCCGGTCGAGCCACGCCGGTAGCCACCAGTTCTTGTCGCCGAGGAGCTCCATCGTGGCCGGCACGAGCAGCATGCGTACGACGGTTGCGTCGAGCAGGACGGCCAGCGCCAGGCCGAGACCGAACAGCTTGCCAACCCGATCGTCTTCGAACACGAACGAGCCGAACACGACCACCATGATGGCGGCGGCGGCGGTGATGACCCGTGCGGTCGCGGCGACGCCGTCGGCGACGGCGGTGGCGGAGTCGCCGGTCTTGTCGTACTCCTCGCGGACCCGTGAGAGCAGGAAGACCTCGTAGTCCATCGAGAGCCCGAAGACGATGGCGAACAGCATCAGCGGTGCGATCGCCTCGATCGGCCCACTGTCGATGCCGATGATGTCGGCGCCCCAGCCCCACTGGAAGATGGCGACCAGCACACCGTACGAGGCGGCGATCGACAGGACGTTCATGGCGACCGCCTTGAGCGGCACCAGGAGCGAACGGAAGACCACCATCAAGAGCACGAACGACAACGCCAGCACGGCACCGAAGAACACGAACGTGCGGCGGGCGAGGAAGTCGGTGAAGTCGATGTTGACGGCGGCCGTTCCGGTGACCTTGACGTCGAGCGCGGTGCCGGCGACGGCCGCCGGGATGACCTCGTCGCGCAGGGTCTTGACCAGTTCGGTGGTTTCCACGTCCTGGGGTGCACTCGTCGGGACGAGAGTGAAGAGGTACGCCTCAGGGGAGTCGACGCGGTTGGGGAAGGCCGGCGTGACCGCGGCGACACCGGGGGTCTCGGTGAGCGCCCGCTGGAGCGTGTCGAGGGCAGCGACGCTGTCGCTGGCGCCTGGGACGACAGTGATCATGAACGGACCGTTGAAGCCGGCGCCGAAGCCCTCGGCGAGGAGGTCGTAGGCCTGCCGGGTGTAGGTGTCCTCGGCGTAGTTGCCCTCGTCGGAGAATCCCAGGCGGAGCCCGAAGACCGGCGCTGCCAGGACGACGAGGAACAACGTCCCGGCGACCACCCATAGCCATGGGCGGCGCTGGATCGTGCGGCTCCACCGATAGGCGAGGGTCTCGCGCACCGGCTTGGGCGCCCGGCGACGCACCGTCTTGCGGAGCGGGCGGACGGCGATACTGGCCAGCATGGTGAGCGCGGCGAGGCCCGCGCCGACGGCGGACAAGGCCGGGACGCCGATGCCGATGCCGAACAACGCCACGGCGACGAAGCCGGCGACGACGAGGCCGCGCCAGCGGGTGACCTCGACGCGCCCCCCGGCGAAGGCGAGCAGCGGCGGGAGCAGCGTGATCGAGGTGATCATCGTCACCAACACGGTGACGGCGACGCCGATGCCCAGACCGGCGACCCAGCCGATCCCGATCAGGAGCAAACCGAGGAGCGACACGACGACGGTGACGCCGGCGAAGATCACGGCGCGGCCGGCGGTGTCCATCGCGGTGATGGTGGCCGCGCGGGGCGAGAGGCCGGCGTGGATCCCCTCCCGGTAGCGGGTGACGATGAACAGGGCGTAGTCGATGCCGACGCCGAGCCCGATCATGATCCCGAGGAAGGTGGTGAAGTCGGGGATGCTGAAGACGTTGCTGAGGACGACGATCAGGCCCATCCCGGCCCCGACGCCGCCGAGGGCGACCGCCAGAGGCAGACCCATGGCGAGGACCGAACCGAAAGCGAGGATCAGCACGACGATCGCGAAGGCGAGGCCGATGAACTCGGTCGCCGGCGGCTCGAAGACGGCGAGGGCCGTGCCGCCCGGGAGGACCTCGAGGCCCTCGACGGCGGGTGCGTGGTCGGAGATCGCCTCGCCGAGGGCGGCCGACTCGGTCACGTCGACATCGGGAGAGAGGTTGACCTGGGCGTAGGCGAGCTGTCCCGCCAGCGGACCCTGCTGGGCGATCTGCGACTCGCCCTGCTCGGTGTACGGCGAGACAACGGTCGCGCCGGGGTGCTGGGGGGTGCCGTTCTCGTCGGGGAACCCGGCGTTGACGGTGGCGAAGAGCTCCTCCATGCCGGCCCTGACGGCGGGATCGTCGACGCCCTGGTCGGCGCGGAAGACGATCGTTCCCGATCCGCCGCCGGCGCCGAGCTCGGCGAAGTACTGCTCGAGCACGTCGAAGCCGTCGGCGCTCTCGGAGTCGGGGATGTCGGTGGACGCGTCGTAGGCAGCGCCGATCGAGGCGGCGGCGCCGAAGACGACGATGAGGGCGGCCAGCCAGATGCCGACGGCGGCCTTGCGGTGGTCGAAACACCAGGCACCGATGCGGGCGAGTCCTGAGGGACGGGGCACTGTACTGATCCGGGGATGTCTCACGATGGCGACGATGGCGGAGCCGGGTCGGACCCGAGTGGCGATCGGGTTGTGTTTCGGTTGAGCGTGGTCGAGACTGGGCTCAACCCGGACACAACCGGGTGTCGGATGCGACGCAACCGTCGGAGCGCACGCTCCGGCCATGGAAGCGTTCACGATCGAAGAACGGAGCGCGGTCGAGGTGCAGATTCGTCTGTTCGGTGGCGTCGCCGCCGCGACCGACGACGGCGAACCGGTCGACGTCGGCCCGGCGAAGTGCCAGGCCGTGCTCGCCGTGCTCGCCCTGTCACCCGGATCCGCGGTGCCGGTCTCGCGCATCGTGCGGCTGGTGTGGGGCGAGCAGCCGCCGCGGACCGCCGACAAGACACTCCAGTCGTACGTGACGCGCCTGCGCAAGGGGCTCGGGGCCGACTCGATCGTCCGCACCGGGGTCGCCTACCGGCTGGACGTGACGGCTGCTTCGGTCGACGTCGTGCGCTTCCAGCGCCTGCTCGGCGTCGACGACACCGAGGCCGCGCTCGCCGAATGGACGGGCACACCACTCGCCGGGCTCGACGCCGACGGCCTGACGGCGACGGTCGACGGGCTGATCGAGCAGTACCTGGGGGTCGTGGAGACCGACCTCGGGCAGCGGATCGAGACCGACGCGCACGCGGTGATCGGCTCGCTGACGGAGCTGACGGCGTCCTACCCGTTCCGCGAGGGGCTGTGGGCGTTGTTGATGACGGCGCTGTACCGCGTCGGCCGCCAGGCCGATGCGCTCGCCGCCTATCGCAAGGCACGCGAGCGCCTGATCGAAGGCCTCGGCGTCGAACCCGGCCCCCGGCTCCGCGAGCTCGAGTCGCTGATCCTGGGCCAGGACGAGCAGCTGGGCGTCAACCGGTCGTCGATGGGTTCGGCGCTCGGCGCTCCGTCGGGGACGGTGACGTTCGGGTTCTCCGATGTCGAGGACTCCACCCGGCTGTGGGCGGCGCACCGCCGCGAGATGGCCGAGGCGATGGCACGCCATGACGAACTCGTCACGACCGCCGTCGATCGTCACGGCGGGTACGTCTTCGCGACGGGCGGCGACTCGTTCGGCGTCGCCTTTCACCGCGCGACTGACTCGGTCGCCTGGGCCACCGAGCTGCAGGCCGCGGTGAGCAACGAATGGCCGCGCGACGAGTCGCGTCGTTCAGAGCTGGATCGCCCGATTCGGCACGCCGGCGAGGAACGAGCTTGCGGCGGCCGCATCAACAGCGTCGACATCCGAGTTCGGATCGGCCTGCACACGGGCGAGACCGATGAGCGCGGGAAGGGCTACTTCGGTCCGGCCGTGGTCGTCGCGGCGCGCCTCGCGGCCGCTGGGCATGGCGGCCAGACGCTGATGTCCGGGGTCACGTCGGCGCTGCTCGACGGAAGCAACCTGCTCGACCTCGGGATGTTCCGCCTCGAGGGAGTCGTCGCCGAGCACCGCATCCTCCAACTCGGCGCCGGCGAGCATCCGCCGTTGCGGATCGACGACAGCCACCGAGGCAATCTGCCGCGCCGGCTGGGTCGCCTCATCGGTCGCGAGGCGGACCTCGAGATCATCCACGACACGCTCGCCAACTTCGCGATCGTGACGCTCGTGGGGCCCGGCGGGATCGGCAAGACGCGGCTCGCCCTGGCGGCGGCCGAACGGGCCGACGTCGCCGTCCAGGGTGGGGGTGCGAGTGGGGCATGGCTCGTCGAGCTCGCCGGCCATGCGTCGTCGAGCGAGGTGCCGCGGGCGGTCGCCAGCGTCCTGGATGTGAAGGAGAGCCTCGGTCGGACGTTGACCGAGTCGATCGTCACGGCGCTGCGGTCGCGCCGAGCTCTGCTCGTCCTCGACAACTGCGAACACGTCATCGACGGTGCGGCCGACCTGGCCCGGGCCGTCGCCGAAGGCTGCCCGAACGTCCGGATCCTCGCCACCTCGCGCGAGGGGCTCGGTCTCCGCGACGAGCAGCTCATCGTCGTCACACCTCTCGAACCTGCTGGGCCGGGCGTCGAGCTGTTCAACGAGCGAGCATCGGCGGCGTCGCGGACGTTCGATCCATCCGCCAGCCGGGACGACGTCGAGGAGATCTGCCGTCGCCTCGACGGTGTGCCGCTCGCCATCGAGCTGGCCGCCGCCCGCACCGCGAACCTCTCGCCGGCGGATTTGGTGGCGCGGCTCGACGACCGTCTGCGGCTGCTGACCGGGGGTCGGCGGGCCAGTGTCGAGCGACATCGAACGCTGCGGGCGACGATCCAGTGGTCATACGACCTGCTGACGCCACCCCAACAGGCCCTATTCCAATGCCTCTCGATCTTCGCCGGCACGTTCGATCGCCTCGCCGCGGCGGCGATCGTCGCCGATACGGATCTGGATCTTGATCTCATCGATGTCGACGACCTGCTCGGCGACTTGGTCGACCGGTCGATGCTGGTCGTCGAGTCGGGGCCGTTCGGTCGCCGCTTCCGGCTCCTCGAGACGATTCGCGAGTTCGGAGCGGAGCACCTCTCGGAGGCCGGCACCACCGATGTGATCGCGGCGCGCCACGCGCGATGGTGCCTCGACGCGGTCACCCACATCCGTGAGTTCCTCGCCGGGCGGGCCGAGATCGAGGGCGTCGCACGTCTCGACGAGCTGTGGCCCAACCTCCGTGCCGCGTTCGACTGGGCGTGCGCGACCGAGGATCGTCGGCTCGCCCACGCACTCGTCGCTCCGGTCGCCGCCGAGGTGTACCTGCGGAGTCGGAGCGAGATCGGTGACTGGGCGGAACGGATCCTCGCCATCACGCCGCCCGACGACGAGCAGCTGATCGTCTTCGGGCTCACCTGGGCTGCTCGTCGGTACATGCGGATGCTCGACAAGGAGGGGTACGAGCGTCTCGTCGGCCGCTACGGGGAGCCCGATCACCCGATGATCCGCTATGCGCGAGCATTCCTCTCCGACGACTACGCGGAGAGGGCGGAGTCTGCCGCCCAGTCGGTGACCGAGTTGCGGCGGCGAGGCGAGCACTACATCGCCGACGTCAACGAGCTCGTCGCGGTGGGGCTGACGATGCTCATGTCAGGTCAGTTGGATGAACATGACGTGCTCGTCACCGCCCTCGCCGAGCGGTACCGCGCGCAGGGCCCACCGACGTGCCTGCAGTGGGCGCTCACGTATCTCGGCATCTCCGCATCCGTGCAAGGCCGGCACCACGATGCCGCCCAGTTCTACGAAGAAGCGGCCGGCGTCGACGTGCCCGACCGCACGCACACCTTGAAGAATCCCCTCCAAGCCCGAGAAGCGCTCCGCCGGGGCGACCGGCCGCGAGCGTTCGAGACCCTCCGCTCGTACGTCGACGAGCTCCTTGCCAACGACAACGTTTTCATCGGCAAGTTCGCCTGCATCGAGTTCGTCGGGATGATGGTCAAGGTCGGCCGCCGGTTGGAGGCGGCGCGCATCCTCGGCTTCCTCGAGTCGAGCGGCGCGCTCGACATCTCGATCCTCAGATCACGTTTCGCGGGCGACGCCGGAACCGCGGCGGCCGACTTCGAACCCGATACCGACCGCGAACGGGCACTCGGCCGCGACCTCGACGACCGCCGTGCCTTGACCTACATCCGCGACGTCCTCGACCGGCTGATCGACGACGACCAGCCGAGCGCGATGGCCCGGCAGCCGTGAACCTGCGCTCGGCGGATCACCGCGACGAGGCGATGTACTTGATCATCTGCAGGGCCGGGTTCTCCGGATCCCAGAGCGTTGGGAACACCTCGAGCGGCCGGAACCCGTTCGCCGCGTAGAACGCGCGCGTCTTCGCATATCCCTCGTCGGGATCAAGGTCACTCAACGTCTTCACCTGCAGGAACTCGACGCCCGCATCTGACAGCGCGTGCTCGACGAGGCGCAGCATCGTCGCTCCGATGCCGCGCCGATGGTGCTCGGGCAGAACTGCGATCAGGTACACCTCGGCGGCGTACGGGCTGTGGTGCTCCACCGTGAGGAGCCCGACGTCGACGCCGGCAATCGACGCGACAACGGTCTGCGACCGGTCGGCGAAGTCGACGTACATCTCGACCGCCTCGGGGATCCCGAACCACTCCGGCAAAGCGTCGAGGATGCGGCGGCAGGTCGGCCCCGATCCAGAGGCACAGTCACGAAACTCGACCTCGGCGAGGTCCGGCCTGTTCGCCACGTGGGCAGGTTAGTGAGCGCCCCTCGATGCCCGGCCGATTGATTTCGCACCGAACGAGAACAGGGCGCCGACATGCGAGGCTGAAGCGGATGATCATCGGGACTGACGATCCGATCGCAGTTGCCGCGGTCGACGCGATCCACGCGGGCGATGTCGCCGCGCTGCAGCGACTGCTCGACCAACACCCGGAACTGGCCACCGCCGCGCTCGGTGGCGAGGACGGCGAGGATGGCGGCGGTGCGGTCATGACGCGGACGCTGTTGCACGTCGTGACCGACTGGCCCGGCCACTTCCCGAACGGGGCCGAGATCGTCGCGACGCTCGTCGGCGCCGGCGCAGATGTGAACGCCAGGTTCACCGGACCCCACACGGAGACGCCGCTGCATTGGGCCGCCAGCAGCGACGATGTCGCCGTGCTCGACGCGCTGCTCGACGCCGGTGCCGATATCGAGGCTCGCGGGGCGGTCATCGGTGGCGGCACCCCGATGGCGGACGCGACCGCGTTCGGGCAGTGGAAGGCGGCGCGTCGATTGCTCGCACGAGGGGCGCGCACGACGATGTGGGAGTCCGCCGCGCTCGGTCTCCTCGACCGTGTCGAGGGGTACTTCCAGCAGGACCCACCGCCCTCGACAGACGATGCGACGGCGGCATTGTGGGGTGCGTGCCACGGCGGACACCGCGATGTCGCCGAATGCCTCCTCAATCGAGGTGCCGACGTGAACTGGGTGGGCTGGGACGACCTGACACCCCTCGACGTCGCGCGGCGCAGCAACGCCCACGAACTGATCGCGTGGTTGTTGAGCGTCGGCGCCGAACCGAGAGGTTCCTGAGGCACCGAACCGGCGCTCGGCGGGGCGACCCGACGTGCCGCGCCGTGAGGTTCGGCACTCGCCGTTCACGTCGATCGACGTCGGTGTTCCTCCAGCCACGCGACGTGCCGTTCGCGTCGCCACCCCTCGTCACGCAATGGGCACGTCGCGCAGTAGTCGTCCCCCGAGAGGCCGGCGGTGCCATCGACGGTCTTGTAGTACAGGCAGCAGGTGCCCTTGACGGTGAACGACGAGCAACCGCCCGACCACTCGGTCCGATCGAGGCGAGGTCGTGTGAACGGCGCTCCGACGCGCTCGTCGAGCGCGTCGAACAGCGCCGTCGCGCCATGCCACGCCGCATCGACGTCGTCACCCGCATCGTCAGCGGCGTGAACGAGACTGGCCGCGAGCCCGTCGGCCAATGCCCCCCACATCCCCCGCATCCCGTACGGTGCCCGGGCCCGGACCTCGGCGAACAAGCGCCCCGCGAGGCCGACGATCTCGTCGATCAGGACGGCGCGGAGCTGATCCACTCGGTCGAACGACACCGCGTGCGGGTGACCCGCGT
>DATMDV010000434.1:0-6875 GCA_035557475.1 Ilumatobacteraceae bacterium
CAAGCCCACGAGTTGGGGCGGGCGTTCGCCAACCCGCGCTGCGGCACACAACTGGTCGATGTCGCCGAGGTGATGGTCGCCAACGCCACGAAGTTGTCGCATCATGAGTTCCGGATCACGGTCAGGCGGTGGGAGATGCTGGCCGACTTGGACGGCGCCCACCGCACCGCCGAACAAGCCCATGAAGGCCGCACCGCCGGGATCGCCGAAGTGGGAGAGGAGATGCATCTGCATGGTCGCGGTGGGTTGGCACAGGGTGCCGTGATGAAGGAGATCTTCGAACGGTTCTGCGACGCCGAGTTCACAGCGGACTGGGATCACACACTCACCCGCCACGGTGACAACGCCTGCTACTCGCTGATGCCACGCAGCGATGCGCAGCGCCGGTTCGACGCGATGTACGCGATCTTCGAACGAGCCGCCGCAACCGCGCCGGACGCGACGGGGGCGGTGCCGCTCGTCAACTTGGTCCTCGACGTCCCGACCCTCGAGCGATACCTCACCGCAACCGGCGACACGACGGTGCCGGACGATCCGCGTCAGCGGCGCTGCGAGACAGTGTCAGGAATCCCCGTCCCACCCAGCGACGTGGTGGCGGCGATGATCTGGGGCCAGGTGCGTCGGGTGGTGGTCGACTCAGCGGGGGTGGTGATCAACATGGGACGCCGGCGACGACTGTTCACCGGCAACGCCCGCCAAGCCGTCTTGTTGCAATCCAGCCGCTGCGTCGTCAACGGCTGTGTGGCACCGATTCGGTGTTGCCAAGCCGACCACATGAACGAATGGTCCCGGCTCGGACACACCGACGGCCCCAACGGGGCACCAGTGTGTGGGCGACACAACCGGCTGAAGAACACCGGCTACCGAGTCCACCGCGACCAACACGGCTTCTGGCACACCTACCGACCCGACGGCACCGAAATCTGCTGACCGGTTCGTTCAGTCCTGACTTGTCGGTTCGCCAGGGTCGTGAGGGAGGCGCCCCAGCTCGTCCCACAACGCATCGACCTGACCGCGGAGCGAATCGAGGTCGCCCGAGTTGTCGATGACGTGAGTGGCGATCGCCAGGCGTTGCTCGCGCGACACCTGGTTCGCGATCCGCGCCCTGGCGTCGTCCTCCTTCATGCCGCGCGACGCGACGAGCCGCTCGATGGCGGTCTCGACCGGCGCGTCGACCACGACCGCCGCGCTGAGGCCCTCGCGCGGGCGCTCAGCGAGGAGCGGGAAGTCGAGCACCACCACATCGTCGGTGCCGCGGGCGGCGTCGATGCGACGCGTGACCTCGACGGCGAGCGCCGGGTGGACGATGTCATTCAATGCCTTCAACGCGGTCTCGTCGTTGAACACGATCTCGGCCACCGCGGCCCGGTCGAGCGACCCGTCGTCGCGGATGATCCCGCGACCGAAGCGCTCGGCCATCTGCTCGAGCACCGGTGAGCCCGGGGCTTGCAGCTCCCGTACCAGCGCGTCGGCATCGATGATCACGGCGCCGTGCTCGGCGAGCAACGACGACACGGTCGACTTGCCCGAACCGATCCCGCCCGTGAGCCCGACGAGGATCATCGCCTGCGTCCGGGGCGAGCGGCGTCAGGCGTCGGGGTCGTCAGCGGCGACGGTTGCGTCGACCGCTTCAGGCTCTTCA
Organism: Ilumatobacteraceae bacterium; assembly: GCA_035557475.1. GTDB lineage: Bacteria > Actinomycetota > Acidimicrobiia > Acidimicrobiales > Ilumatobacteraceae > JALOLG01. The sequence continues at coordinate 1,643 of DATMDV010000434.1, forward strand.
GCAACGGCCTCGGCGACCACTTCGGGCTCTTCAGCAGCAGGCACCTCGGCGGCTGCGTCGGGCTCGTCGGCAGCGGCGTCCTCTGCGACAGCATCGGGCTCGTCGGCGGCCACGTCGGGCGTCTCGCTCGCGGCGGTCGCTTCGGCGGCAGGCGCTGTTTCCACCGCGGCGGCGTCGGCGGCGTCGGGCGTCTCGCTGCTCTGGTACTCGGCCCACGCGGCCTCGACCTCGTCGGGATTCCCCGAGGTCCAGTTGCCGTGCTCGTCGACCTCGAAGTGCTCGCGGTACTCCTCGGCAAGCTCGCCACCCTCGGCGGCCTGCTTGATCGACAGGCTGATGCGGCGCCGGGCGAGGTCGAGGTCGATGATCTTGACCCACAGCTCCTCGCCGGGCGTGACCACCTGCTCGGGCGAGTCGACGTGGTGGGCCGACATCTCCGAGATGTGGACCAGCCCCTCGATGCCGTCGCCGACCTGGACGAACGCACCGAACTGCACGAGCTTGGTGACCCGGCCGTAGACGAGCTGACCGACCTGGTGACCCTCGGCGAACTCCTGCCACGGGTCCTGCTGGGTGGCCTTGAGCGACAAGCTGATGCGCTCGCGGCTGAAGTCGACGTCGAGCACCTGAACGGTGACCTCGTCACCGACGGCGACGACGGAACCCGGGTGATCGACGTGCTTCCACGACAGCTCGCTGACGTGGATCAGACCGTCCATCCCACCGAGATCGACGAAGGCGCCGAAGCTGACCACCGACGACACGACACCCTTGCGGACCTCGCCGACCTTGAGGTCGTTGAGGAACTGGTCGCGGGTTTCCTTCTGCGTCTCTTCGAGATAGGCGCGGCGGCTCAACACGACGTTGTTGCGGTTCTTGTCGAGCTCGATGATCTTCGCCTGGACGACCGTGCCGACGTACGGCTGCAGGTCGCGTACCCGTCGCAGCTCGACGAGCGAGGCGGGAAGGAAGCCGCGCAGCCCGATGTCGACGATGAGACCGCCCTTGACGACCTCGATGACCGGACCCTCGACGACCTCGTCGCGCTCCTTCTTCTCCTCGATCGTGCCCCACGCGCGCTCGTACTGGGCACGCTTCTTGGACAGGACGAGACGACCCTCTTTGTCCTCTTTGGTGAGGACCAGCGCTTCGACCTTCTCGCCGAGCGTGACGATCTCGGACGGATCGACGTCGTTGCGGATGCTCAGCTCACGAGCCGGGATGACACCCTCGCTCTTGTACCCGATGTCGAGCAGGACCTCGTCGCGATCGATCTTGACGACGGTGCCGTTGACCATCTGGCCGTCCTCGACCTCGACGATGGTGCCGTCGATGGCGTCGGCGAACGACATGCCGAGATCGTCGGCGACGACTTCTCGGGGGGTGTAGTTGCCCTCCTCGTCGAACGTCCCCATCTCAGAGGTCGTGGCGGAGGTGCTGGTCGAGGTGTCGGACAAGGAGTGAACTGCTTTCGGGTATTCGGACAAGAGGCGGGGCGCACTGGTCCCAGTGCAACGCTGGATGCTATCAGCGGCGCCGCGCAACCACAGCACGCAGGCCCTGTGTCACTGCGCGTGTCAGTGCGCCATGTCTCGGTGCGCGATGACCAGCAACTCCGCCGACTCGACCGTCGGCGGCGAGGTTCCATAGGCGCCCGGCTCCACACTACTGATCGAGTCGACGACGAGACCGTGACGGACGAGGATCGAGCGCAGCTCGGGCGGCGTGTAGCAGCGGGTCCACAGATCGGTCTCGATCGCATCCCCCGCCTCGTTGCGGATCTCGGTGCGTTCGTGGGTGATGCCGGTGGCGGCGTCGAACGTGGCATCGACGTGGTACTTCACCGCGAAGTAGGCGTTGAACGCCGACAGCGCGAGCACACCGCCCGGAACGAGCGCCTTGGCGATCCCGGCCACGACGGCGGCGTCGTCGCCGTCGTCGACCATCAGGCCGAAGGCGCCCTGACACAGGCAGATCGCGGCGTCGAACTCCCGCTCGAAGGGCATCTGCCGGGCGTCGAGTCGCTCGAACGTGGCGCCTTCCGGCGCGTCACGCATGGCGAGCTCCACGAATGGCTCGCTGATGTCGACGCCATGCACCCGAATCCCGCGCCGGGCGAGCTCGACCGCGTGCCTCCCCGGCCCGCACCCGACGTCGAGCACCCGCTGCCCCACGCGCAGACTCAAGGCATCGGCCAGAAAGTCGATCTCCTGCCGGGTCCCCTTCGTGAACGAGTACCGCAGATAGGCACCGCCGAGGTGCTCGGCAACCGGCTCGAACCAATGGGTTTGCGGCTTCGCCGCCCCGGTCGGGGCCCCAACCCCAACCTCCTCCCGAGCATGGGGCCCCTTCCCCATGCCGGGCCGTCGCTGGTCCGGGTCCGGCATCAGGTCTTGGCGTCGGCCCAGGTGCGGCCCCAGGAGACGTTGACCTCGAGGGGCACGTCGAGCTCGGCTGCGCCGCGCATCAGCCGGATGACGAGCTCGCCCGCTTCCTCGCGCTCTTCGGTCGGCACCTCGACGAGCACCTCGTCGTGGACCTGCAGGATCAGCCGGCTGGCCAGCCCACCGCGCTCGAGCGCCTCGTCGATGCGTACCAAGGCGACCTTGAAGATGTCGGCGGCGAGGCCCTGGATGCCGGCGTTCATGGCCTGACGCTCCCCCGCCTGGCGGATCCGCCAGTTGGAGTTGAGCAGCTCGGGGATCGGCCGCCGTCGCCCGAACAGCGTCTCGGTGTACCCCACCTTCCTGGCCTCGATCACGGTGCGGTCCATGTACGCCTTGACGTTCGGGAACGCCTCGAAGTAGGCGTCGAGGATGACGGTCGCTTCTTCGGTCGGAATGCTGAGGCGCTGGCCGAGTCCGTACGCCTCCATCCCATAGGCGAGCCCGTACGACACCATCTTCGCCTTCGAACGCTGATCGATGGTCACTGCCTTGGGGTCGACGCTGAACACGCGCGCCGCGGTGGCGTTGTGGATGTCCTGGCCACCGGTGAAGGCGGCGATCAGACCGGGGTCGGCGGCCAGGTGGGCGATGCAGCGGAGCTCGATCTGGTTGTAGTCGGCGACCAGCAGCTCGTGACCGGGACCCGGAACGAACGCCGTGCGGAACACGCGACCTTCCTCGCTGCGCACCGGGATGTTGTGCAGGTTCGGCCGGTCGGAGCTGAGCCGTCCGGTCCGCGCCACGGTCTGGTTGAACGTGGCATGGATCCGTCCGTCGGCCGCGACCTCGTGGAGCAACCCCTCGCCGTACGTGCCGCGCAGCTTCTCGACCTCGCGATGGCGCAGGAGCGGATCGATGAACTCGGGCCATTGGTCGCGGAGCTTTTCGAGCGTGGCGGCGTCGGTCGAGAACCCGGTCTTGGTCTTCTTGCCGCCCGACAGCCCGCGCTGGGTGAACAGCAGCTCGCGGAGCTGGACCGGCGAGTTGAAGTTCAGGTCGTCGCGGCCGACGACGCTGCGCAACTCGGCGCCGAGGCGCTCGATCTCCTCGATCAGCCGGACGTTGATCGAGCGCAGCATCTCGCGGTCGACGGCGATGCCGACGTGTTCCATGCGGGCGAGGACGCGCACGAGCGGGTTCTCGATGTCGCGGTAGAGCCCGGTCATGCCCTGCGATTCGAGGGCGGCCTCGATCGGACCCGCGACGTGGTGCACGGCGAGTGCCTCGCGCCCGGCCAGTTGCGACACGTCGAGCGCGCTGCCGTCGAGGTCGAGCTGACCCGCCGCGGCCCCGCCGCCCCCAGGGGGCGCGAACGCCGTGAACCGCTCGACGAGATCGGCGAGCGCGTACCTCGCCTCGGCCGGGTCGATGAGGTAGGCGACGATCGTGGTGTCGAGCCGCAGGCCGGTCAGGTCGTGGCCGAGATCGAGCAGGGCGCGCATGAGCGGCTTGGCGTTGTGACTGCGGACGTTGCCGTGTGCTGCCACGATCGCCGCGACCGAATCGTCGGCGACCAGTTCGCCCGGGATCCACGCCACGGCGGCGGACTCGGCCTCGGTGACGATGGCGAGCCCGGCGAGCGCGCCTCGGCCCGGTTCGCTCGTCCACGCCGGCATCACGTCGAGCACATCCAGCGAACCGATCAGCTCGATCGCGTCGGCGGCCGACTCGACGACCGTGATCTCGGCGTGGAGCTCCTGACGTTCGGCACCCGCCGCGAGGGCCACCTTCCTGTCGCCAAGCGCTTCGGCGAGACGGTCGGCGAACGTGCGGAACTCGAGGAACTCGAACAGCCGCTTGACCTCGTCGGGCTTGGGCTCGATCGTCAGCGCGCCGAGGTCGACGTCGTCGAGCGGTGCGTCCGCCGACAGCACCATCAGCTCGAGGTTCTTGCGAACCCGTTCCTCGTGCTCGGTGAGCGACGCCCGCAACTTCGGCGTCTGTTGCTCGACGTTGGCGAACACACCGTCGAGCCCGCCGTAGGTGTTGATCAGCTTGGCGGCGGTCTTCTCGCCGACGCCGGGGACGCCGGGCAGGTTGTCGCTGGTGTCGCCGCGCAGCGCCGCGTACTGCGGGTAGAGGGCCGGCGTCACGCCGGTCTTCTCGAGGATTCCGGCCTCGTCGTACATCGCGTAGTCGCTCACGCCACGACGGTTGTAGAGCACCTTGACGTGCGGGTCGGAGACGAGTTGGTAACTGTCGCGGTCGCCGGTGACGATGAGCACATCGTCGCCGCGCTCGACGAGGCCGGCGGTGGCGGCGGCGATCAGGTCGTCGGCCTCCCACCCGGCCGCCTCGACCTGACGGATGCCGAGCGAGTCGAGCACCTCGCGCACGAGCCCCATCTGCTGGCGCAGGATGTCGGGCGCCGCGTCGCGGTTGGCCTTGTATTCGACATCGGCAACATGACGGAACGTCGGCTCCGGTCGGTCGAAGGCGACGAGCATGCCGTCGGGACGGTGATCCTTGAGCACGTTGATGAGCATCGACGTGAACCCGAACACGGCGTTGGTGACCTGTCCGCTGGCCGTCGCCATGTCGGGCGGCAGGGCGAAGAACGCGCGGTAGGTCAACGAGTTGCCGTCGACCAGGAGGATCTTCGCCATCGCCGCGCCGCCGATCAGGTGGGTCGCAACGAACCGTCGAGGATGCGTTCGGCGACGTCACGCATCTTCGTCCGCTCGCTCATCGCCGTGCGTTGGATGAAGGTGAAGGCTTCGCCCTCGCGCATCCCGCACACGTCGATCAGGACGCCCTTGGCGCGATCGATGGTCTTGCGCGCCTCA
>DATMDV010000435.1:0-2593 GCA_035557475.1 Ilumatobacteraceae bacterium
GGTGACACCGTTGGGGACCTCGAACACCCCTGGCTTGTTGACGTGTCCGGACACGGCGAACATGCGCATTCCGGTCGACGTCGGCGCACCGATGTCGTGGAACGACTGTCCCGATTCGTTGATGATCCACGGCACGTTGGCGAGCGACTCGACGTTGTTGACGATCGTTGGCTGCATGTACAGGCCCTTGGCCGCCGGGAAGTACGGCGGCTTCAGGCGGGGCATGCCGCGCTCGCCCTCGAGGCTCTCGATCAACGCCGTCTCCTCGCCGACGATGTAGGCGCCGGCACCCCACGTGAGCGTGATGTCGACGGAGTACTCGCTGCCGAGGATGTTCGTGCCGAGCAAACCGTTCGCGTAGGCGTCGTTGAGCGCCTGGGCGATGCGTTCCTGGGCGAGCGCCATCTCGCCACGGACATAGAGGAACGCCTGCGCGGCGCCGATCGCGTAGCAGGCGATGATCGTGCCCTCGATCAGCTGGTGCGGGTCGAGCTCCATCAGCAGGCGGTCCTTGTAGGTGCCGGGTTCGCTCTCGTCGCCGTTGACGACGACGTACCGCGGGAGCACACCCGGTGGCAGGAAGCCCCACTTCGTGCCGGCCGGGAAGCCGGCGCCACCGCGTCCCTGCATCTCGGATGTCTTGACCTCGGTGTGCACCTCGTCGGGCGTCATCGTCGTGAGCGCCTTGCGCAACGCCGTGTAGCCGCCGGTGCGGACGTAGCCGTCGTACGTGTACCCGTCGGCGACGTCGAAGCGGGTGGTGATCAGCTTCGGCCCGAGCGGCACCAGCCCCGGCACGAGGAACGAAGGCGCGTCGCTCATCGCGCCCTCCGAGTCGCAGATCCCAGGTTTGTGTCACCGACGGCGGCGATCTTCGCCGGTTGCGGTGACACAAACAGAGGGAAGTCGAGTCGGCGCGTCATCTCGCGTCGACCTTCGCTTGCGCGGTGCGGCCGGTGTCGGCCCAGTTGTGCGGTGTGCGCTGCCGGACGCGGGCGAGCGTGCCGTGCGGGGGGATCTCGTCAGCGAGCGCGCCGGCGCGTAGGTCGTCGATCAGCTGGTCGAACTCGGCGTGCGTCACCCGGTTGCGGTAGCGGTAGTTCACCTGCAGCGCCGGCGCTTCGGTGCACGCCGCGATGCACTCGACGTCCTCGAGCGTGAACATGCCGTCGCCTGTCGTCCCACCGGCCTTGATGCCGAGCGTGTGCTCGGCGTGCTCGAGCAGCTCCCACGCCCCGACCAGCTGGCACGAGATGTTCGAGCAGATGTTGACGCAGTACGTGCCGACCGGCTCGAACTTGAACATCTCGTAGAACGTCGCCGTGCCGTACACCTCGGCGGGGGTGATGTCGAGCAGCTCGGCGATGTGCGCCATGGCCTCGTTGCTGACCCACCCCTCCTGTTCCTGGGCGAGATGGAGGATCGGGATCAACGCCGACTTCGACCGCGGGTAGCGGCCGATGATCTCCTTGGCGATCGAGACGTTGGCGTCGCTCAACCTCATCGATCGACCTCGCCGAGGATCGGATCGACGCTGGAGATCGCGGCGACGGCGTCGGCGACGAGGCCGCCCCGCAGCATGTGGGGAAGGGTCTGGATGTTGACGAACGACGGCGCCCGCACGTGCATGCGGTACGGCGTGGCCGAGCCATCGCTGGCGATGTAGCAGCCGATCTCGCCACGCGGGCTCTCGACGGCGACGTACACCTCGCCGGCCGGCACCTTGAAGCCCTCGGTGAAGATCTTGAAGTGATGGATCAGCGCTTCCATCGACTCATCGATGCGGACGCGCGGCGGAGGTGTGACCTGCTTGTCCTGGATGCGATAGTCGCCGGCGGGCATCCGGTCGAGCACCTGGCGCACGATGCGCATCGACTCGCGGATCTCGTTGAGGCGGATCGCGTAGCGGTCGAAGGAGTCACCGTACGACCCGACGATGACATCGAACTCGACGTCGTCGTAATGCAGGTATGGCATGTCGCGCCGCAGGTCCCACTCGACCCCGGTCGACCGCAGGATCGGTCCGGTGGCGCCCAGCGCGATCGCCTCGGTCGGCGTGATCACGCCGACCCCTTGCAGCCGCTCGCGCCAGATCGGCTGGCCGGTCAGCAGTGTGTCGTACTCGTCGAGTCGTTCCGGCACCATGTCGAGGATCCGCAGCACGTCGTCGCGCCAACCGGGTGGCAGGTCGGCGGCGACGCCGCCGGGGCGCACGAAGTTGTGGTTCATGCGCAGCCCGGTGACCTTCTGGAAGAAGCGCAGGACCTCTTCGCGCTCGCGCCAGCCGTAGATCATCATCGAGACCGCGCCGAGGTCGAGGCCATTCGTCGCCATGAACAACAGGTGGCTCGACATCCGGTTGAGCTCGCTCAGCAGCATCCGCATCCACGTCGCCCGCTCGGGGATGTCGCCGTCGATGCCGAGCAGCTTCTCGGTCGCCAGCGAGAACACCAGCTCGTTGATGATCGGGCTCACGTAGTCCATGCGTGTGACGTTCGTGCCGCCCTGCATGAACGTGAGGTTCTCGCCCGTCTTCTCCATGCCGGTGTGCAGGTAGCCGATGATCGGCTTGCTGCGCAGCACCGTCTCGCCC
>DATMDV010000436.1:0-14924 GCA_035557475.1 Ilumatobacteraceae bacterium
TGTGCTCGCGCCCGCGAGAGATGGGTCTTGACGGTGCCCTCGCTGCACTCCATCACGTCGGCGACGTCGGCAACCGACAGGTCGCCGACGTAGTGGAGGACGACGGCGCGCCGCTGCTGGTCGGGGAGATCGCGCACCAACGCCCACAGACCGTCGTCGGGAAGGCGATCGGACGCCGAATCGCCGCGCACGACGCGCAGCCGCCGCAGCGCTTGCTGCTCGCGGCCGCTGCGACGCCGGATGTTGGCGGCCCGGTTGAGCGCCACCCGGCGCACCCAGGCGCCCGGCTTGTCGAGCTCGACAACGTTCGCCCACCGGCGCTGCGCCTCGGCGAGCGCTTCCTGAACCACATCCTCGGCGCCGGCCCGGTCGCCGAGCAGGCCGCGATCACCGGGACGAGGCGGCCGTACTCGTCCCGATAGAACTCCTCGAACGCCCGCGCCCGACGCTGCTCGGTCACCGTCACAACCCTCACACACCGCAGACCGCGATCAGGTTGACATCGGATCATCTTTCCGATCCGTCGCGCGATCCCGTAACATGACCGGACCGTCTGGGCCAGCGTCGTCCCGGGCTCCACCGCAACTTCGAGTTTCGTGGAAGTCAGCCAACGATGCAGATAACGCCTGGGCCCACGGGCCTCTACGACCCGCGCTTCGAACATGACTCCTGTGGTGTCTCGTTCGTGGCCCACATGCGGGGCGTACGGTCGAACGACCTGGTGATGACGGGGCTGCGCGCCCTCACGAACCTCGCCCACCGCGGTGCCACCGGGGCCGAGCCCGACACCGGCGATGGCGCCGGCATCTTGCTCCAGATGCCCGACAAGTTCCTCCGGGCGGTTGTCGGTTTCTCGCTCCCGCCCGAGGGTGCCTATGCCGCTGGCATCGCGTTCTTGCCGACCGAGACGATGGCGCTCGAGAAGGCGTTCGCCGCGATCGAGGACATCGCCGTCGAGGAGGGGCTCGTCGTGCTCGGCTGGCGCGACCTGCCGATCCAGCCCGACTGCCTCGGCGCGACCGCCCGCGCGGCCATGCCGACGATGAAGCAGTTCTTCGTCGCCGCCGCCGACGGTGCGTCGGGCATCGACCTCGACCGCAAGACGTTCGTCGCCCGCAAACGTGCCGAGCACGAGCTGACCGACGACCTCGCGACGTACTTCTCGTCGCTGTCGGCCCGCACCATCGTCTACAAGGGGATGCTGACCACGCCGCAGCTCGGCCAGTTCTTCCCCGACCTCGTCGATCCCCGCGTCGAGAGCGCTCTGTTGCTCGTGCACTCTCGCTTCTCCACGAACACGTTCCCGTCGTGGCCGCTCGCCCACCCGTACCGCTTCATCGCCCACAACGGCGAGATCAACACCGTTCAGGGAAACCAGAACTGGATGCGTACCCGCGAGGCGATGGCGTCGAGCCCGCACCTGCCGAACCTCGCCAGGGCGTTCCCGATCTGCACACCCGGCGCGTCCGACACGGCCCGTTTCGACGAGGTGCTCGAGCTGCTGCACCTCGCCGGGCGCCCGATCCAGCACGCGATCCTGATGATGATCCCCGAGGCGTGGGAGAACAACGCCGAGATGGACGACGACAAGCGGGCCTTCTACCGGTACCACGCGAGCCTGATGGAGCCCTGGGACGGCCCGGCCAGCGTGACGTTCACGGATGGCACGGTGATCGGTGCGGTTCTCGACCGCAACGGGCTGCGGCCCAGCCGCTACTGGGTCACCGACGACGACCTGGTCGTGATGGCGTCGGAGGTCGGCGTCATCGACATCGACCCCGCCAAGGTCGTCACCAAGGGCCGACTGCAGCCAGGCAAGATGTTCCTGATCGACACCGCCGAGGGTCGCATCGTCGACGACGAGGAGATCAAGGGCACGCTCGCTTCTGAGCATCCGTACGCCGAATGGCTCGAGCAGGGCATGGCCGAGCTCGTCGATCTACCGGAGCGCGAGCACATCGTGTTCAGCCATCACAGCGTGCTGCGTCGCCAGCAGATGTTCGGCTACACGCACGAGGAGCTCAAGATCATCGTCGCCCCGATGGCGCTCAACGGCGCCGAGCCGATCGGCTCGATGGGCACCGACACGCCGATCGCCGTGTTGTCGGAACGGCCGCGGCTCCTGTTCGACTACTTCCAGCAACTGTTCGCGCAGGTCACCAACCCGCCGCTCGACGCGATCCGCGAGGAGGTCGTCACCGCGGTGGCATCCTCGGTCGGGCCGGAGGCGAACCTCCTCCAGCCGGGTCCCGAGAACTGCCGGCAGCTCGCCCTGCCGTTCCCGATCATCGACAACGACGAGCTGGCCCGGATCATCCACGCCGACGACGACGGCGGATACCCCGGTCTCAAGTCGCACGTCGTCAAGGGTCTCTACCGGGTCGCGGGCGGAGGCACAGCGCTCCGCCTGGCGCTCGAGTCGATCTTCGACGAGGTGTCGCGGGCGATCGACCACGGCGCCCGCGTCATCGTGCTCTCCGACCGCAACGCCGACGAGATCGACGCGCCGATCCCGTCGCTGCTGCTCACGTCGGCCGTTCACCACCATCTCGTCCGCACCAAACAGCGCACGATGGTGGGGCTGCTCGTCGAGTGCGGCGACGCCCGCGAGGTGCACCACATGGCGTTGCTGATCGGCTACGGCGCCGGCGCCATCAACCCGTACCTCGCGTTCGAGTCGATCGAGGACCTGATCGCCGCCGACGAGGGACGTGGCCATCACGGCCTCGGTGGAATGGATCCCAAGAAGGCCCTCCGCAACTACATCAAGGCGTGCGGCAAGGGCGTGTTGAAGGTGATGTCGAAGATGGGCGTCTCGACCGTCGCCAGCTACACCGGCGCCCAGATCTTCGAGGCGATCGGGCTCGGCGAGGAGCTCATCGAGCGGTATTTCACCGGCACCGTGAGCCGCCTGGGCGGGATCGGCCTCGATGAGCTGGCGGCCGAGACCGCGGCCCGTCACGCCACGGCCAACCCGACCCGTCCCGAGGAGCGCGCCCACCGCAAGCTCGAGCTCGGCGGCGAGTACCAGTGGCGGCGCGAGGGCGAGCACCACCTGTTCAACCCCGAGACGGTGTTCAAGTTGCAGCACGCGACACGAGCGAAGCGCTACGACATCTTCAAGGAGTACACGTCGCGCGTCGACGACCAGTCGCGTCGCCTGGCGACGTTGCGCGGCTTGTTCGCGTTCAAGACCGACGAGCGGGTCGCGATCCCGATCGACGACGTCGAACCGGTGAGCGAGATCCTCAGGCGCTTCTCGACCGGTGCGATGTCGTACGGATCGATCTCGGCCGAGGCGCACGAGACGTTGGCGATCGCGATGAACTCGATCGGCGCCAAGTCGAACACCGGTGAGGGCGGCGAGGACGCCGACCGGCTGCACGACCCGTCACGGCGCTCGGCGATCAAGCAGGTCGCGTCGGGGCGCTTCGGTGTGACGTCGGAGTACCTCACCAACGCCGACGACCTGCAGATCAAGATGGCGCAGGGCGCCAAGCCGGGCGAAGGTGGGCAGCTCCCCGGTCACAAGGTGTACCCGTGGATCGCCAAGACCCGCTACTCGACGCCGGGCGTCGGCCTCATCAGCCCACCACCGCACCACGACATCTACTCGATCGAGGATCTGAAGCAGCTGATCCACGACCTCAAGAACGCCAACCCCACGGCTCGCATCCACGTCAAGCTCGTCGCCGAGATGGGCGTCGGCACGGTCGCCGCCGGCGTCAGCAAGGCCAAGGCCGACGTCGTGCTGATCTCCGGTCACGACGGTGGCACCGGTGCCAGCCCGCTCACGTCGCTCAAGCACGCCGGTGGGCCGTGGGAGCTCGGGCTCGCCGAGACTCAGCAGACACTGTTGATGAACGGGCTGCGCGATCGCATCGTCGTGCAGACCGACGGCCAGTTGAAGACCGGTCGTGATGTCGTGATCGCGGCGTTGCTGGGTGCCGAGGAGTTCGGCTTCGCGACCGCGCCCCTCGTCGTGTCGGGCTGCGTGATGATGCGTGTCTGTCATCTCGACACCTGTCCGGTGGGCATCGCCACCCAGAACCCCGAGCTGCGCAAGCGCTTCGACGGCTCGCCCGAGTTCGTCGTGACGTTCTTCGAGTACATCGCGGCCGAGGTGCGCGAGCTGATGGCCGAGCTCGGCTTCCGCACGATGGCCGAGATGATCGGCCACGTCGAGTGCCTCGACACCAAGGGTGCGGTCGACCACTGGAAGGCGGACGGGCTCGACATCAGCCCGATCCTGCAGGTGCCCCACAACAACTACGACCAGACGTTCCACCAGTCGGTCGGCCAGGACCACGGTCTCGCCGAGGCCCTCGACCAGGAACTGATCCGTCTCGCCCGCGCTGCCATCGACGACGGCACGCCGGTCCGCATCGAGCTCCCGATCCGCAACACCAACCGCACCGTCGGCACGATGCTCGGACACGAGGTGACTCGGGTCTGGCACGGCGTCGGGCTGCCCGACGACACGATCGACGTCTCGTTCCGTGGCTCGGCCGGGCAGAGCTTCGGCGCGTTCGTCCCGGCTGGCATCACGATGCGGCTCGAGGGCGACGCCAACGACTACCTCGGCAAGGGGTTGTCGGGCGGTCGGCTCATCGTGCATCCCGATCGCGAGGCGCCGTTCGTCGCCGAGGAGCAGATCCTCGCCGGCAACGTGATCGGGTACGGCGCGACCGGTGGTGAGATCTTCCTCCGGGGTGTCGTCGGTGAACGGTTCTGCGTGCGCAACTCCGGCGCGCTCGCCGTGGTGGAGGGCGTCGGCGACCACGGCTGCGAGTACATGACGGGTGGGCGAGTGGTCGTGCTGGGCGCGACCGGACGCAACTTCGGCGCCGGGATGTCGGGTGGTATCGCATACGTCTACGACCGCGACGGTTCGTTCGACACCCGCGTCAACAACGAGATGGTCACGATCGAGCAACTCGACGCGAGCGATCGCGAGTTCCTGCGGGCGACGGTACAACGCCATGGTGAATACACCGGCTCGGCGGTCGCGAAGCGGTTGCTCGCCGCCTGGAACGTCGAGGTCAGCCGGTTCCGCAAGGTGATGCCGAACGACTACAAGCGGGTCCTCGCCGTGATGCGCGAGTCCGAGGCGGCCGGGCTCACCGAGGACGAGACGATGGTCAAGGTCATGGAGTCGAGCCATGGGTGAGGCCACCGGGTTCCTCAAGTGGGCGAGGCAGACACCGGCACGGCGACCGGTGCCGGTCCGGTTGCGGGACTGGAAAGAGGTCTACGAGGGCTTCCCGAACGAGGCGTTGCAGATCCAGGCCGGGCGCTGCATGGACTGCGGCATCCCGTTCTGCAACAACGGCTGCCCGCTCGGCAACTTGATCCCCGACTGGAACGACCTCGTGTACCGCGACCACTGGCGCGACGCCATCGACCGCCTGCACGCCACCAACAACTTCCCCGAGTTCACCGGCCGTCTCTGCCCGGCGCCGTGCGAGGCGGCGTGTGTGCTCGGCATCAACGCCGACCCGGTGACCATCAAGCAGGTCGAGGTCGAGATCATCGATCGGGCGTGGGACGAAGGGTGGGTCGTGCCCCAGTACCCGTCGGTCAAGACGGGCAAGCGGGTGGCCGTGATCGGCTCGGGCCCGGCCGGGCTCGCCGCCGCTCAGCAGCTCACGCGGGCTGGACACGACGTGGTCGTGCTCGAACGCGCCGACCGGATCGGCGGTCTGCTGCGCTACGGCATCCCCGAGTTCAAGATGGAGAAGCGCCATCTCGAACGGCGGCTCGACCAGATGGAGGCCGAGGGCACCGAGTTCCGCACCAACGCCCGAGTCGGTCCCGGCATCGACATCGACATCCTCGTCGCCTCCAACGACGCGATCGTGCTCGCCTGTGGCGCGACGGCGTGGCGCGATCTGCCGATCCCCGGCCGCGACCTGAACGGCGTCCACCAGGCGATGGAGTACCTGCCGCTGTCGAACCTCGTGCAAGAGGGTGACCTCGATGCGTCGCCGATCGACGCCAACGGCAAGCACGTCGTGATCATCGGCGGCGGCGACACCGGCGCCGACTGTCTCGGCACCGCCCACCGCCAGGGCGCGGCGTCGGTCACCCAGCTCGAGATCCTGCCCCGGCCGCCCGACGACCGGGCGGTCGGCAACCCGTGGCCGCAGTGGAGCTTCATCTACCGCGTCACGTCGGCCCACGAGGAGGGTGGCGAACGCCTGTACAGCGTCAACACCGAGCACTTCGTCGACGATGGCGACGGCAACGTCCGGGCGTTGCTGTTACACGAGGTCGAGATGGTCGACGGCAGGTTCACCAAGGTCGAGGGGACCGAACGCGAGATCGCGGCCGATCTCGTGCTGCTCGCGATGGGTTTCGTCGGGCCTGAGCAGTCGGCGTGGCTGCATCAGCTCGGTGTCGAGTTCGACGAACGTGGCAACGTGCGCCGCGACGACGAATTCATGTCGGTCGTACCAGGTGTGTTCGTGGCCGGCGACATGGGGCGCGGGCAGAGCCTGATCGTGTGGGCGATCGCCGAAGGTCGTGCCTGTGCCGCTGCCGTCGATCGGTTCCTCGTGGGCGAGACGACGTCGCCGGCGCCGGTTCTGCCCACCACGCGACCGCTCATGTGAGCTGCCCGCGCCGCCGCTGGGACGGTGGTGACGCCGTCGCGCTTGCTACGCGTCGTACGCTGGTGGCATGCGCTCATTGCTGCGTCCCCTCGGCGTGATCGCGCTCGGGCTCTCACCCGCGATCCTGATCAGTGCGTGCGGCGATGGCGACGACGAAACGGCGAACACGCCGGTGGTTCCCATCGACGAGACGAGCTACGTCGTGAAGGAGCCTGCCACCACCACGACCACGCTCGCCCCGGCCGATTCTGTGGAGGGTGGGATCTCGGCGGTCGAGCAGCTGTACACGATCGTCGCCGGCGACGCGGTATCGGCGATCGCCTCCAGGTTCGGGATCACGATGGAGGAGCTCGCCAACTACAACGAGTGGCCGGAGGGGGTCGGGCATCCGATCTACGCGGGCGACGAGATCCGCATCCCGCCCGGCTCCAAGATCCCCAGTGCGGCCGAAGCCGACGAGGACGACGAGGACGCGGACACCACGGACGGTACGGATGCCGAGACCGAGTCGACCGACGCCGAGACCGAGTCGACCGACGCGCCGCCGTCGGGCAGCGGCGACGACTGCGAGGCGGGTAAGCACACGATCACGGCCGACGACACGACTCGTCTCAAGGTGGCCGAGAAGTACGACGTCACCGTCGAGGCGCTCGACGCCGCCAACGTCAACACCGCCGGCTACAGCGGGTTCTACCCCGGGCTCGAGATCGTCATTCCCTGCGTTGGCGACTGAGCGTCGGCCGGCTCACGCCCCGCAGCCGTTGCTCATCACCGCGGCCACGCCGTCGCCGTCGAACTCGAACACGGACACACCCGCGCCTTCGTAGTACCACGTCCGCAGCGCGACCTCCATCCGGCCGTCGCCGTTGAGATCGGCGACTCCGAGCACGCGCGCCAGGTTCATGAACGGGAGCTGCTCGTCCGGGAGGTCCGGCGCGACGAACGACGAGAAGACGACCGTGTCGACGACTGGGCCGGCGATCTGAGGTGCGCGCAGGTAGACGATCGAGAAGTCCCCTGGCGCTCCGAACGGCGACTCGAAGTGTTCGAACGCGACGAGCACCTCCTCCATCCCGTCTCCGTCGAGATCGCTGCGCACCACCTGGACGACCTTGCCCGACGTTCCGTCGACGCCGAGGTCGTCGGCGAACGTCGCCCCGATCTGGCGGTACTCGTCGATCTGTAGGCCGAGCTGGTTGGCCGGGCGGGGTTGGATCTCCCAGTCGCCGACGACGCCGATCCCCGAGTAGCCGAAGCCGGGCGGCTCGGGGTTTGGCACCGCGACGTCGACGGCGAAACCGATCCGCTCGTCGAAGCACGCTTCACCGGCGCCGCCGAGCGGCGCGGTGCCAGGTGCGAGATCGAGCCCGGTCACGCGCAGCGGGTCTCCGGTGGCAGCGGGGAACTCGAGTGGTGTCGCCTCACCCTCCTCGCCCAACTGCACCCAGGCCGACCCGTCCCAGTATCCGAGCGGCAGCCAGAAGTCGTCGTCGGGTCCACCGACGAACGCGGCCGCGACCTCGCCCGAAGCCGCTGGCGGCGTGGTGGTGGCCGACGGCACCACGGTCGTGGTCGTCGAGGTGGATGTCGTGGTCGAGGCGGCCTGGGATGGCACCGGGGCCGGTGCGGCCACTGTCGTGGTGGTGGTACCCAGCAGCGTCGTCGTCGGCGTGAGCGTGCCCGACGACGTCGAAGAATCGGTCGAACACGATGTGATCACGACCGCCCCCGCGACCACGACAATCCGTCGTAGCCCTCGTCGCATCCCCCAAAGCGTAAACCGTTCAGGCCTTCTGTCTGCTTCAGACTCAGCGACGGGCAGTCTGAAGCAGACAGAACGGGGGTTTTGGGTGGGAAACTTCTCAGCCGAGGTCGGGCCAGCGGCGGCGTTGGCGGCGGCGGAGGCCGGCGGCGCCGAGCTTGCGGCGCTCCGAGAGGGCCCATTGACGGCGCCAGCCGTTGTACTCGGGGCCGGTCAGCGACGGGCTGGTTCCGGCGTGGGCGCGTTGACGGGCCGTCCAGTAGTCGGTCAGCGCCTCGTCGCCGAGGGCGGTGACCGCGGCCTCGATGCGGGCGTTGAAGCGGCGGGTGCTCTCGCCGTCTTCCGCCATCAACGGATGCCCGAAGATCACTTTCGTCCGGCCCGGCTTCGGCTTCGTCATCCCCTTGCCGAAGATCGCTCCGGTGCCGTCGATGAACACCGGCACGACGGGCGCGCCGGTGCGGCTCGAGAGATAGGCCGCGCCGCCCTTGAACGACTGCCCCCAGCCATCGGGCGACCGGCCGCCCTCCGGGTAGATCACGAGGCTGTAGCCGTCGGCGATGAGGTCGCGGATCATGTCGGACGACTTGCGGCCGGTGGCCTCACGATCGATCGGGATGGCGTTCAGGGCGAGCGCCGAGAACGCCGCCTTCCAGTGCTTGTCGAAGAAGTAGTCGGCTGCCGCGGCGACCACGAGGTCGTGTCGCCAGGCGGATGGCACGGACCGGATCATCAAGCCGGTGTCGAGGTGGCTGTGGTGGTTGGGGGCGAAGATCACCGGTGGCGGATCGTCGAGCCGCGTCAGGTCATCGAGCCGGTCGGTGCCGACGATCTCGGGGTTCGTCAGTGTGCGGGCGAGGAGCCGGATCGGACCCTCGGTGATCACCGACCGCGCCGTGCGCGCGAGCGCGGATCGTGCCCATTCGGTGTCGTACTCGGCGCCGAGCTTCGATGCTTCCTGGGGGACGACGACGCCCTTGGGCACGGTCGGCGCGCGGTACGGGAAGCCGTGGTTCCGCAGCGGGGCCGCGACGAGTCGGACGAGCCGCTCCGCCCCTCCGGCCGCTCGCTGCGCTCGACGCATCACGTGCTTCATCACTGCACGTCGGCCACGAGGATCGCGGGCACGTGCAGGTGGGTCACGGTCGCCGACCGGCCGACGACGTCGCTGGCGATCTCGAACGCGTCGTCCATCGTCGACGCCGGCGTGAAGCCGAGACGCCGGACCGCTCGCGGCTCGCCACCGACGATGATCACCCGGCCGGCGTGCTGCAGCCCGTGGGCGCCCCAGTACCACGCGTAGAACGGGTGGACGCCGTGGTAGGCGTTGCCGGTGCGGTAGAGGTGGCGGTACCACTCGTCCTCGGCGTACTGCTTCTCCCACTTCTTCGACATCACGACGGGGTCGTTCGAGTCGGCGAGGACCTGCTCGTAGAAGTCGATGTAGCTCGGGTGATGGACCGGGTGGAAGTCGCGGTACGTCGGGTGGGTCATGATCACGACCCCGCCCTCGCGCACGAGCGGCATGCCGCGGTACATGTTGAACAGGTAGCCGAGGCCCATGCACATCACGAGGATCGGGTTCATGATCGACTCTGGGTTGTACGGGCAGATGAACGGGATGCCCATCGTGAGGATGTCGGTCTGGCCCTGGACCTCGACGAGCTGCTGCGCGTAGACGTTGTCGAGCGTGATCTTGTGGACGCTCTCGGTATCACCCGCCTGCACGCTGGTCGTGCGGTACGGCGCCTCGATGCCGTGGAAGATCTTGCGCGCCAGCCGCGACGGTGCGCGATCGAGCGACTTGGCGGTTGCGAGGTAGGTCGCCCGGTCGCGGGCCGTCCACTCCCACTCGCGCTTCGACAGGAAGTCGAACGGCGAAGGGAAGGTGTCGGTGTTCAACGTCGTCTCGATCTGGAAGATCTTCGGGCCGTTGTCGCGCACGACCTTGCCCATCCGCCACACGCTCTTGTGGAGCTCGCTGTGGTGGCGGTCCATCAGGCTGCGCGTGTTCTGCAGTGTCTCGGGGTTGTGGTGGAAGCTCAAGCAACGGTACGACGCCAACCCGGTCGTCACGGACTTCCACCCACCATCCATCGCCGCCTGATTGACGTTGACGTACACGAGCAGGTCGCTGTCGGCGGCCCGCTTGTTGATCTCGACGACCTCACCCTCGGGCGTGGTCCCGAGCTCGGCCAGGTTGTCGTAGTCCTCGGCGTCGTGCTGGTAGAGCGCGCCACGCGGCTCGAACGCGTCGTAGATGCGGTTGCCGAGCACGTGGCGCAGCTCGTAGTCGTGCATCCGGCGGTGGAGGCCGAGGGCGGCGATCAAGTGGACGTCGTCGACGCCCGCCGCGGCGGCGAGGTCGAGCACCGCCTCGATCACCCGCTGGCGGGTGTCGGGCGTGCGCATCTTCGGGAGCGACAAGCTGGCGTCGTCGAACGCGATCGTCAGCTTCATGCCGGGGAACAGCAACGCCGGCAGCGGGTCGGAGTCGTGCGGCTGGAGCAATGCCCGACGGATCGCGCCGTCGACGTCGTCGAGGGCGGCCAGCGGCTCGGGCGGATAGATCACCCGGCTGCGGTCGGCCGGCAGCTTCTCGAGGCTGAACCCCTCACCCCGCCAGAACAGGATCGGTGGCGTCGAGCGGTCGACGTCGAGGACGAATCCGGGGCGAGGCATGCTCAGCCCTCCTCTCGCAGATCGAAGGCGATCTTGATCGCGCCCCGGCGACCGGCTGCTGACGCATGGGCGATCGCGTCGACGTGGTCGGCGAGCCGGTACGTGGCGGACAGCAGACGTTCGGCTTGCAACTCGTTGGCGGTCTCGATCGCGAGATCGAACGTGCGCACCCGCGAGCCGTCGGGCAACGTCTCGGTGCCGTACGTGTAGGCGCCCTTGAGCTCTGTCTCGCGGTGCCACAGGCCGGTCAGGTCGAGCGAGACGTCCGACGGCATCCCCAACAGCACGACCCGACCGCGCGGTCGGGTGATGCGCAGGCAGTCGGTGATCGACGCCGCGTTACCGACGGCGTCGATCGTCGCGTGGGCGCCGCTGGTCAGGTGATCGCCGATGATGTGACAGCCGACCATCCGCCGCACGGCGCGGCCCAGCTCGGCGGGTTGGACGACGATGTCGGCGCCGAGCGACTTCGCGGTGGCGCTCTGGTTGGGGTATCGAGCGCCGACGACGATGCGAACCTCGGGCACGTACCGGCGCAGACCGGCGATCGCGGCGAGCCCCATCGTCCCGGCGCCGAGCACGGCCACGACGGGTGCCGTCACCCCGGCGATGGTCGGCCACGTGAGGAGCGCGGCGTGGATGCCACCGGCGATCGGTTCGACGAGCACCGCCCGCTCGTCGGGCATGTCGTCGCCGATGCGATGCAGTTGGCTCTCGTGGGCGACGAACTCGGGCGCCCAGCCGCCTCCCGTCGAGCAGCAGAACCCGGTCTGGATGCCGGGTTCGAGATCGCCCGTGGCGAGATGGGCGTAGTCGTCGCCGTCCCCGGGGGCCGCGCCGTCGAACGGGGGAGCGAAGCCGCGTGCCTCGTGGCCGAGGACGGGTTCGATGATCACCCGACTCCCATCGTCGAGTGAGCCGACGATCTCGTGACCCGGCACGAACGGGAAGCTCACCCAGTCGTCGAAGTAGGTCGACGCGTGTCCTTCGATGAGCGAGAGGTCCGAACCGCAGATGCCGGAGAGGCGGGTGCTGACACGGTGCCAGCCGGGCCCTGGCAGGTCGGGCTCGTCGACGTGCCGGTACTCGAGCGGGCCGAGCCTGACCGCCGTCGACGGGCTGACCGCGGCGGTGATCCGTGCGAGGCCGAGCTTGGCCACGTTGCGCCGGATCTCGAGGCCTTTCATTTCGGGTCTCGCTTCGCTCGACCTGCCGAGCCGACGCCTTCGGCGTCCGGCCCCAACTCGAGTTCGTGCCGGTGGGCGTTCATCGACGAGCGCCTTCAAATCGGCGGCGGCGTTCGCGTTCGACCATCAGCGGGCCGATCGGCAGCAGCGGTCGAGGACCGCCCTGCGCCTTCGACCACTGCTCGACGAGCCATCCCCGCTTGCGGGCGATCGCCGCCAGACGGGTCTCGGGGTTGACGGCGACGGGAAACCCGACCGCCTCGAACAGCGGCAGGTCCGACGAGGAATCGGCGTACGCGACGCACTCGTCGAGCCGGAAGCCCTCGGCCTCGCAATAGTCGGCGAGGATCTGGGCGCGCGCCTCGCCGGTCGGCGGGACCGACATCATCTCGCCCGAGTACGTCCCATCCGGCCGCGTGCTCATCGTTGCGGCGACGATCTCGTCGAACAACGGGCGCAGTCCGGCGACGGCGAAGTCGAGCGCTCCGGTGATCAGCACCGTGCGATGCCCGGCCGCTCGGTGCTCGCGCACGCGCCGGATCCCGGCGGGGAAGCTCTTGGTGACGATGAGCTGGGTGAGCAACTCGCGGGCGTCTTCCTCGATCTGATCGACCGGTGCGTCCTCGTAACGGCGGTAGAAGTGGCGGAGGAAGTCGGTGCGATCGCGCCGGTCGAGCTTCAGCAGTCCCGGCGCCTGGATGAGCGTGCGGGCGACGTAACGGATCCGCTCCGGGGTGTTCAGCCGTCGCGTCGCGAGAAACGAATAGCTCTCGACGACGTTCGACGCGATCAGCGTGTTCTCGAGATCGAACGCGGCGACGTGGCGCTTGGGATCGAGCACCTGCTTGCGGAGCCGCACCATGCGATCGGTGCTGCGCGACTTGCCGGGTGTCGACTTGACCCGGGCGTGGTCGACGATCGAGGGCAGGTGGATCTCGTGGATGTAGTGCGGCCAGTCGACGGCGCGCGGATCGAACAGGAACTGCTGCTGGTCGACGGGATCGAGCGAATCCCACAGCGACAGCAGGTTGTCGACCTGGTAGATCGCCTCGCACTCGGTGTAGAGGCCGTACAGCTCGACGTACTCGAGGGCCCGTTCGACCTCCAACCGCTTCTGCTCGAGCGTGGCCGAGAACTCGGCCTGCTTGCCCCGCAGTGGAAGCGATTGCATCAGCTTCTCGCCGCGCGTGATCGCCGACTTGGCGCGCGTCAGTTGGGCCTGCACTCGACCGCGACCGGGGAAGCTCCACTCGGGAACCACGATCGGCTGGCCCTCGTTGTCGTACAGCGGATGCTCCGTGAAGAAGTCGCTGACATTGTCGACGAGCGTTCGGTACTTGAGCGGGTTGATCCCACCGGACGCGACCTGGGTGATCGCCGGGGCGCGCTCGGGACCGACGGCGGCGACAGCGATGATCGCGGCGACGACCATGTCGACGGGGATCACGTCGATCGTGCCCTCCGGCGTCCCGGGGAACTCTTTCAGGAGTCCACGGGCATAGGAGATGATCACCGGCTCCGCCATCCGGAACCCGCGGATCCATCCCGGCCGCGGCTCGGCCCAGGCCGACTCGATGATCGACGGACGCACGATGCTGACCGGTACGTCACCCTTCGACTCCGTCAGTGCCTGCTCGCCGAGCGCCTTCGTGAACGCGTAGGCGTCGGGCCACCCCACCGACGCAGCCCGTGCGCGGCCGGCCGCGACGAGCTGATCCTTCACCCAACGTGTGCGGAGCTGTTCGGTCTTCGAGGCGAGTGCGGGTGCGCCGGCCGCGCCGATCTCGCGGCGGGCGTCGTGTCGGAACTGGGCGAGCTGGGCCGGCTGGCGGCTGAGCGCCTCGGTGTCACCTTTCAGGCGCCGGGCCGCGGCCACCTCCGCCTTCCACGACAGCCCGATGTCGAACGGCCCCTCGCTCACCAGTTGCTCGGGGGCGTTCCCACGTCGGTTGCCGGCCACGTAGCAGGTCGACACCGACACCAAGTGCGGCGTGACGCCGAGGGTGTGGCAGAGCTGGGCGACGCGTGTCGGCCCGAGGAGGTTGATCACGACCGCTGAGTCGAGTGGTGAATCGAACGACACCGCGGCGGCCGAGTGGATCACGATGTCGCACGACGCGAACACCGCCCGGTCGGTCTCGTCGAGGCCCAGCCCGTCGGTGCCGACGTCACCGGCGATCGTCGTGATGCGACGTGCGATCTCGTCCTCGAACGAGGCGCCGAGCTCGCTGCGCAGGTGGTCGAAGGCGTCGTTGTGGACGATCTCTTTGTGCATGCGCTGCTGCGCGGTTGTGCGCCGGCCGTGCCGGATCACGAGGACCAGCTCGCAGCCGGACACCGAGCGGATGAGCCGCTCGACGAGGGCGGTTCCGACGAACCCGGTGGCGCCGGTGATGGCGATTCGTCTCCCCGTGAGCGACTCGGCGATCACGGGGAACATGTCTACCACGCGCGTCTACCATTTGGTAGAGAACCCGCTCGCAATCCCCGTCTTCCAGGGTGTTTGTGTCACCGCAACCGGCGAACGTCGCCGATGTCGGTGACGCAAACAGGCGAAGGTCGCCGACGTCGGTGACACAAATAGGCGAGTGGATGTTACAGGGCGTTGTCGCGGGCGATCT
Source organism: Ilumatobacteraceae bacterium (assembly GCA_035557475.1). Lineage (GTDB taxonomy): Bacteria > Actinomycetota > Acidimicrobiia > Acidimicrobiales > Ilumatobacteraceae > JALOLG01. Next base: position 14,867 of record DATMDV010000436.1, read on the forward strand.
CGGCGTAGACCTTGGCGCTCGACTTCGGTGTACGTAGTTGCGTGTCGTAGTCGACGCG
>DATMDV010000437.1:0-13436 GCA_035557475.1 Ilumatobacteraceae bacterium
GGTGGCTTCGACGGGGCGATCGCTTCCGACTTCGGGGAACGCGAGATGAAGAGCTTCGTGGAACGATCGCGCCGAGAGGCCGACGGTCTCGCCGAGGCGCTTGCCGATCTCGACTGCGCGACTCGGATCGCGCTGACCCACTACTCCCCGATCGCCGAGACGTTGGAGGGCGAGCGCCGCGAGATCTACCCGTTCCTCGGCAGTCACCTGCTCGCCGAGGCCATCGATCGCGTCGGCGCCGACCTCGCCCTTCACGGACATGCCCACGGAGGGGTCGAGTGCGGGACCACACCGGGCGGCGTGCCGGTCCGAAACGTGGCGATGCCGGTGATCCGCCGGCCGTACTGCGTGTTCACGATCGACGCCTGACCGGTCGTCCGTGCTACACAACCGTGCGACAGTGTGGTCGGGTCGAACAGGTCGACTGGTCGAGTGACGGGCCGAGTGATGGGTCGAGTGACTGGTCGAGTGACGGGCCGAGTGATGGAGAGGGAGGGGTTGCGTGGGGGCGAGGACCGGAGACCAGTTCCTGAAGGCGCTGGCGGCGCGGCGGCCGAACATCTGGGTCGGTGACGAACGGGTCGCCGACGTCACCGACCACCCCGCGTTCGCGCAGGCCGCACGGTCGATGGCGGCGGTGTTCGATCGCCAGTTCGAATGCGAGTCGGACTGCCTGATGGGCGACACGGAGACGGGCGAGCAGGTCAACGTGAGCCACATGATCCCGCGGTCGAAGGCCGACCTGAAGCGCCGTCACGAAGGTCTGGCTCGCATCGCCGAGACGTCGATGGGGTTGATGGGCCGCACACCCGACTACATGAACGTGACGTTCGCAGGCTTCGCCGGGGAACGGTCGTGGTGGGAGGGCCCCGAACGCACCAACGTCGAGGGCCACGCCAACCTCATCGCCTTCCAACGCCAGCTGGCGCTCGACGACATCTCGCTCACCCACACCATCGTCCATCCGACGATCGACAAGGCGACCGACGCCAACCTCGTCGACAACCCTGTTCCGCTGCACAAGACCGGCGACACCGAACACGGCATCGTCGTGCGCGGCGCCCGCATCCTCGCCACGCTCGCACCGTTCTCCGACGAGATCGCCGTCTACCCGGGGCATCCGCTCGCGCCAAGCGCGCCACCCGAGTACGCGCTGAGCTTCTCGGTCCCGATCGACACGCCCGGCCTCGTGTTCCTGTGCCGTGACCCCGTGTCGGCTCCCGGCGCCAAGCACTTCGACCGCCCACTGTCGTCGCGCTTCGACGAGCAGGACGCGTTCGTGATCTTCGACGACGTCGAGGTGCCACGAGAGCGGGTGTTCATCGACGCCGACCTCGACGTCTACAACTCGGTGATGGGGCCCACCGCGTGGTGGGCGAACATCATGCAGCAGACCACGATCCGGGCGCTCACCAAGCTCGAGTTCGCGTACGGGCTCGCGTCGCGTCTCGCCGAGGCGGTCAACGACACGTCACCGGGCACCGAGGAGATGCTCGGCGAGCTGCTCGGCTACGTCGAGGTCACTCGCAACGCGGTGCTGCTCGCTGAGGAGCTCGCCTACGACCGCGGCGAGGGCGTGTGGTTCCCCGACGCGCGTCCACTGCATCCGATGCGCGGGATGCTCGCGACGTGGTTCCCCCGCGTCGCCGAGATCCTCGTCGTGATCGGCAGCCACAACCTCCTCGCCACACCGAGCCGGGCGATGCTCGACGACGCCGATCTGCGGCCGCTCATCGACGAGTTCCTCCACGGCGCCAACGACATCGATGCCGAACGACGTTCGGCGCTGTTCCGGCTGGCGTGGGACTTCGTCGGCTCGGCGCTCGGCGCCCGCAACGACCTCTACGAGCGCAACTACCTCGCGTCCGCCAAGACCAACCGGATCGGCGGCCACAAGAACTACTCCGACCGCACCCGCCCCTACGACCTCGTCGAACGGATGCTCGCCGACCCCAACGCCTGATTCCCCTGTTTGTGTCACCGACATCGGCGAAGGTCGCCGGTTGCGGTGACACAAACCTGGGATTTTCAGGGCTGGGTGAGGCCGAGGAGCCGGGCCGCGTTGAGCTTCAGGATCTTGGGCTTGACGTCGGGTTTGATCTCGAGCGCGTCGAAGTCGCGGAGCCAGCGGTCGGGCGTGATCAGCGGGAAGTCCGAGCCGAACAGGACCTTGTCCTGCAGCAGCGTGTTCGCGTAACGGACGAGGTTGGGCGGGAAGTACTTCGGCGACCAGCCCGACAGGTCGATGTACACCTGCGGCTTGTGGGTGGCGACGGCGAGCGCCTCGTCCTGCCACGGGAACGAGGGGTGGGCGAGGATGATCGGCATGTCGGGGAAGTCGGCTGCCACATCGTCGACGAACATCGGGTTCGAGTACTTCAGCTTGATCCCACCACCGCCGCGGGCACCGGCGCCGATGCCGGTCTGACCGGTGTGGAACAGCGAGATCAGGCCGCGCTCGGCGATCGCCTCGTAGATCGGGTACGCCATCGGGTCGTTGGGATGGAACGCCTGCGTGTTCGGGTGGAACTTGAAGCCCTTGACGTGCAGTTCGTCGGCTTGCCGCTCGACCTCCCCAACGGCCGCCCGGCCCATGTGCGGGTCGACCGAGCCGAACGCGATCAGCACGTCGGGATTCGCCGCCGCGCCGGCCGCGATCTCGTCGATCGGCACGGGCGGCACACCCATCGTCGTGCGCGAGTCGACGGTGAACACGACGGCAGCCATGTTCCGTTCGCGGTAGTACTCCGCCATCTCGCCGACCGGCGGTCGGTGCCGATCGACGACGCCGAAGTACTCGTTGGCGGCCTCCTCGAGCTCCGGCGACAACGCTCCGCACCCATTGACGCCCGACACCTCGACGTGCGTGTGCACGTCGATGGCGACGAGCGAGTCGACATCGATCGCGCTCACGGAAGGGATCGTAGATCAGCGGTTCTGAAGGGCGTCGGGTTGACAGTCGAGACCGATGCCTCTATGGTTCATTAGTGGACTAAAGAACCAGTGAACCATGTTCGACGACCGCACCCCCATCTACCGCCAGATCGCGGACGAGATCCGTCACCAGATCCTCACCGGCGGATTGGCGGCGGGCGATCAGGTGATGTCGACCACGCAGTACTCGACGTTCCACCGGATCAACCCGGCCACCGTCGCCAAGGCGTTCCAGCAACTCGTCGACGAGGACCTGCTCGAGAAGCGACGCGGCATCGGAATGTTCGTCAGCGAGGGCGCCGCCGACCGGCTGCGGACCCGCCGTCGGGCGGCGTTCGTCGACGACGTCGTCGGGCCGATGATGGCCGAGGCGCGGCGGCTCGGCATTGCCACCGACGACGTGCTCGACGCGATCCGCGCCGTCGCTTCCACCACCGCAGCGGCACACACCGTGACAGCAGGAGACCAACCGTGACGTTCCCCATCGCAACGAGCCCCACCAGTTCGGGCCAGACATCGACCACCCCGTCCGGCGGGTTCGTCGTCGAGACGTCAGGCCTCCACGTCCACTTCGGTCGTGTCCGCGCGATCGACGATCTCTCGATGCGCGTCGCCGGCGGCACGATCTGCGGGATCCTCGGACGCAACGGGGCTGGCAAGTCAACGTTGCTCTCCACGATTGCCGCGTTTCGACGGCCAACAAGCGGCCGCATCGAAGTCGATGGTGACGCACCGTTCGAGAACGCCCGCCTGATGAGCGAGATCTGTCTCGTCCGGGAGTCGGGTGACTTCGAGAAGGGCACGACGGTCGGCCAGGTCCTCGAGCTGGGCGAGGCACTGCGCCCGAGATGGGACGCCGGTTTCGCCGAGCGCCTGGTCGAGCGGTTCGCGCTCCCCCGCCGGATGAAGGCCGGCAAGCTGTCACGCGGCCAGCGCGCCGCGCTGGCGGTGACGGTGGGACTCGCTTCGCGGGCGCCGCTGACGATGCTCGACGAGCCGCACCTCGGAATGGACGCGCCGTCGCGCTACGCCTTCTACGAGGAGCTGCTCGCCGACTACGCCGAGCACCCGCGCACGATCCTGCTGTCGACGCACCACATCGAAGAGGTGGCGTCGATCCTCGAAGACGTCGTGATCATCCACCGCGGACGGGTGCTCATGCATCGCAGCGCCGAGGATCTGCGGTCCGAGGGTGTGGAGCTGACCGGTCCTGCCGAGGCGGTCGACGCGGTGACGGAAGGACTGCGTACGTTGTCGGAGCGACACCTGGGCCGCACGAAGTCGGTCGTCGTGTTCGAGCCGTTCGACGGTGACCGCGCCCGCCGCGCGACCGAAGCCGGAATCGACGTCGGCCCGATACCGCTGCAGGACCTGTTCGTCCACCTCACCAGCGACACGAACGACGCCACCTCCAACAACGGCGACACCAGCGACGAGACGAGATCATGACCGACGAGACGATGACCGAAGTGGTGCACCAGACGTTCGACCCGGCGGGCCGGCCGGTCGGGCCACCGCCACTGTCGACCACCGCAGCCATCACGACGATCGGGCACATCGGATGGTTGGGATGGGTGTGGCTGACGGTTGCGGTGCTGTACGGCGTGGCCATGATCCCGATCAGCATCTTCGGCGATCTCGACGGCAACAGCCCGTGGCAGGACGCCGTCGGCGGGTGGCAGCAGTGGCTCTTCTACGGGGCGGGCATCACCACCGTGCCGACGTTCGCCAAGATGCTGATCACCAACGGCGTCACCCGCGCCCAGGTCTCGAGATCGTCGATCATCGCGATGGTCATCCTGGGCGTTCTCGGTGGGATCTTCGTCGCGGGCGGCCTGGCGGTGGAAGGGCTGATCTACGACGTCAACGACTGGTCACGCGAGTTGCGGGGTGGCAGCACGGCGCCCGGGTTCGCGACCATCGTCGGCATTGGCGCCGACAGCGTGCTCGTGCTCTGCGCGTACTTCGTCGCCGGGTGGCTCTCCGTCGCCGGCTTCTACCGGCTCGGCTGGGTTGTCGGAGCGTTGTTCGTGCCCGTGGCGATGGTGCCGGCCGCGTTCAGCGAGCTCGTGCTGCGGGTCGACGTCGGCACCCGCATCGACGTGCTCGACGGCGTGGCGCCCGACCTCCCCTCCGCAGTCTGGAGTCTCTCGACCGTGGCCGTCATCGCCGTCGCCACACTCGGTGCGACGTGGATGACGAGTGAGATCGAGCTCGACAACTGAAACCCCCGGAACTGTCTGCTTCAGATTGCCCCACGCCTCATCTGACGCAGACAGAACGAGGTGGGCATCCCGGTAATGTCGCCGGTCATGCGAATCGCGAACATCGACGGCCGGCTCACCACGTTCCTCGACGGCGCCGCGGTCGACGTCGAACGGGCGAGCACCGGGACGTTCGGACCCGAGCCACAGGCCGTGTTCGACCGCTGGGACGAGCTCGTCGCGTGGGGCCTCGAGGTCGGTGCCCGCGGCGGTGGCGACGTCGACCCGGCCAAGCTCGACGCCCCGGTCCCCCGCCCGCGACAGGTGTTCGCGATCGGCCTCAACTACCGGGCCCACGCCGAGGAGGGTGCGTTCAGCGCACCGGACGAGCCGACGGTGTTCCCGAAGTGGCCGGCGTGCATCGTCGGTCAACGCCACGAGGTCGTGATCCCGGTCGACACGACCGACTACGAGGTCGAGCTCGTCGCCGCCATCGCCCGCCCGACGTGGAAGGTGGCTGCTGCGTCGGCATGGTCGCACGTGGCCGGTTTCACGATCGGGCAGGACCTGTCCGATCGGGTGCTGCAACGCAAGGGTCCGTCGCCGCAGTGGGGTTTGGCGAAGTCATACGCCGGCTTCGGCCCGACCGGGCCGTGGCTCGTGACCCTCGACGAGTTCGACGACCCGGCCGATCTCGCGATCTCCGATCGTCTCGGCGACATGGCCCTCCAGGCAGACCGCACGTCGTCATTGATCTTCGACGTCCCGTTCATCATCGAGTACATCTCGAACATCCTGCCGATGTACGCGGGCGACCTGATCTTCACCGGCACACCGGCAGGCGTCGGCTACGCGCGCAAACCGCCGCTGTTCCTCAAGCCTGGCGACGAGCTGGTGAGCGAGATCGAAGGCATCGGCCAGCTCGTGACCCGCTGCATCGCACCCTGAATCACTTTCGGGACGATCATCTCGGGACCATCGTCCGGTGACGACGGCCCGCCGACGCGCGGTCACGGCATCAGCTGGTTCTTTTGGACCTTGCCCATCGCGTTGCGCGGCAGGTGGTCGACGACATGCACCTCGCGTGGCCGCTTGTGGTGCGAGAGCAGCCCGGCGACGAACTCGACGAGCGCCGCACCGTCGAGATCTTCGCCGACGACGAAACCGACGATGCGTTGCCCGAGGTCGTCGTCGGCGACACCGATCACCGCCGCCTCCGACACGCCCGGGTGAGCGAGCAACGCCCCCTCGACCTCGCCGGCACCGATCTTGTAGCCGCCCGACTTGATGATGTCGATCGACTTGCGCCCGACGATGCGGTGGAACCCGTCGGGCCCGATCGTGACCGCGTCACCGGTGACGAACCAGCCGTCGTCGAACGCAGCGGCAGTCACCTCGGGTTGGCCGAGGTAGCTCGAAAAGAGCGTGGCCCCGCGCACCTGGAGCTCGCCGATCGACTCACCGTCGTGGAGCGTGGGTGTGCCGTCATCGCCGACGAGGCGGGTCTCGACCCCGTCGATCGGCATGCCGACATGTCCGGCTCGGCGCTCACCCGACGCGCGGGTCGACAACGTGATGAGCGTCTCGGTCATGCCGTACCGTTCGACGGGCGACTGCCCGGTCAAGTCGGCCATCTGCTCGAACACCGGGACGGGCAGTGGCGCGCTCCCCGAGACCAACAGCCGCGCACCCCTCAGCTCTCTCGCCGCCGCCGGATCCGCGCACACGCGCGACCAGACGGTGGGGACACCGAAGTAGAGCGTGCCGCGCGCCGCTGCGTAGGCGCTGGGCGTGGGACGCCCGGTGTGGATCAACCGCGAGCCGACGCGCAGCGCGCCGAGCACACCGAGGATCAGGCCGTGCACGTGGAACAGCGGGAGCCCGTGGACCAGTGTGTCGTTCGGCGTCCACTCCCATGCCGCGGCGAGCCCGTCGAGGTCGGCGGCGATCGCGCCGCGGCTGAGCACGGCACCCTTGGGAAGCCCGGTCGTTCCCGACGTGTACATGACGAGCGCCGGCGCGGTGTCGGGGAGTGCTGTCAGCGACACGTCGCCCTCGCCGTCGGCGAGATCGATCCGCGGCAGCGCGACGTCGGGCCAGTCCGGCGCACCGAGCACGGCCGTCGCGCCCGAATCACGAAGGATGTGCTCGCGCTCCATCGGCCCGGCGTCGCCGGCGACGGGGACGACCACCACACCCGACCGCAGCCCGGCGACGATCGCGACCACCGTGTCGAGCGTCGGCGATGCCTGCACCGCCACCGTCTCGACGCCCGCGAGGCGCGCCGCCACCGCGCCGGCACGCGCGGCGAGGCCCGACCACGACGTCGACTCGGCGCCCACGCGCACGACGTCGCCCGCGTCGTCGTATCTCCCGTCGAGGGCGGGCAGGAGCGAAGCGGCCATCGCCTGATCAGATCAGACGCCGCAGGGTTCCGGCCAACGCGATCGCACGGGCGAACGATCAGGTTGTGTCACACGACCGGAAACCGACACGATGACCGGATGCAGTTCCGGACCCCCCGTCCGGTCGACGTCGACCGACCCCGATCGCTTCGGCCGTGACGGCCGAAACCCTCGAATCACTCGCCGACGTCCCGGACGACCGACGGAGGTCCGATCGCCACGTCGTCGTCTATCTCGCCTTCCTGTCCGCGCTCATGGCGGTCAGCATCGACACCGCGCTGCCGGCGTTCGACGAGATCCGCGATCACTTCGATCTCGTCGCCGCCGACAACCGCGTTTCGCTCATCATCACGTCGTTCTTCATCGGCGCCGCGGTCGGGCACCTGTTCTACGGGCCGTTCTCCGATCGGTTCGGACGTGGTCCGGTCCTGCGCGCCGGGATGATCGTCTACGTGCTCGGCGCGGCGGGCGCCACGTTCGCTCCGTCGATGACGTGGCTGCTCGTGTTCCGGTTCGTGTGGGGGCTCGGTGCGGCCGGCTCCGGCGTGCTGCGCGTCGCGATCGCCCGCGACCTGTACGAGGGGAACCGGATGGCGCGCGTGATGTCGGTCGTCATGGCGGTCTTCCTCATCGCACCGGTGATCGCGCCGACAATCGGGGAGGGCCTCGTCAGCCTCGGCGGATGGCGGCTCACGATGGCCGCGCCGGGGTTGATGGGGATCGGCGCGATCGTGTGGTCGTTCCGGTTCGGCGAGACGCTGCCGGTCGACCGCCGACGGCCGCTGGCGTTCGGACCGACGTTCAAGGCGTTCGGGGCCGTGTGCCGATCGCCGATGACGCTCGGCAACACGCTTGCGTTGTGCTTCACGTTCGGCGCGTTCTACAGCTTCCTCGGGAGCTCACAGCCGATCCTCGACGAGATCTACGGGCGCGGCGATCAGTTCGCAGCCTTCTTCGCCGTCGCCGCCGCGACGATGGGAATCGTGCTGTTCACCGGCTCGCGGATGATGGACCGCCACGGGGCGACCCGGCTCGGCATCGGATCGCTCGTGGCCACTGTGGTGCTGTCGGCCGGTCAACTCGTGGTCTGCCTCGCGTCCGACGGTCGACCGAGTGTGTGGGTGTGGTTCGTGTTCATCACGGCGATGATCTGCAGCACGTCGCTCGTCGGACCGACGCTCACGTCGCTGGCGATGGAGCCGATGGGCCACATGGCGGGCACCGCGTCGGCGGTCGTGGGGATGATGTCAACTGCGGCCGGCGCCGGGCTGTCGGCCGTCATCGACTCACAGATCGACTCGACCGTCACGCCGATGGCGGCCGGCTTCGTCGTGTACTGCACGATTGCCCTCGGGTTCGCGCTGTGGGCGTACCGCTTCCGAACCGCGCTGACGACCGGCGCGTTGACGAACGCCCAGCGCTCGGGCTGACGAACGACGACGCCTCCGCTCAGGCGCTGCAGTCGAGCACGAGCTTGCCGCCGGCACGGCGTTCGAGGATCATCGCGTGCGCCTCGGCGGCCTGCGACAGCGGGAGCACACCGGCGAGTCGCACCCGCAGCTTGCCGGCCTGCATCGCCGCGAACAGCTCGTCGAAGACCTGCGCCTCGCCCTCCGGCGTCCCGATCAGCCCGGAGTAGCCGAGGATGTTGATCGCCTTGCGGTACATCTGGCGCCAGTTGATCGTCACGGAGGGATCGGCCGAGGCGCCGTACACGACGAGCCGGCCACGGTCGGCCATCGCCGCGATGGCCTGGTCGGGGAAATCGCCTCCGAGTGGGTCGAGGACCACGGTCGGGGCGTACGCGGACGCGGCGTCGGTGAGCCCGTCGGCGTCGGTCACGAGCACCTCGGCGGCGCCGTCCTCGGCGATCGCGGCCACGTTGGCGGCGTTGCCGGTCTGACCCCACACCGTTGCGCCGGCTGCTGCCGCGAGCTGGACCGCGATCGATCCGACCCCTCCGCTGGCGCCGATCACGAGCACGCGGTCGTCGGGAGTGACCTGGGCACACGTGTGCAGCGCGTGCCAGGCGGTGACGCCGACGACGGGCAACCCGGCGGCTTGAGCGAGGTCGAGCCCTTCGGGGAGCTCGTGGACCGCCGCCTGCGGGACCGCCGCCCGTTCGCGGTAGAGACCATGACGCATCACGCCGAGCCCGGCGCCGCGCACCAGCACGGCACGACCGTCGAGATGACCGCTGGCCTCGGTGCCGGGGTTCCATGGCAGGTTGGTGGCAGCGACGCCGGGAGCGCCACGCGTGATCCAGATGTCGAGCGGGTTGACCGACGCATAGGCGATGTCGACGACGACCTCGCCGTCCGCCGGCACCGGATCGTCGATCTCGTCGATCTGCAGGGTGCCACCGATCTCGTGCAGTCTCGCGGCGCGCATGGCGGTCACCATACGCGCTCGCGCACACCCCGCTTACATGGTGCGCACATGGTGCTCACACCGCCCGGGCGACCTCGTACCACCGCACCACGCAGTCGCGCAGATCGTCGAGTGATTCGAACCGCCCGCTCGTCGCCACCTTGAGGTGAGTCGCGCCGAGCGCGTGGTAGGCGCTCGCCTCGTGGTGCCACTTCTGCGGATCGTCGTCGGCCCGGACGCGCATGACGCACTCGATCCCGAGCTGGGCGGGGTCGCGCCCGGCGGCCGCGGCGTAGCCGCGCAGCCGGTCGAGCGCGGCCGCGAGGTCGTCGTCGGGCGGGAACTGCGGCATCCATCCGTCGGCCAGCCGGCCGACCCGCTCGAGCACCGACTCGACGAGGTTTCCGAAGAACGAGCCCATCCAGATCGGGATCGGACGCTGTACGGGAAGTGGGTTGATGCCGATCCGATCGAGGTGGTGCCACGTGCCGTCGAACGTCACCAACTCCTCGGTCCACAACCGGCGCAGAACGTCGACCTGCTCCTCGACGCGCTTGCCGCGGTTCGTGAACTGCTCGTTGAGCGCTTCGTACTCCATCCAGTTGCGCCCGACGCCGATCCCGAGGCGCAACCGCCCACCGCTGAGCAGGTCGAGCGCCGCGGCCTGCTTGGCGACCAGCACGGTCTGGCGCTGCGGCAGCAGCAACACCGACGTCACCACGCCGAGACGCGGTGTGCAGGCGGCGATGAACGACAGCAGCGTGAGTGGCTCGTGGATCGGCACGTCGTACGTGTGGACGCGCTCGCCACCGGCCCGATCGGGGTGGCCGCCGACGACGTGGTCGTTGGTGGTGACGTACGAGAATCCGGTCTCGTCGATCGCCTGCGCGAACTCGCGCAACGCCGGCCAGTCGAAGCCGATGTCGGTCGCGGTGAGGACGACGCCCAACTCCATCGGCGCCGACGGTAGCGCCCGACGTAACGTGGATCCGAATGGCGTCGCTCCCGTTCCGCCCGCTCGGATCCTCGGGTCTCCCCGTCTCGGTGATGTCGCTCGGCTCGTGGCGAACGTTCGAGCGGATGTCGCGTGAGCAGGGCGAGGCGGTGATGCGCGCGGCACGCGAGGAGGGCATCAACTTCCTCGATGACGCCCGCTACAACGACGAGACCGGCACGGCACCCATCCCGACCGGCTACTCGGAGGTGGTGTTCGGCGAGCTGTTCCGGGCGAGCGGATGGGTGCGCGACGAGGTGGTCGTCGCCAACAAGTTGTGGTGGGAGTTCTGGCCCGAGCAGACCGCGGCCGACGAGCTCGCGGCATCGCTGTGGCGGATGGGGCTCGACCACGTCGACCTGATCTACGCGACCCCGCCGCCGGCCACGGTCGAGAGAACGGTCACGGTGCGCCAGGTCGTCGAGTCGGCAGCCGGTCTGATCGCGTCCGGCCGCGCTCGCCAGTGGGGGGTGGCGATGTGGTCGGCGCCGCGGCTCGCCGAAGCGCTCGACATCGCCGCCGAGCTCGGCGCCCCGCCGCCCGTCGCCAACCAACTGGCCGTGAGCCTCGTGCAGCACCAGAGCCCCGACGATCCGGCGATGGTCGACGTGATGACGACCCGCGGCGTCGGCCTCGTCGCGTCGTACGTGCTCGCCGGCGGCACGCTGACCGGCAAGTACCTGGGCGACGCGAGTGGCCGCGCGAGCGCGGACGACGCTCCGCCGTACGGCGACGGCAAGCGCGTCGCCGTCGCCCTCTCCGGTCTGGCGCGTGAGTGGGGAGTGACGACGTCGCAGCTGGCGTTCTGCTACGCGCTCGGCCATCCCTGCCTCACCAGCGTTTTGTTCGGCGCGACCACGCCCGAGCAACTACGCGAGAACGTGGCGTCCTACGCCGTGTACGAGTCGCTCAGCGACGATCAGCTCGCCGCCGTGCGCGCACTCGCGGTCTGACCCGCGCCGTCAGCGGCCGTCGACCAGAATGGCGAACCCGTCGGTCGCGGCCAGACGCATCCCGAGGACTTCCTGATACGTGTCCGAGTGGTACCAGTCGAGGGCGGCGGCCCGGTCGGGGAACTCGAGGACCACGGCGCGCTCCCCTGCCGGCGTGCCCTCGATCGTCGTCGCGTCGTCCGTGGAGACGAGGACCTTGACCTCACGGCCTTCGAACGACGGCTGCACCGCGGCCCGGTAACGTGCCAGCCCTTCCGGATCGGTGATGCGGGCGTTGACGATGAAGTAGGCGGCCATCCGGGCCACCGTAACTGCGATGGCCCGCCGTCGGTCAGCTGACGTCGAGCAAGTCGACCGTGAAGATCAGCGTCTCGTTGGGGGCGATCGCACCGCCGGCGCCACGGCTCCCGTAGCCGAGGTGGGGCGGGATCGTGAGCGTGCGCCGGCCGCCGACCCGCATCCCCGCCACGCCCTGGTCCCAACCCTGGATCACCTGACCGCCGCCGAGCCCGAAGCGGAACGGCTCCATCCGGTCCCACGACGCGTCGAACTGGGATCCGGTCGACCAGGCGACGCCCACGTAGTGCACACTGACCGTGTCGCCGGCGCTCGCCTCGGCACCGTCGCCGACGACGTCGTCGACGATCTCGAGCTGGCTGGGCGGGTCGCTGTCGGGCACGGTCACGGTCGGCTTCTGCATCGTCATCGTCCTAGTTCAGCTCCCACAGCTGGCGGGCGGCAACCACGGTCGGGAGTCCGACCTCGCCGGTCGATGCCGGTTCGGGCCGGAAGTCGACGCCGACGAGCGCACCGAGCGTGGTGCCGACCGAGTTCGTCAGGGCGTCGAGGTCGTAGCCGCCCTCGAGCACGACGAGCAGGCGGCTCGTGGGGACGAGCGCCGCCAACCGTCGCGCGAAGTCGGCGTAGTCGGCCGACGTCAGCTCGAGCCCGGCGAGCGGATCGTCGCGGTGGGCGTCGAAGCCGGCGGAGATGATCAGCCAGTCGGGCGCGAACGACTCGACCACCGGCACGATCACGTCGTCGAACGCGGCCCGGTACACGTCGCCTCGCGTGCCGGCCGGGAACGGCAGGTTCAACGTCGTCCCGGGCGCCTGACTGCCCCCGGTCTCGGCGAGACGCCCGGTGCCCGGGTACAGCGGCGACTCGTGGGTCGAGACGTAGAGCACGCGGGGATCGTCGTAGAAGATGTCCTGCGTCCCGTTGCCGTGGTGGACGTCCCAATCGACGATCGCCACCCGCTCGCCATTGGCGGCGATCTGCGCCGCCCCGATCGCAGCGTTGTTGAACAGGCAGAACCCCATCGCCCGGTCGGCCAGCGCGTGGTGCCCAGGCGGTCGGGCCGCCGAGAACGCGACGTCGCATTCCCCCGCCCGCAGCGCGGCGATCGACGCCAGCACTCCCCCGGCGGCGCGCCGGGCCGTGGCGAACGATCCGGACGACACCATTGTGTCGGGGTCGAGGTTGCCCCCACCGCACTCACAGAACCGGCGCACACCGTCGATGTACATCTCGTCGTGCACGAGCGCGAGGTCGGCGTCGCTCGCCTCCGGTGCCT
>DATMDV010000438.1:0-5186 GCA_035557475.1 Ilumatobacteraceae bacterium
CGGCCTGCCGACCATCGGTGTGCACGTCGGTGCGGGGTCGCGGCGGCCTTCTTGGTGCGGTGGAGTATCTACGCTCTGAGCGTCCGGTTGTTCGAGGGGGTCTCGAAAGAGCCAACCGGTGGTCCGTCGACGTGGGAGCTGGGTTGCTGAATGCCGGCGCCGCCGATGGTGTTCCGCGGAACATTACCGGGTCCAGTTCGGGTGGGTGGCTGGGGACGAGATTGCCCGCCGCCGTGAGGAAGTCCCACGTCTGTGCTGCACTGCCACCGCACCCTTGTATAAATGGCAGTGAGAGAGCCGCCCGAGGTGTTCGACCCGGCTATTTCGCTCCGTTGTTTGGTAATGCCCAGCGATGTGTCTGGCCAGCACGGTCACTGAGCGGTCCGCGCTGGCCAGACACATCGGTGCGCTGCTCGGTGCTAGGGCACGTACTGCCAGGCCCGAGCCGCGTCCTCGACGCACAGCACGACGACGTCACCCGGCTCTGCCCGCGCCATCGCGGCCTTGACCGCAGCCACTTCATCGAGGACGGGCTCGACGAACTGGCACGATGCGCCGCAGTCGATCGCCGTCTGTACCCCTTCGGCGACGAGTGCCGCCAGCTGGCCTGGCGACCGCCCCCGCAGGTTGTCGTCCTCCCGGATCATGACCTCGTTGAAGTGGCACGCCACGATCCACCCCAACTCGCGTAGCTCCTCGTCGCTGCGGTCGCCCGCGGTACCGACGACCGCAATCCGGCGTGGCAGAACGCGCACGGGGAATTCCTCGATCATGCGGTCCACCAAGGGGACTTCCTCGACGAATCGGTCCACGAACCGGCCCAGAGCGCGCATAGCCGCGGCGTTGTGGCCGTAGTCGATAATTACCTTGATGCCATCGCTTTCCACCACGTTCAGCCGGCCGGGGGCGGTGTCGAAGGCCGTGGTGAAGGTCCGCAGCCCGTGGCGGACGTCGTCGAGCCGGACGCCGAGGGCGAGCGCGGCGGCCGCCGCTGCCACTGCGTTCTCGACGTTCATCCACGCTGCGCCGCGGAACGTCGAGGGCAGCGCAGCCACGGCGACAATCGGGAACGAGGTTCGGTCGCCGACTCGGAGCACGATCGTCTCGACGCCGTCGATGCGCTTGACGACGACCGCACGCCCACCCCGTCCGCAGTGCCGGTCGACGACCGGGTTGCCCTGCCGGGTGCTGACGTAGACGACCTCGCCCAGGCAGGCGTCCGCCATGCGGGCGACGAGAGGGTCGTCGGCGTTCAGTACGGCGACCCCGCTCCTCGGGACCGCCTCCACGATCACCTGCTTGACGTCGGCGAGTTGCTCGACCGAGGTGATCCCGCCGAGCCCCAGGTGGTCGCCGGACACGTTGAGCACGACGGCGACGTCGTTACGGTTGTAGCCGAGGCCCGAGCGGAGGATCCCGCCGCGCGCCGTCTCAAGCACCGCCAGCTCAACGCGCGGGTGCTGCAGGACCATCCGAGCTGATTTGGGCCCCGACGCGTCGGCTTTGAGGATCAGGCGGTCGTTGACGTAGACGCCGTCAGTTGTGGTCGTCCCGACCGTCCGCTCCGTCCGGCGGAGGGTGTGGGAGATCATCCGCACGGTCGTCGTCTTGCCGTTGCTCCCGGTCACGGCCACGATCGGGATGCGGCTGGGCTCGCCTGGCGGGAACAGCAGGTCGAGCAACGGCCCGGCGACGTCGCGCCGTTCGCCTTCGGAGGGAGCGACGTGCATGCGGAAGCCTGGCCCGGCATTGACCTCGATCACGGCTCCGCCGAGTTCGGTGATCGGCCTGCGGATGTCGCTGGTGACGAGGTCCACGCCAGCGACGTCGAGCCCGATGACCAGTGCCGCCTCCACCGCCATGGTGGCGTTGTCGGGATGCACGTCGTCGGTGCAGTCGATGGCGATACCACCGGTGGACAGGTTACCGGTATCGATGAGGAAGGCGACCTGGCCATCGGCAGGCACGGCGTCGGCGCTCAGTTTCTGCCGGGCCAGCAACTGCTCGGCTCGCTTGTCGAGTCCAATGCGGGTCAACACCGCTTCGTGACCCTCGCCGCGACGGGGGTCGGCATTCGCCCGGTCCACGAGCTGGCGGACGGTGGCGACGCCGTCGCCGACCACGTGTGCCGGCACCCGTTTAGCGGCCGCCACGACCCGCCCACCGATGACGAGCAGCCGGTGGTCATGGCCACTCAGTTGCTGCTCGATAATGACCGAGCCTCTCCGCGACTCGGCTCGGGCCCGCTCGAAGGCGCCTCGGATCTCCGCCTGGTCATGCAAGTCAAGGGATACGCCACGGCCGTGGTTGCCATCGAGCGGCTTCACGACGACCGGGAGGCCAATCTGCTCCGCTGCCGCGACGGCACCGTCGGCCGTTCGCACGACCTCCGAGCGCGGTACGGGGACGCCCGCGCCCCGCAAGAGGTTCTTCGTGAGGTCCTTGTCTTTCGCAAGGTCGAGCGCGACCGCGCTCGTCGACGAAGGGACCGTCGCCACGATGCGCCGCTGGTGCACGCCGTGGCCGAGCTGGACCAGCGACCGGTCGTCCAGGAGGAACGACGGGATGCCGCGGCGTTCCGCCTCGCCCACGATGGCCTGCGTGGATGGCCCCAACCGCGTCCGCCGAGCGAGCGCCAGCAGACCGTCCATCTCCTGCTTCGGGTCGAAATCGGGCTCCGGCTGGACTAGGTGGTTCACCAGGCGCACGGCCAGCTTGCCGGCGGCCAGCCCGACGTCCTCGTTGTCGTAGCTGTAGATGACGTAGTAGCGCCCCCGCTCACCGGCCGACCGCGTCTTTCCCCGGCGGACGTGGAAACCAGCGCGAACCTGGAGTGCGAGAGCCACATGCTCAGCGACGTGGCCGAGCCAGGTTCCCACCTCGAGCCGTTCGAGGAAGCCCCCGGGACGCCCGCGTGAACAGTCGTGCGTGCGCAGCTCGGGGACGAACTCGACGAGGTGCTCAGCGAAGCCCGGGAGCCGGTCCGTCGGCCAGTCCTCCAGCAATCCGAGATCGAGGAGGAGGTTGATGGCGGGGTTGTACGACCAGTAATTGGGGCCGCGGTACACCGTGATGCTCAAGATCTCGATTCCAGGGAGAGGCTCATCCGCGACACTGGGCTCATCCGCGACACTGGGCTCATCCGCGGTCACGTCGATCGCGACGTCGAGCCGCCCGTTGCGTTGTTGCGGCACGACCGGGCCTTCTGGTCGTACCGGGGGTGGTTCAGGGTTCTGGCTCGACGAGGATGACCCGCTCGTCGTGGATCTTGTAGCGAGCGCCACCTCTGATCCTACGGGGCACGTGACAGCAATGCTGGAGTCCTCGGCTGCTGTCCTAGGGTTCTGAAGAGCGGCAGCGGGCTGGGGAAGCTGCTTCACGGACGGTGACATTATTGGTGGACGTCCTTCTCTGACTCGGGATGGTTGGGATTCCGTGCCGAGCCTGCCGCACGGCCGGTCCGACGGGAAGGGCCACCACTCAAAAGGAGAGCAACTCAACAGGAGCTGGAATTAAATTTTCTATCCATGAGGAACTGGAATGAAATTTCATATCCACGCGATTCCCGGCGTGGGAGTTGAGTTGAGGTGGCCCGGGGTGGGGGTCGTCGTCAGCGGGGTGGGAAGCGAAAGCGCAGGTAGTAGCCGTTTCGCCAGGTGATGGGGACGTCGCGGTCGGCGTAGCCGGTGTCGAGGTCTTTGGCCGGGTGACCACCTCACGCCAGGCTGCGGCGGTGAGTGCGACGAGGCGGCCAGCTCGGTGCGGCCGCGCTGGCGCAGGGCCCAGCAGTGGATGCCGCGGGCGGTGAGCTCATCGAGCGCGAAAGGCCGGAAACTGGACACCAGGCAGCATAACGGGTGAGCTCAGCCCACCTCCCGGGAATTGAGGCTAGAGGGTCGGATAGTGTAATTCCAGTCGCCATGAAATTGGTGTCGAGTGAGGGGTATTGATTTCCTCTGCTGGTCGGTAGGTGTGATTTTGGTAGGATAGTGATTGGAATCGAGTTTGCGGTGTGCGGTTAGGCTTGTCGGGGTCGTGGTGTTGGCGATAAGATTGACGATGGTTTGATATGTTTCGGGTGGTTGTCCGCGCCTGTTGTGGGTGATCCTGGAGAAGAGTCGGTGTTCGATCTTGTTCCATTTGCTGGTACCGGATGGGTAGTAGCAGACGATGATGTCGAGTCCGGTTGCTGCGGCGAGCCGGGCGAGTTCGAATTTCCACGGCCAGGTGCGGTGTCCGTTCGATCCGCCGCAGTCAGCGGTGATGAGGATGCGCCGCGTGTTGGGGTGATTGTTCTTGCCCATCGTGTGCCACCATTGTTCGATGGTGGTCACGGCGAATACCGGCGCATCGTGGTCGATGCTGACGCAGGCCCAAGCGCTGTCATCGGCGAGGTCGTCATAGGGGCCATAAGGTCCATAGGGGCTAGCCTTGCCCAGATTTTCGGGGAAGCCATAGGTGGACACCTCGACCGGCTCGTCTTTCGGCTGCCGCTCCTTGCCAGCCTGCGCGTACCGTCCAACCAGCTCTTTTTTCTTTGTGTCGACGTTGATCACGGGGTCGCCGCCGGCCAAGAACTGCTCGACGAGTCCGTTGATGTACCGGAACTGGGCGTCCCGGTCAGAAGGTTGTTGCCCTTCCGGTGTCCTGCGGGTTCTCTGCAGAGTGTATCCGAGCGAGCCCAGGATCTTCGCCACGACGGAGTGGCTGACTCGGTGGCCCATCTCAGTCAGTGCCCCGGCGAGGTTTCGCGTCGATTTCGTGGTCCACCGCAACGGCGACTCCGGGTCACCCCGAGTCGGCGGGTCGACCAAGGAATCCAATGCATCCAGCAGCTTCGGATCGGCGATCTCGGCTTTCTTGCGACCCGCCCCCGGTGCCCGGACTCGGCTTCCAGGCTGCGCTGGCTCGTCATCGGCGAGTTCGGCCATACCGCGTCGAATCGTCGTCCGCGACGCACCTGTGGCTCGATGCACCGCGCTGATTCCGCCGCGGCCCCACGATATCGCCTCGGCCGCCATCACCGCACGACGATCACGTTCATTCAATCGGGGCAGCAGCACCGTCAAACGCGCCCGCATCGCCAAGAAAGCCTCATCATCCATCTTCGGCATCCTGACGCTAGGGCTATTTCCAAACCGATTAAGACGACCGGACAGCACACCTGCTTCCAGAGTTCATTCGAT
>DATMDV010000439.1:0-2460 GCA_035557475.1 Ilumatobacteraceae bacterium
GACGGGCTCGCAGGACGGGCGCCGTTCGTGCCGGACAGCTGGGCGATGGTGCTCCCGCTGCTCGACGAGTTCGGATCCTGATTCCGCTTGGCGCCGGTTCGCCGCCCACAGGAAGCCGGACAGAACGCCCGAAGAGGAGGACACCACGATGTCGATGTATGGCGCCAACCCCGAGCAGCTCGCCACCCTCGGCCGCACGCTCACCAACCAGATCGACGCCATCAACCAGCTGATGTCGACCGTCGACGGCGTGCTCAACGGCACCGCGTGGACCGGCCCGGCGCGCGACCGATTCGGTGAGGACTGGAACGGCTCGTTCAAGCAGGCCCTCAACCGGCTCAACGAGGCGTTCGGCGCGGCCGGCCACGATTGCGTGGCGCGCTCGAACGATCTTCAACGCGTGATGGGCATCTGAGCGAGCGCGGAACGACGCGGCCGATGCCGCGTTGACGCGCGTGCCGTACGCTGACGTGCCGTGCAGCACCTCGAGTTCACGATCGAGCCGTTCGTGGAGGGCAAGCCCGGGCGTCACGTCGTGGCCGCCGTCGAGGCCGCCACCGATCTCGGTGCCGAGGTCGAGTTCGGACCGTTCGGATCGAGCTGCACGGTCGAAGCGGCGCTGATGCCCGACCTCGTGGCGGCGGTGGTCCGGGCCGCGTTCTCCAACGGCGCCACCCACGTCAACCTCGACGTCAGCGCCGAACCCGGGGGTACGGGGTGAATGGCGAGCATCCATTGGTCCGCGCCATCCGGCCGGTCGTCGACGCCGTCGGCGCTTCGCTGGTCGCGCCGTCCGAGCTCGAACCGTCCGACGTCCCACTGGTATGGGAAGGCACCACCGTCGGGGCGGTACGGATGCCGCCGTTGCACGGAGCGCTCGACCGCCTGATCGACGCCGTCGAAGCCGAGCTGGGCGCCCCGCTGCCGACGTTGTCACGCGAGGACAAGCAACTCGCCGTCCGGCTGCTCGACGAACGCGGCGCGTTCATCCTGCGGCGTGCCGTCGAAGACGTCGCCGACGCCATGCATGTCAGCCGCATCACGGTCTACAACTACCTCAACGCCATCCATCGCTGAATCGTCCGGACGCGACCGTGGTTCGACCGATACCGTCGGTGGCGATGGAAAGCGCCCGCGACTACGACGTGATCGGATTCGACGCCGACGACACGTTGTGGCGCAGCGAGGACGCGTTTCAGATGGCCGAGGAACGCTTCGTCGAGCTGCTCGGCCCGTTCACCCCGCCCGGCATCGATCTGGCGGCCGCGCTCCGCGAGACGGAGCGGTCGAACCTGTCGACGTCGGGCTACGGCGTCAAGGCCTTCACGCTGTCGATGGTGCAGTGCGCGATCACGGTGTCGAGCGCCGAGGTGCCGGCCAACGTCATCGGTCGCCTCATCGACGTCGGCTACGACATGCTCACCGAACCGGTGCAGCTGCTCCCGCACGTTCCGGAGGTGCTCGCCGAGGTCGGCCGCGACCATCGCCTGCTGCTGCTCACCAAGGGCGACCTCGTGCACCAGACCCGCAAGATCACCACGTCGGGACTCGAACACCACTTCGAGTACGTCGAGATCCTGCTCGAGAAGGACCCGACGGCGTACCGGCGGGTGCTGCGCCACGTCGGGGTCGAGCCCGATCGGTTCCTGATGGTCGGCAACTCGGTGCGCAGCGACATCCTGCCGGTGCTCGAGATCGGCGGTAGCGCCGTCCACGTGCCCTACCACCTGCTCTGGGACCACGAGCACGTCGCCGACCACGGCGAAGAGTTCTCCGAATTGACGTCGTTGGCCGAGCTCCCGAACTGGCTGCGCCGAGCGGCTTAGACGCGCGCGGAACCGGTCGGCGAGCGCGTCAGAGCTTGCGCAGCTCGACCTCGCGGACGCGGTGGTCGGCTGACTTGTGGAGGATCAGCGAGGCCCGCTCGCGGGTCGGAAGGATGTTCTCGCGCAGGTTGACCCCGTTGATCGACGTCCAGATCGAACGCGCGGTCTCGATCGCCTGCTCGTCGGTGAGATGGGCGAAGTGCTTGAAGAAGCTCTCCGGGTTCTGGAACACCGACTCGCGCAGTTTCAAGAAGCGCTCGACGTACCACTGCTCGATGTGTTCCTCGGCGGCGTCGATGAAGATCGAGAAGTCGAAGTAGTCGCTCACGAACTCCTTGCCGCCATCGCCGACCTGGAGCACGTTCAGCCCCTCGAGGATCAAGATGTCGGGCTGGTGCACGGTCACCCGGCCGCCGTCGACGATGTCGTACACGACGTGGCTGTAGACCGGTGCATCGACCTCGTCGACACCGCTCTTCAACTCGCGGAGGAACCGCAGCAGGCGCCGCGTGTCGTAGCTCTCCGGGAACCCCTTGCGGTGCATGATCTCGCGTTCCTCGAGTACCGCGTTCGGGTGGAGGAAGCCGTCGGTCGTCACCAGATCGACCTTCGGATGATCGGGCCAGCGGGCCAG
>DATMDV010000440.1:0-4488 GCA_035557475.1 Ilumatobacteraceae bacterium
CCGGACCACTGGGCCGGCCGGAGAGTCGAGGCCGTGATCGATCTCGGCTTCCACCGCGACGCGGCCGGGTTCCAGTGCGAGGGTCTCGTCGTCGACGACGCCGGACTGCCCGTTCAGGGAATCCATCCGCGGCGAACGAACGTGGCCGTCGGGTCGAAGCCGGGGCCAGTCGTGCTCATGGTCGAAGCGGCCTCGAACCCGTCGTTCCCGCAGTTCCGTCCGTCTCCTCTCGGGTCGCCGGCCACGGCCGGGGAGGAGAGGCTGTACCGGTTCCGGCGCGCCGAGCTCGTCGTCGTCGATTCCGAGGCCGAGGCGCTGATGCACGACCTCGAGGTCATCGACGGAGTGATGCGCTCACTCGCGCTCGACGATCCACGCCGCCCGCGATTGCTGCGCGACATCGAACGCGCCCTCGATGCCGTCCCCGACGTCGCCGCCGCCCGCCACGCGATCGAGCCGGCGCTGGCGTTGCCAGCGCGATCGAGCGCCCACCACATCATCGCCACCGGCCACGCCCACATCGACACCGCCTGGCTGTGGCCGATCCGCGAGACACGACGCAAGTGCGAGCGGACGTTCGCGTCAGCGGTCCGCCTGATGGACGAGCACCCCGGCTATCGGTTCGTCTGCTCGCAGGCCCAGCAGTACGCGTGGATCGAGGAACGTCGGCCCGAGCTGTTCGCCCGGATCGCCGCCAAGGTCGACAGCGGGCAGTGGGTGCCGGTCGGTGGGATGTGGGTCGAGTCCGACATGAACCTGCCGTCGGGTGAGAGCCTCGTGCGCCAGATCGTGCACGGCCAGCGGTACTTCGAGCAGCACTTCGGGCAGCGGTGCACCGAGGTATGGATCCCCGACGTGTTCGGCTATCCCGCCGGCCTGCCACAGGTGTTCGCGGCCGGCGGCATGAAGCGCTTCGTCACGCAGAAGCTGTCGTGGAACAAGCAGAACCGGTTCCCCCACCACACGTTCTGGTGGGAGGGCCTCGACGGCACCCGGGTGCTGACCCACTTCCCGCCGGTCGACACCTACAACGCCGAGATCACACCCGCCGAATGCGCGCACGCGGTCGAGAACTTCTCCGAGCACGGGTGGAGCGACTGGTCGCTGATGCCGTTCGGCCACGGCGACGGGGGCGGCGGTCCGACGCGCGAGATGCTCCATCGTGCACACCGGCTGGCCGACCTCGACGGCGCGCCGCGGGTCGAGATCGGTACGCCGGCGGAGTTCTTCCAGCACGTCGAGCGCGAGATCCATCTCGGCGCGCCGGTGCCGGTGTGGCGCGGCGAGCTCTACTTCGAGACCCACCGCGGCACGCTGACGAGCCAGATCCGCACCAAGCTCGGCAACCGCCGGTGTGAGCGACTGCTCCGCGAGGTCGAACTGTGGGCCGCCACGAGCGGTGTCGCGGCTGACGTCGACGAGCTGTGGCGAGAAGTGCTCACCCAGCAGTTCCACGACATCCTGCCCGGATCGTCGATCGCGTGGGTCCATGCCGACGCCGAGGCGACGCACACCCGCATCGAGCAGCAACTGCGCGAACGCATCGACGCCTTCGTCGAGACCCTCGCGCCTGGGTCCGCGACGCTCACCAATGTCGCCAGTCACGACCGCGACGAGATCGTGATCATCGGCGAGCTCGTCGACGACGATCTCTCGACCCGCTCACAGTCGGGTTCCGGCCCGACGCAGTCGCTCGCCGCTGGTGGGCTGGCGTTCCGCGCCGCGATTCCCGGCAACGGGATGGCACCCGTCCTCGCCCTGCCGGTCGACGACCACGTGGTCGTCACCGATCGCTCGATGACGAACCGCCACCTCGCCGTCCGATGGGACGAAGGCGGCAACCTGACATCGATCATCGACGTCGACCACGCACGCGAGGTCCTGCCGGAACGCGCGTTGGCGGCGGTGCTCGAGCTGGCGATCGACCATCCCGTCGAGTACGACGCGTGGGATCTCGAAGCCTGGACGCCGCCGAACGCGACACCCATCACGACGGCCGACCGGATCACGGTCACCGACAACGGCCCGCTGGTCGGCACCGTCAGGGTCGATCGAGCGTTCGGCGATTCCACGGCCTCGGTCACCTACTCGCTGCGCGCCGGCAGCCCTCGCCTCGACATCCACATCGACGTCGACTGGCACGAGCACGAGCACCTGCTCTCGATGGTCTTCCCGCTCGACGTGCGCGCCGACACTGCGACGTGCGATGTGCAGTTCGGGAGCGTCCGGCGACCCACCCATCCGACGACGTCGTGGGACGCAGCCAAGTTCGAGGTGTGCGCCCACCGCTTCGTCGACGTCGCCGAACCCGAGTTCGGGGTCGCGATCCTCAACAACGGGCGCTACGGGCACGGCGTGTTCGACGGGCAGGTCCGGGTCAGCCTGCTCCGCGCGGCCCGTTACCCCGACCCCGACGCCGACCAGGGCCGCCACTCCGTCGATGTGGCGTTGTACCCGCACGGATCGGGACTCGCCGACGTCGTCCGCGAGGCAGAACGGTTCAACACACCGGTCCGTGCGGTGCGCGGCTCAGCCGCCGAGATCGCGACACCGATCGTGTCGTTGACCGGCGCGGGGGTCGAGATCGATGCCATCAAGCTCGCCGACGATGCGAGCGGCGATCTCGTCGTGCGGCTCCACGAGGCGTGCGGAGATCGGCGTCATGTCACGGTGCGCGCCGACCGGCGGATTCTCGGCGCCAGCCGCTGCAACCTGCTTGAAGAGCCGGCCAGCGGACTCGAGGTCGGCGACGGCATCGCCGTGCTCACGCTGCGACCCTTCGAGCTCGTGACGCTCCGCCTGACCCGCGCGTCCGCGGATTACACGCCAGCAAGATGACGCAAGGCCATCCCGGCGTACAGCGCGACGCCGTCGATCATCGCGTCCTCGTCGAACATCACCCGGTTCGAGTGGTTGGCCGGCGCCGTCTCCGGGCTGCGGTCGGGTGACGTCCCCCCGAGGAACATCATCGAGCCCGGTACACGTTGCAGCACGTAGCTCCAGTCTTCGGCGCCCATGATCGGGTTCGGCATCCGCACGACCTTTTCGGCGCCGAGCATCTCGGTCGCGACGTCGATCGTGAAGTCGGCGAACGACTCGGAGTTCGACGTCACGGGATAGCCGGCGATGATCTCGACCGTCACGTCGGCACCATGCGCGGCAGCGACTCCCTCGGCGACGCGGCGGATGTTGTCCTTCACCCTCACGCGCGTCGACTCGCTCACGGTGCGGATCGTGCCCTCGATCTCGGCGGTCTCGGGGATGATGTTGTTCGTCGTGCCGGCGCTGATGCGGCCGACGGTGACGACCGACGGGTCGAACACGTCGACGCTGCGGGTGACCATCATCTGGATGGCCTGGACGATCTCGCAGGCGATCGGGATCGGGTCGAGTGCTCGGAACGGCTCGCTGGCGTGCCCGCCGCGGCCGACCACGTCGATGATGAAGCGATCGGCCGACGCCATGATCGGCCCGCCGCGCGAGCTCACCCAACCGGTCGGCAGCGTCGACGTGATGTGCAGCGCGAACGCTCCGGTCACCGGCGACGGCGTGCCGTCGGCGAGGGGCGCGACGTCGAGGAGTCCCTCGTCGAGCATGAAGCGTGCACCGTGGTGGCCCTCCTCTCCCGGCTGGAACATGAACAGCACCCGACCGGGGATCTCGTCGCGGCGCGCCGACAGCACACGGGCGGCGCCGGCGAGCATCGCCACGTGGGTGTCGTGCCCACAGGCGTGCATCGTGCCCTCGCTGCGCGAGCTGAAGTCGAGCCCGGTGTCCTCGTGCAAGGGCAGGGCGTCCATGTCGCCCCGGAGCAGCACCGTCGGCCCCGGCTTGCCGCCGGTGAGCAGCGCCGCGATGCCGCTCGTGGTCTCGTGCAGCTGGACGTCGAGCGGTAGGCCGTCGATCGCCTCGAGCACGATCTCCTTCGTGACCGGCAGCTCGTTGCCCTGCTCGGGCCGCTCGTGGAGCTGGCGCCGTAGGCGCACCGTCTCGTCGTGGAGTTCCTTGGCTTCTTCGCGCAGCGTTTCGACCGTCATCGCCGCATGGTAGGTCTTTTCCCGCGAACGAGGAATTGGGCGACGAACTCGTTGACATCGTCGACGAGCACGACCGGGTCGTCGATGTCGCACCCCGTTCGCGGATACGGGCCGAGAACCTGCGGCACCGCTCGGTGGCGATCGCCGTGGTCGGATCCGATGGCAGGCTCCTCGTCCATCGCCGCTCTGCGGGCAAGGACATCTGGCCGGGGATGTGGGACATCTGCGTCGGCGGGGTCGTCGCGAGCGGTGAGACCTACGACGTCGCGGCGGGGCGCGAGCTCGCCGAGGAACTGGGCCTCGACGATGCCCGCCCGCGTCTCATCGGCGCGGGGCGCTACGAGGACGACGATGTGCGCCTAATCGGGCGGTGCTACCGGGTCGTGCACGACGGCCCGTTCCGGTTCGTCGACGGAGAGGTCGCCGAGATCCGCCACGTAACGGCGTCCGA